>NZ_CP089746.1:6981672-7293340 GCF_029541745.1 Streptomyces sp. LX-29 | reverse complement strand
GATGCCGCACGAGCGCGGTGGGCGTCGGGTGGTCGAACAGCAGCGAGGTCGGCATCCGCAGCTCGGTCGCGGTGCTCAGCCGGTTGCTCAGCTCCACCGCCGTCACCGAGTCGAAGCCGAGCTCCTTGAAGGTGCTGTCGGCCTCCACCAGCCTCGGGTCGGCGAGCCCGAGCACGGCCGCCGCCTGGGAGCGGACCAGCGTCCACAGCTGCTGATCGGTCATCCGGGCCGGCGCCCCCGGCGCGGCGTCCGCGACCGCGAGATCCGAGGACTCGGCGGCCCCCGTCTCCCCCACCGTGACGGGACGCGGCGCGGGCGACTCGGCGCGCTCGCCGCCGACCCAGTACGCCTCCCGTTGGAAGGCGTAGGTGGGCAGTTCCACCCGGCGGGCGCCCTCGAACAGCGGCCGCCAGTCCACCCCGACGCCCTTGGTGTACAGCTCGGCCATGGACAGCAGCAGCCGCCGCGGCTCGTCCTCCTGCCTGCGCAGGGTGCCCTGCACCACCGGGGTGGCCTCGGTCTCCGCGGCGGCCACGGTGTCCTGGAGCGCCATGGTCAGCACCGGGTGCGGGCTGACCTCCACGAACACCCCGTGTCCGGCCTCGGCGAGCGCCGTGACGGTCTCCGAGAGCCGTACCTCCTGCCGGAGGTTCCGGTACCAGTACTCGGCGTCCAGTTCGGCCGGGTCCACGCGGCCGGCGGTGACCGTGGAGTAGAACGCGACCCCGCTGTCGGTCGCCGTGATGCCCTCGGCGACCCGCAGCACCTCGTCCCGGATCGCCTCCACGTGCGCGGAGTGGGAGGCGTAGTCGACCGGGATGACCCTGGCGCGGATCCCGCGCGCCTCGCACTCGGCGACGACCTCGTGCACCGCCTCGACCTCGCCGGAGATCACGACCGCGTTCGGGCCGTTCACCGCGGCGACCGAGACCCGGTCGCGATCCACGTCCGCGGCGGGCATGGCCAGCGACGCCAGCGTCCCGCGGCCCGAGAGGCCGGCGTTGATGGCGAGGCTGCGCCCGACCACCAGTCGGAGACCGTCGGACAGGGAGATGATGCCCGCCGCGCAGGCGGCGGCGATCTCGCCCTGCGAGTGCCCCACGACCGCGTCGGGCACCAGGCCGACCGAACGCCACACCTCGGCCAGGGACACCATCACCGCGAACAGCGCGGGCTGCACCACGTCGACGCGGGCCAGCGCGGCCTCGTCGTCGAGCACATCCCGCAGCGACCAGTCGACGAGCCCGTCCAGCAGCCGCTCGCACTCCGACATCCGGGCGGCGAACACCGGCGAGGACTCCCACAGGCCGCGCGCCATCCCGAGCCACTGGGAGCCCTGCCCCGGGAACACCCACACCACGCCGGGCCCGGCGGCGACGGAACCCGTCACGATGTCGGCCGAGGCCTCGCCCGCCGCCAACGCGGCCAGGCCGTCCAGCAGTTCGGCGCGGTCCGCGGCGACGACGACGGCGCGGTGCTTCAGCGCCGATCGGGTCGTCACGGCGGAGTGGCCGACATCCACCGGCCGCAGCTCCGTGTCGGCCTCCAGCCACTCCCGCAGCCGCCCGGCCTGGGCGCGCAGCGCCGCCGCGGACCGGCCGGACACCACCACCGGAACCGGGGCGGAGGGCTCCGGTCCGGGCTCGGGCTGCTCCGGGACGGGGTGGGCGGCGACGACGAGGTGGCAGTTGGTGCCGCCGACGCCGAACGAGCTGACGCCGGCGAGCCGACGGCCCTCGGGCCACGGCCCGGTGGCCGCGTTCACCTCGAGCTTCCACCGCTCCATCGGTATCGACGGGTGCGGCTCGGCGAAGTTGAGGCTCGCCGGGAGGACGTCGTGCTTCATCGCCAGCGCGACCTTGATGAGTCCGACGACTCCGGCGGCGGCGTCGAGGTGCCCGATGTTGGTCTTCACCGAGCCGACGAGCAACGGCTGCCGCTCGTCGCGGGACGGGCCGAACACCGATCCCAGCGCGCTCGCCTCGACCGGGTCGCCCGCCCTCGTGCCGGTGCCGTGCAGTTCGACGTACCGCACCTGCTCGGGCTCGACCCCGGCGCGGGCGCACGCCTCCCGCAGCAGTGCCTGCTGCGCGTCGCTGTCGGGGACGGTCAGCGCCTGGCCGTCCCCGTCGTGGTTCACCGCCCCGCCGAGCAGGACGCAGTACACCGGGTCGCCGTCGGCGACCGCGTCCGCCAGCCGCTTGAGCACGACCACGCCGGCGCCCTCGCCCCGGACGAAGCCGTTGGCGCGGGAGTCGAAGGTGTAGCTGCGGCAGTCGGGGGAGAGCGCGCCCGCCCGCGCCAGGGCGAGCGTGCTCTCCGGCACCAGGTTCAGATGCACACCGCCGGCCAGGGCCAGCCGGGTCGTCCCCGACAGCAGGTTCTCGCAGGCCATGTGCACGGCGACCAGCGAGGAGGACTGCGCGGTGTCCACGGTCACGCTCGGCCCGTGGAAGCCGAGGTGATGGGAGACCCGGTTGGCGATCACACCACGGCTCAGTCCGGCCAGCGAGTGGTGTGAGACGGCGTCCGGGCCGTGCCGGTGGACGAGCGAGGCGTAGTCGTCGCCCGTGGCACCCAGGAAGACCGCGGTGGAGCTGTCGCGCAGGCTCTCCGGCGCCGCGTGGGCGTCCTCCAGGGCCTCCCAGGTCAGTTCGAGTGCCAGGCGCTGGCGCGGGTCCATGGCCGCCGCCTCGCGCGGGGAGATGCCGAAGAACCCGGCATCGAAGTCGGCGACGCGGTCGAGGAAGCCGCCTCGGCCGAACCGTGCCAGCTCCGGGATGTCGTACCCCCGGTCCGCCGGCGCGTCGGTGATCGCGTCGACACCACCGCGCAGTAACCGCCAGAAGGCGCGGAGGTCGTCGGCCCCCGGGACTCGGCATGCCATGCCGACGACGGCTATCGCTCGCTCGTTCTCCGGGATCCTCTGGCCATCGGGCCGTCGCTCGGCCCTGTTCACGTGCATAAGTTCCGGATCTCCCCAGTCCCCAAAGTGAGCTTCGCCATCCGAGATGAGCGAGGCTCACGCGTCGTTACGTTGTCGCGGCGTCGACCGCCGCGGAGACGACTCGCGTCACCCCGCGGCCTGCCGCTGCCACCTGCGCTCGATCGACCGCATCAGCCGCGGATAGACGACCGCGACCCGCACCGGCTTGATCGCGGCCATATAGGCCGTTCCGAACAGGCCGTTCGGCTTCACCAGCGCGGCCATCTGGCCGCGGTAACCGCCGGCCGGGTCCTTGACCCAGCCGACGTGCATCAGCACATGCACGGTCTTGTTGGCCAGCTCGGCCACGTACTCGTTGTCCGTCCGGTAGACCGCGGTGAACGGAGCCGCGCGGAAGTCCGGTCCCCGCGGCCCCTCACGGAGGTCGGCCGGCAACCGATCGCGCAGCGAGGGCACCCGGTTGCCGAGCCCGGTGTCGGCCTTGTCCCAGCCGAGCAGCGACCCGAGCCGCCAGCGGATCGCGAAGAGCGCGCGGACGACCGGGTTGGCGTTGTGCGCGCCGTCGCCGGACGTCATCTGCCGCACGAGTTCGTCGAGTCCGTCGGGACCGCCCGGTGTCGGCAACGCCCACACGTCCTCGACCTTGAAATCGCTCGCCAGTTCGTGAATGCGCCAGGGCTGCGAGGTGTGTGCGGAATTCGGGAGCCTCATGTGTGGATCTCCACCCATCTCTGATCGATCTTACCTCGAAGCCTATTCCACGGCCGACTTGTCGGGCGTCACCGCGGCCTTTTCCGGCGCGGGCACATCACGCCGCGCGGGAATCGCCAACCCGATCGGCACACCGATCAGCGCCACCACCGCCGCGGTGATGATCGCCGCACTGAATCCGTCATTGAACTCCTCCAGGGAGCCGTAACCACCGACCGCGGCGAAAACCGCCGTGGCAATGGCGATTCCGAAAGCGCCGCCGAGCTGACGCAGACTGTTCAACGTGCCGGAAGCCGCCCCGGATCCCTCGTCCGGAACCGCGCCGAACACCGCGGTCATCACCGCCGGAACCGCGATCGAGATGCCGATTCCGCCGATCACGAACGGCCCGACCATCTCGCTGTAGGCCATATCCGGCTCCACGATCAGAGCGAGCCAGCCGGACGCGAACGCCTGGAGCAGCAATCCGGCGGTGATCAGCGGACGCTCCCCGATTCGGCCCACCAGTTTTCCGGCGATCGGCGAGAAGAAGAAAACGGTCACGGTCCACGGAACCAGCCGAAGGCCGGCGTCGAGCGGACCGTATTCCAGCACGGTCTGCAGGAACTGCGCGTAGAAGAAAAGACCGGCCATGGCGGAACCGAACAGCAGGAACATGGCGGCGTTTCCGGCCGAGAAAGCGCGGGACCGGAAGAAGTGAATCGGCATCAACGGCTGCGGGGTGCGCAGCTCCCACCACACGAATCCGGCCAGCGCGGCCGCACCCGCGACGAACCCGCCGACGACCTCGACGCTGCCCCAGCCCGCCGCGTTGCCCCGCACCAGGCTCCATCCCACCCCGAAGGCAGCGACGGTGGCCAGGCCGATGCCGCCGAAGTCGAGCTGTCGCGCCTCACCGACGCTCTCGCTCAGCTTGGTGATGATGAGCGGGATCATCACCACGCCGATCGGCACGTTGATCCAGAAGATCCACTCCCAGGCGGCGGACTCGACCAGGACGCCGCCGACGACCGGCCCGCCGAGCGTCGCCAAGCCCGTCACGGCCCCGAACAGGCCCATGGCCTTCGGCCGCTCCTCCGCGCTGAACGCGACGCTCAGATGCGCCTGCGCGACCGACACGACCGCCGCGGCTCCCACTCCCTGCACCGCGCGGGCCGCGATGAGCCAACCGATCCCGGGCGCGAGCGCGCAGCCGACCGACGCCAACGTGAACACGATGAGCCCGCCGGTGAACACGCGCTTGCGACCATAGCGATCGCCCAACGCCGCGCCTGCCATGAGCAGTACGGCGAAGGGCAGCAAGTAGGCGTTGACCGTCCATTCCAGTTCCTCGACGGACGCGTCCAGGTCGAGCCTGATCGCGGGCAGCGCGGTCGTCACGACCAGGGCGTCCAGTGCGGTTATCAGCGAGGCCAGTGAGGTCAGCACCAGTACCCACCGCTGTTTGACAGTCATGTCGCCTACTTCCTCGAATCGGTTGCGAGTCCATCTCGACGGGGCGCACCCGAAGAACGCTCCGGGCGCGCTCACCTCCCCGTTGAATCCCCCGCAGCCGGCAGACCGGCACCGGAGCCCGCTGGTGGCCTCCGGCACCCGGTATGCCGACTCATCACAGCCCCTAGGCCAGGCTCACCTCCGCCTTTCGGGGCCTGAGCTCAAGGCGGGTGCCGTGCTCCGGCACGATGACGACGCCACGGCTGCGCATCCCCTCCGGCCTCGGGTCGACCCGGCGGAGGTCGCAGGTGGAGAGCACCTCGCGGAGCATGACCTTGATCTCATGGATGGCGATCCGGTCGCCGAGGCAGCGGGTGTGGCCGCCGCCGAACGGGATCCAGACGTTCAGGTCGGGCTTGGTGCCCAGGTAGCGCTCGGGGTCGAACCGCTCGGCGTCTTCGTAGTGGTCCGGATGCCGGTTCAGCAGATGGGCGCTGGCCCACAGCTCCATGCCGGGCTCGTAGCGCACTCCGCCGATCTCGATCGGCTTCACGACCTCGCGGAGGATGATGTTGGGCAGCGGCGGCCGCACCCGCAGCACCTCGTACACGAGCGCCGTGAGGTAGGCGTCGCCGGCGCCCTCGTCGATCTCGGTGAGCACGCGCTGGAGAATCGCCGGTTTGCGGCTCAGGTACTCCAGAGCCCAGCAGATCACCGAAGCGGTCGTCTCGGTGCCGGCTATGAACATGGTCATCATCTCGTCGCGCAGCTCCACGCCGGTCAGCGGCGTGCCATCCTCCTTTCGGATGCCGAGCATGACGGAGAGCATGTCGTTGCCGAGGTCGCCCGAGTCCAGGCGCTCCTTGACGGCCCTGGCGAGCAGCGCGTCCGCGCGCGCACGGTGCCCCAGGAAGTCACGCAGACCCGTGCGGCGGATCGCCGTGAGCGCTCGCAGCACCGCACCCGGCATGTCCTCGATCCGGAGCACCGTCATGATGTGGTTGTTGAACTCCACCACACCCATCAGCTCTTCGAGCATCTCGTCCCAGCAGGACGGGGTCACCTCTCCGAAGATGATCTCGCCGATCACCTTCATCGTGTAGCGGTGGACCAGCGGGTGCAGCGACATGACCTGGTGACGCGGCCATGCGGCGACCTCCTGCTTGGCCAGCTTGGTGGCCGACGCCTCGATGCGCTTGAACGCCTCGCCCTTGAAGCTCGGCATGATGGCCTTGCGCCGGGTCAGGTGCTCCTCCTCGTCGAGGAAGGCGAGCCCGGTGTTACCGAAGAACTTCTCCAGCACGGCACTGCCGTTACCGGTGTGCAGGGTGTCCCTGGGGGCCAGGAACATCGCCTTCACATCGTCGGCGTTCGAGAGCAGGTAGATGTCGGACTTGGGCCTGATCTTCAGCCGGATCCGGTCGCCGTACAGCTCACGGCACTGCGTCAGCCACAGGGTCCGGAGCGACCGGTACTTCCAGAGCTGCTTCAGCATGTGATCCGGCGGCCCCGGCAGCGCGGTGGCGGGGATGACGGTCTTCGGACGCGCCGCGGCATGGTTGACCGGACACCCAGCGGCCCCCGACGCGGCCCCGTCCTTCGTGGTCCCGTGCGCTGGGGACGCGCCATGAGGTGTGTTGGCAGTGTCCATTCCTGTAATCCTTTCTCGTGGACCGCGAAGTCACACGGTCCGTCCTGTTGCTGGCGCGGAAAGCGCGGTTCCGTTGGCCGGAATACGACCTCGCTCCGCACCGATCGCCATCAGCGCGAGTCCGCCCGCGACGCCGCAGGCCGCCATGATCAGAAACGCGGTGTGGTAGCCGGAGACGCCCGGTCGGGCGTCGAGCACCGCCGCGACCACCGCGACCCCGAGCGCGCTCCCGACCTGGCGGCACATCGTGTTCATCGCGGTCCCGGTGGCGAAGCGCTCGGACGGCAGCGACAGGGTGGCCGCCGTCGACAGACACGGCAGCATGAGGCCGACGCCTATCCCGCCGATGACCGACCCCGGAAGGAAGCTGGCCGCGTAGTCCGGGGTGCCGTCCGTCACGACCGCCCACCAGACGCCCCCGGCGGCGAACACGGCGCCGCCGAACATCCCGACCACCCGTACGCCGTACCGCGTCGCGAGCAGACTGGCGGGCACGGCGCACACGGTGGCCACCACCGGCCCCGGCGCCACCTCCAGCGCGCCGCGCAGCACCGAGTGGTCCCACATCCCGGTCAGGAAGAGCGTCGAAGCGCTGATCATCGCTCCGAACCCGGCGAAGAACAGCAGGGTCGCGAGGTTGCCGAGCGCCACGACCCGGATCCGCAGGATGGCGGGCTCGATGACCGGAGCGGGATGACTGAACGCGCGCCGCACGGTGAAGACGCCGCCGAGCACCCCCACGGCTATCAGGCCGAGGACCCGTGGCCCGCCCCATCCCCAGTCCGGGCCCTGCACGATGGCCGCCACGATCGCCGCGACGGTCGCGGCGAGCACCAGGATGCCGAGCACGTCGGGAACCGAACGGCTCCGCTCCCGGACCTCCGGCAACGTCCGCACGCCGACGAACCACGCCACCACGCCGAGGGGGATGTTCACCAGGAACGCCCACCGCCAGTCGAGTTGCACGAGAAGCCCGCCGATGGGCGGCGCGAGGGCGGCTCCGGAGCCGCTCACGGCCGTCCACAGCCCGATCGCCGTTCCGCGGCGCTCCGACGGGAAGAGGGCGAGCAGCAGCCCGAGCGAACTCGGCATCATCAACGCCGCGCCGAGGCCCTGAAGGATCCGTGCGGCCACCAGCACGCCGAGCGTGGGGGCGGCGGCGCAGCACGCCGAGGCCACCGTGAACAGGGCCAGGCCGGTCAGGTAGGCGCGCTTGCGCCCGGACTGGTCCGCCCACCGCCCGCCGGGCATCAGCAACGCCGCGAACGTGATCGCGTACGCGCTCAGCACCCAGGAGAGGTTGGTCAGGCTCGCCGACGGGAACGAGCGCTCCAGGTCGGGAAAGGCGATGTTGACGATGAGCACGTCGAGCGACGAGGCGAAGACGCCGACGAGGACGACCGCGACGGCGCCGCGCCGGGACGCACTGTCCTTCATGCTTCGATCCACCCCTCGATCACGGCCGCGGTCTCCGCGGCCGCGGCCCCGATCAGACCGAAGTGGTCGGCGGCGATGTCCACGTGCTCGCTCCGGTCCCGCCACACGGGCCAGTCCACGGGTGCGTCGCCCCCGCCGAGCGACACCGTCGCCCGGATGAGCAGGGTCGGGGACTCCACCCGCGTCGCGGGCCGCTCGGCGAGCAGTCGGAGATAGCCGCCCATGGCGAGCCAGCCGGCGTCGTCGAGCGGCACGACCTGCTCCGCCTGGTCGAGGACGTGCGTCATCACCTGGGAGAAGACCCGGCCGGTCACCTCCTCGCCGCCCTCGGGCCCCGGGGTGTCGATCATGACGACGCCTGCCGGAGCCCTGCCCGCGCTCTCGAACCGGGCGGCCAGGGAGTGCGCGAGGGCACCACCGATCGAATTGCCGACCAGGACGAAGGGGGCGTCGCCGACGGCGCGGCGGATCGAGCCCTCCAGAACGGCCATCGCGGCGTCCCAGGACCCCGGCGCCGGATCGGTGCCGCGGAACCCCGGAAGCGAGCAGACGAAGACGTCCCGCTCGCCCTCGAAGTGCTCGGCGAGACGCATGAACTGATGGGGGCCGGAGCCGACCACGAACGAGGGCACGCAGACGAGCTTCGGCAGTCGTGGGCCCGAGGCGAGCTGAACGGCGTAGTCGTCCGCGCCCGCCAGCTCCGCGGCCGAGGCGAAGGAGGGACGGAACCGCGACGCCGCCGTCAACCAGGGCAGCGCGTCGGACATCTCCCCCGCCGCGTGGGCGTGGCGAAGCAGCGCTCCGAGCGTGCCGTGGTCCTCCTGACGCACGGGCCCACCATCGCCGTGTCCGGGCCCCGCCGGAGATCGGCCGACATCCTCGAGGATCAGCCGTGCGACCTCGACCGGGGTGGGGTGCTCGAAGACGAGGGTGGCGGGCAGCCGCAGCCCGGTGGCCCGGGTCAGCCGGTTACGCAGCTCGACCGCGGCCAGCGAGTCGAACCCGAGCTCCTTGAACCCCCGATCAGGCGCGATCGCGGCACCGGAAGCGTGCCCGAGGACCGCCGCCACCTGCGTCTGCACCAGTTCGAGCACGATCTGCTCGCGATCGGCCTCGGCCACCGCGGCCAGCCGCTGCGCCAGCGACCCGCCCGTGGACTCCGCGCGCCGGGCCGGAGCGCGCACCAGCCCACGCAGCAACGCGGGCAGCATGTCGGCACGGGCCTGCGCACGAAGCGCGGGCAGGTCCAGCCGGACCGGTGCCAGGAGTGCCGCGTCCACCCCGAGGGCCTGGTCGAACAGCTCCAGCCCCAGCTCGGCCGACAGCGGGGCGACACCCATCCGCTCCAGTCGCGCCACATCCGCCGCGTCCAGCTCCCCGGTCATCCCGGTGGCATCCGCCCACATGCCCCAGGCGAGAGAGCTCGCCGGGAGCCCGTCCGCGCGCCGCACCTGCGCGAGCGCGTCCAACGAGGCGTTCGCCGCCGCGTAGTTCGCCTGCCCCGGGCTGCCGATCAACGCCGCCATCGAGGAGAACAGCACGAAGGCCGACAGCTCCATCCCGGCGGTCAGCTCGTGCAGATGCCAGGCCGCGTCCACCTTCGGCCGCATCACCCGCTCCAGCCGCTCCGGGGTGAGCGCCTCGACCAGACCGTCGTCCAGCACACCCGCCGCATGCACGACCGCCGTCAACGGCCGCTCCAACGAGTCCAGCAGACCGGCCAGCTGGTCTCGGTCGGTCACGTCGCAGGCGGCGACGCGGACCCGCGCGCCGAGCGCCTCCACCGCGGCGACCAGCGCGTCCACGCCCTCGGCCGCCGGGCCGCGCCGGCTCACCAGCAGCAGGTGCCGCGCACCGTGCCGCTCAGCCAGATGCCGCGCGAGCAACCCCCCCAGACCACCGGTACCACCGGTGATCAGGACCGTGCCCTCGGGGTCCAACGGCGCCGGAGCCGTCGACGTCGTACCGGCCCGGACGAGGCGCGGCGCCGACAACCGGCCCTCGCGCGCGGCGAGCTGGGGCTCGTCCGGGTGGAGCAGTGCGCTCCAGGCCGGCGCGGCCTTGCCGTCGGCCGTACCGTCGGCCTCACGGCCGACGTTCACGTCGCCGTTGGCGTGGAAGTCGGCGTCGTGGGAGTCGGCGCCGCCGTCGATGTCGCCGTCGATGTCGAGGAGTGCGAACCGCCCCGGGTGCTCGGACTGGGCACTGTGCACCAGGCCCCACACCGCCGCCTGTGCCACCCGCGGCGTCTCGTCGTCCGCCACCGCGACGGCGTGACGGGTCACCACCGTCAGCCGCGCGTCGGCCAGCGACTCGCTCGCCAGCCAGCGCCGCACCAGCTCCAACGCACGCCCGGCCGTCGCCCGCGCCGCCTCCGCCGGATCACCGACGCCGGCCGGGGTCTCGACCGTGGCGAGCACCAGATCCGGTACCGCCAGGCCGTCGGCGAGCGCCCGCTCCAGCCCGTCGAGATCCGCGTAGTGGTCCTCCGTCCCGGCCAGGCCGCCCAGGATCGCCACCCGCGCCGGCGGCCGCGCCCCGGCCGGGACCGTGACCCAGTCCAGGTGGAACAGCGAACTCTGCCCACCCCGGCTCGCCGCCTCCAGCTGTGCCGGCTCCACCGGACGGACGTCGAGCCGTGCGATGCTCGCGACCCGCTCGCCGTTCTCTCCCGCGATGTCGATACGCGAGGCGGACTCACCCGCCGGGGCGATGCGCACCCGGACCCGAGTGAGGCCCGAGCGGTCAAGCCGGACCCCCGACCACGAGAACGGCAGTACCACGGAGTCCCTTGGCATGTCGTCCAGCAGTCCGCCGTGCAGCGCGGCGTCGAACAGCGCCGGGTGGATCCCGAACTCCCCGACCGTGGCGTCGTCGGGCAGGGCCACCTCGGCGTAGACCTCGTCGCCCACGCGCCAGGCCGCCCGCAGACCTTGGAAGGCCGGTCCGTACTCGTACCCGGCATCGGCCAGCCGGGCATACAGCCCGTCCACCACCACCGGCTCGGCGCCGGCGGGCGGCCACTGGAGCGGGAACGCATCCGACGGAACCGACGGCTCGGCGTCCGCGGCCAGCCAGCCACGCCCGTGACAGACCGCCTCCCCTCGCTCGTCGTCACCAGACTCCGGGCGGGAGAACACGGTCACCTCGCGACGACCGTCCTCACCAGCCGGCCCCACCGTGACCTGCACCTGCCGCGCGCCCTCGTCCTCCAGGACCAGCGGCGCCTCCAGCACCAACTCGTCCAGCACCGGACAGTCCAACTCACGGCCGGCGGTCAACGCCAGCTCGACCAGCGCCACGCCCGGCACGATCACGGTGTCCAGCACCATGTGGTCCCGGGTCCACGGCTGCGCGTCGATGGACAGCCGGCCGGTGAACACCCACTCGTCGCGGTCGCCCACCTGCACCGCCGCGGCGAGCACCGGATGCTCCACCCGGCCCAAACCGGCGGCCGCCGCGTCCCCGGCGCCGGAACCCGGGGTCAGCCAGAACCGCTCACGCTGGAACGCGTACGTCGGCAGCTCCACCCGCTGGGCACCGCTGCCGTCGAACAGCACCGACCAGTCGACACCGGCCCCCAGCACATGCGCCTCGGCCAGCGAGGCGACGAAACGCCCCAGACCGCCCTCGTCACGACGCAGCGACCCCACGACCCCGACCCGATCCTCAGCACCATGCGCCGCGGCCGTCTCCTCCACCGCCATCGTCAACACCGGATGCGGAGACATCTCGACAAAGACATGCACACCGTTGTCGATCAAAGCCCGAATCGCCGGCTCGAACCCGACCCGGCCCCGCAGATTCCCGTACCAGTACGCCGCGTCCAGCGTCTTGGTGTCGATAAATCCACCCGTCGCCGTCGAGTAGAACGGGATGCGGCCCGACGTCGGCTGGATCGACGCCAGAACCTCCAGCAGCTCGGTCTCGATGGCCTCGACCTGGGCCGAGTGCGAGGCGTAGTCCACCGCCACCCGACGCGCCCGAACCTCATCCCGCTCACACAGCGCGATCAGCTCATCCAGCGCCTCCGGCTCACCGGCGATCACCACCGAGGCGGGACCGTTCACCGCGGCGACCGACACCCGACCCCGATACGGAACGAGCAACTCCTCCACCCGCTCCACCGGCAACGCCACCGACACCATCCCGCCCAGACCCGCCAAGCGCTCCCGCACCAGACGGCTCCGCAACGCCACAACCCGCGCCCCATCGCCCAGCGACAGACCACCGGCCACACACGCCGCGGCGATCTCGCCCTGGGAGTGGCCCACCACCGCCGACGGCTCCACGCCATACGACCGCCACAGCCGCGCCAACGAGACCATCACCGCCCACAACGCGGGCTGCACCACATCGACCCGCTCCAGCGACGGCGCTCCGTCCACCGACCGCAACACATCCTCAAGACGCCAGTCCACGAACTCCGACAGCGCCTCACCACACGCGGCCATCGACTCCGCGAACACCGACGAGGAGTCCAACAACTCCACCGCCATACCCACCCACTGAGCACCCTGACCCGGGAAGACGAACACCGCCTTCCCACCCACCGATGTGCCTTCGACCACCCCGTCCACCGGCTCACCAGCGGCCAGGGACTCAAGCCCCGTCAGCAACCCCGCACGATCCGAAGCCACCACCGCCGCACGACGCTCCAACTGCGCCCGCGTCGCCACCGACGAGAAGCCCACGTCCAGCAGCGACAGCTCAGGCCGCGCCGCCAGAAGCGCCCGCAGACGATCCGCCTGCGCACGCAACGCCGCCTCACTCCGCGCCGACACCAACACCGGAACCACCGCCGGGCCGGTGCCCGGAGCCTGCGCGCCCGCCTCCGGATTCAGCGCTTCGGCCGGTGCTTCCTCCAGGATCACGTGCGCGTTGGTGCCGCTGATCCCGAACGACGACACCCCCGCACGGCGCACCCGCTCCGAGACCGGCCACTTCTGCGCCTCGGTCAGCAGCTCCACCTCGCCCGAAGCCCAGTCCACATGAGGGGACGGCGTGTCCACGTGCAGGGTGGCCGGCAGCATCCCGTGCCGCAGCGCCATCACCATCTTGATCACACCCGCCACACCGGCTGCCGCCGAGGTGTGCCCGATGTTCGACTTGATCGACCCCAGCCGCAGCGGGCCGCTCCCCCGCTCGCGCCCGTACGTCGCCAGCAGGGCCTGGGCCTCGATCGGGTCACCGAGGGTCGTCCCCGTGCCGTGGCCTTCCACCGCGTCCACGTCCGCCGCGCCGATCCCCGCGTTCGTCAGCGCCTGACGGATCACCCGCTCCTGCGACGGACCGTTCGGCGCCGTCAAACCATTGCTCGCACCGTCCTGATTCACCGCGCTGCCCCGCACCACGGCCAACACCCGGTGCCCCTTGCGCCGCGCGTCCGACAACCGCTCCACCACGAGCAGACCCAGACCGTCGGAGAACCCGGTCCCGTCCGCCGCCGCCGCGTACGCCTTGCAGCGCCCGTCGGGCGACAGCGCCCGCTGCCGGCTGAACTCCACGAAGAAGGACGGCCCGGAGAGCACGGTCACTCCGCCCACCAGCGCCAGCGAGCATTCGCCGGACCGCAGCGCCTGGGCGGCCAGGTGCAGCGCCACCAGCGACGACGAACACGCCGTGTCCACCGACACCGAGGGCCCCTCCAGACCCAGCGTGTAGGAGATACGACCGGACACCACGCTGGTCAGCACGCCCAGGCGGTAGCCCTCCAGCTCCGGCGGCATCGACTCGCCGTACTCCGAGCTGAAGGCGCCGCAGAAGACGCCGGTGTCGCTGCCCCGCAACGAGGTGGGATCGATACCCGCGTCCTCGAACGCCTCCCAGGCCCCTTCCAGCACCAGTCGCTGCTGCGGGTCCATCGCCAGCGCCTCGCGCGGACTGATCCCGAAGAAGTCGGCGTCGAACTCGCCCGGCCGCTCCAGAAAGCCGCCGCTGCGTGTGTACGCCTTTCCGAGCCGGTCCGGGTCGGGGTCGTACAGCTCCTCGACATCCCAGCCGCGGTCGGTCGGCAGCCCCGACACCGCGTCGCGACCGGACGCCACCAGCTCCCACAGCTCGTCCGGCGAGGTCACCCCGCCCGGATACCGGCAGCTCATCCCGACGATCGCCAGCGGCTCGGTCTGCTGCGCGAGGAGTCGCCTGTTCTGCTGCCGGAGTCGCTCGGTCTCCTTGAGCGACTTCCGGAGCGCGTCGATGAGCTCGTTCTTCTCGGCGGTCATGCCTGTTCCTCCGCGTCCCGGCGCCCAGTGGGGACCTTGTCCTCGACCGTCCTCATGCCATGTCCTCGCCGTCTTGGGCAGCCATCCGGATCAGGGCCTGAGCGTCCATGTCATCGATCGACGCGGCTGTCTCGTGGCTCGTGTCGTCGTGCGGGTCTCCGCTCGCCAGCTCGCGCAGCGTGTCGAGCAGGCCCGCCTTGCGCAGGCGGTCGACCGGGATCGAGGCGAGCATCGCGCGGATCTCGTCCTCGCCCGACTGCCGCTGCCCGTTCGTCGCGACGTCCGGTATGACGAGCGGGATCAGATAGCGGGTGACCTCGGCGGGGGTGGGGTGGTCGAAGACGAGGGTGGCGGGCAGCCGCAGCCCGGTGGCCCGGGTGAGCCGGTTACGCAGCTCGACCGCGGCCAGCGAGTCGAACCCGAGCTCCTTGAACGCCCGATCAGGTGCGATCGCGGCACCCGAGGCGTGCCCGAGGACGGCCGCGACCTGGGCCCGTACCACGTCCAGGACGACCTGCTCGCGATCGGCCTCGGCCACCGCGGCCAGCCGCTGCGCCAGCGACCCGCCCGTGGACTCCGCGCGCCGGGCCGGAGCGCGCACCAGCCCGCGCAGCAGCGCCGGCAGTGTCCCCGCCCGCGCCTGGCCGCGCAGTGCGGCCGAATCCAGCCGGACGGGCGCCAGGAGCGCCGCGTCCACCCCGAGGGCCTGGTCGAACAGCTCCAGCCCCAGCTCGGCCGACAGCGGGGCGACACCCATCCGCTCAAGCCGGGCGACATCCGCCGCGTCCAGCTCCCCGGTCATCCCAGTCGCGTCCGCCCACAGCCCCCAGGCGAGAGAGCTCGCCGGGAGCCCGTCCGCGCGCCGCACCTGCGCGAGCGCGTCCAACGAGGCGTTCGCCGCCGCGTAGTTCGCCTGCCCCGGACTGCCGATCAACGCCGCCATCGAGGAGAACAGCACGAAGGCCGACAGCTCCATCCCGGCGGTCAGCTCGTGCAGATGCCAGGCCGCGTCCACCTTCGGCCGCATCACCCGTACCAACTGCTCCGGGGTGAGCGCCTCGACCAGACCGTCCTCCAGCACACCCGCCGCGTGCACGACCGCCGTCAACGGCCGCTCCAACGAGCCCAACAGCCCGGCCAGCTGGTCCCGGTCGGTCACGTCGCAGGCCGCGACCCGCGCCTCACAGCCCAGGCCGGCCAACTCGGCGACCAGCGCGTCGACACCCTCGGCCGCCGGACCGCGCCGGCTCACCAGCAGCAGGTGTCGCGCACCATGCCGCTCAGCCAGATGCCGCGCGAGCAACCCACCCAGACCACCGGTACCGCCAGTGATCAGGACCGTGCCCTCGGGGTCCAGCGGCGCCGGAACGGTCAGCACGACCTTGCCGATGTTGCGGCCCTCGCGCAGGAACCGGAACGCCTCCTGTCCGCGACGCACATCCCAGGTCCGGATCGGGGCGGGTTCGACCACGCCCTCCTCCAGCAGCCGGGCGATCTCGACCAGCATCTCCTGGATCCGCTCCGGACCCGCCTCCAGCAGGTCGAAGGAGCGATAGCGCACGCCTTCGTGCTCGCGCGCCACGACCTCCGGGTCACGGATGTCGGTCTTGCCCATCTCGATGAACCGGCCGCCGCACGGCAGCAGTTCCAGGGAGGCGTCGACGAACTCGCCCGCGAGCGCGTCCAGCACCACATCCACCCCGGCCCCGCCGGTCACCTTCAAGAAGGCGTCCCGGAAGTCCAGATCGCGCGAGGAGGCGATGCGCTCATCGGCGACGCCCAGCCCTCGGACCGCGTCCCACTTGGGCGGGCTGGCCGTCGCGAAGACCTCCGCCCCGAAGTGCCGGGCGAGCTTCACCGCGGCCATGCCCACACCGCCGGCGGCCGCGTGCACCAGCAGCCGCTCCCCGGCGCGCAGCCCGGCGAGGTCGACCAGGCCGTAGTACGCGGTCAGGTACACCACCGGAACCGCCGCCGCCTCCACGAACGACAGGTGCTCCGGCATCCGCACGACCATCTGACGGTCGGTCACCGCCATCGAGCCGAAGCCGTCCGTCATCAGGCCCATCACGCGGTCGCCCGGCGCGAGGTCGGTCACTCCCGCACCGACCTCGAGGACGACGCCCGCCGCCTCGCTGCCCAGCGGGGCCTCGCCCGGGTACATCCCGAGCGCGATCAGCACATCACGGAAGTTCAGGCCCGCGGCCCGCACCCCGACCCGTACCTCACCCGTGCCCAGCGGCCGATCGGCGTCGGAGGCGGCAACCGTGAGGCCGTCCAGCGACCCCTTCCGTTCGATCGCGAGATGCCAGGCATCCCCGGTCGCCCCCGCGGGAGCACGTTCGAGTCGCGGCGCCAGCAACCGGCCCGCACGCACCGCGAGCTGCGGCTCGTCGAGCTCCAGCAGCGACGCCCACTCCGGCTCGTCGCCGGCGTCGAGGTCCACCAGCACGAACCGACCCGGGTGCTCGGACTGCGCGCTGCGCAGCAGACCCCACACCGCCGCCTGTGCCACCCGCGGCGTCTCGTCGTCCGCCACCGCGACGGCGTGACGGGTCACCACCGTCAGCCGCGCGTCGGCCAGCGACTCGCTCGCCAGCCAGCGCCGCACCAGCTCCAACGCCTGCCCGGCCGACACCCGCGCCGCCTCCGCCGGGTCACCGACGCCGGCCGGGGGCTCGAGCGCGACCAGAACCGCGTCGGGCACCGCCGCGCCGTCGGCGAGCGCCTGCTCCAACGCGTCCAGATCCGCGAAGGGCTCACCGGCGACGGCCAGTTCACCGAGGACCGCCAGCCGCGCCGGCCGCGGCGTCGCGGCCGTGGCATCGACCGTGACCCAGTCGAGGTGGAACAGCGAACTCTGCCCGCCCCTGCTCGCCGCCTCCAGCTGTGCCGGCTCCACGGGGCGGAAGGCGAGCCGGTTCACGCTCACGGCCGGTTCGCCGGCCTCCCCGACGACCTCGATCCGCAGCGCGGACTCGCCCGCCACGCCGATCCGCGCCCGAACCCGCGAGAGTCCCGTGCGTCCGATCCGCACTCCCGACCAGGAGAACGGCAGATCCACCGGGGATCCCTGGTCCTTGTCCAGCAGTCCGCCGTGCAGCGCGGCGTCGAGCAGCGCCGGGTGGATCCCGAACCCCTCGGTCGCGGCGTCGTCGGGCAGGGCCACCTCGGCGTAGACCTCGTCGCCCACGCGCCAGGCCGCCCGCAGACCTTGGAAGGCGGGCCCGTACTCGTATCCGGCATCGGCCAGCCGGGCATACAGCCCGTCCACCACCACCGGCTCGGCACCGGCGGGCGGCCACTGCACCGGGAACGGCGCCGCGGGCTCGGCGTCCACGGCCAGCCAGCCACGCCCGTGACAGACCGCCTCCCCCCGCTCGTCCTCGTCGCCGGACTCCGGACGGGAGAAGACGGTCACCTCGCGACGACCGTCCTCGCCGGCCGGCCCCACCGTGACCTGCACCTGCCGCGCGGACTCGTCCTCCAGGACCAGCGGCGCCTCCAGCACCAACTCCTCCAGCACCGGACAGTCCAACTCACGGCCGGCGGTCAGCGCCATCTCGACCAGCGCCACGCCCGGGACCAGCACCATCCCGAACACCATGTGGTCCCGTGTCCAGGGCTGGGCGTCGATGGACAGCCGACCGGTGAACACCCACTCGTCGCGGTCGCCCACCTGCACCGCCGCGGCGAGCACCGGATGCTCCACCCGGCCCAGCCCGGCGGCCGCCGCGTCCCCGGCGCCGGATCCCGGGGTGAGCCAGAACCGCTCACGCTGGAAGGCGTACGTGGGCAGGGTCACCTGCTGGGCGCCGCTGCCGGCGTAGAACGCGGACCAGTCCACGCCCACCCCGGCCACATGCGCCTCGGCTAGCGAGGCGACGAAACGCCCCAGACCGCCCTCGTCACGACGCAACGACCCCACGACCCCGACCCGGTCCTCCGCACCATGCGCCGCGGCCGTCTCCTCCACCGCCATCGTCAACACCGGATGCGGAGACATCTCGACAAAGACATGCACACCGTTGTCGATCAAAGCCCGAATCGCCGGCTCGAACCCGACCCGACCCCGCAGATTCCCGTACCAGTACGCCGCGTCCAGGGACTTGGTGTCGATAAATCCACCCGTCGCGGTGGAGTAGAACGGAACCTGTCCCGTGACCGGCTCGATCGACGCCAAAACCTCCAGCAGTTCGGCTTCGATGGCCTCGACCTGGGCCGAGTGCGAGGCGTAGTCCACCGCCACCCGACGCGCCCGAACCTCATCCCGCTCACACAGCGCGATCAGCTCATCCAGCGCCTCCGGCTCACCGGCGATCACCACCGAAGCAGGACCGTTCACCGCGGCGACCGAGACCCGACCCCGATACGGAACGAGCAACTCCTCCACCCGCTCCACCGGCAACGCCACCGACACCATCCCACCCAGACCCGCCAGACGCTCCCGCACCAGACGACTCCGCAACGCCACAACCCGCGCCCCATCGCCCAGCGACAGACCACCGGCCACACACGCCGCGGCGATCTCGCCCTGGGAGTGGCCCACCACCGCCGACGGCTCCACGCCATAGGAGCGCCACAGCCGCGCCAACGAGACCATCACCGCCCACAACGCGGGCTGCACCACATCCACCCGCTCCAGCGACGGCGCCCCCTCCACCGACCGCAACACATCCTCAAGACGCCAATCCACGAACTCCGACAGCGCCTCACCACACGCGGCCATCGACTCCGCGAACACCGACGAGGAGTCCCACAACTCCACCGCCATACCCACCCACTGAGCACCCTGCCCCGGGAAGACGAACACCGCCTTCCCACCCACCGACGAGCCTTCGACCACCCCGTCCACCGGCTCACCAGCGGCCAGGGACTCAAGCCCCGTCAGCAACCCCGCACGATCCGAAGCCACCACCGCCGCACGACGCTCCAACTGCGCCCGCGTCGTCACCGACGAGAAGCCCACGTCCAACAGCGACAGCTCAGGCCGCGCCGCCAGAAGCGCCCGCAGACGATCCGCCTGCGCACGCAACGCCGCCTCACTCCGCGCCGACACCAACACCGGAACCACCGCCGGCGGGTTGGGCTCGCCGGTGTCCTCGGTCGGTGTCGGGTCCTCGACCGGTGCCTCTTCAAGGATCACGTGGGCGTTGGTGCCGCTCACGCCGAACGACGAGACACCCGCACGGCGCACCCGCTCCGAGGCCGGCCACTTCTGCGCCTCGGTCAGCAGCTCGATCTCACCGGAGGACCAGTCCACATGAGGGGACGGCGTGTCCACGTGCAGCGTGGGCGGCAGCATCCCGTGCCGCAGCGCCATCACCATCTTGATCACACCCGCCACACCGGCCGCGGTGGAGGAGTGCCCGATGTTCGACTTGATCGACCCCAGCTTCAGGGGGCCGTGGGTCCGCTCGCGGCCGTAGGTCGCCAGCAGGGCCTGGGCCTCGATCGGGTCACCGAGCTTGGTGCCGGTGCCGTGACCCTCCACCGCGTCCACATCGGCGGCGTCCAGACCGGCGTTCACCAACGCCTGCCGGATCACCCGCTCCTGCGACGGACCGTTCGGCGCCGTCAAACCATTGCTCGCACCATCCTGATTCACCGCGCTGCCCCGCACCACGGCCAACACCCGGTGCCCGTTACGCCGCGCGTCCGACAACCGCTCCACCACGAGCAGACCCAGACCGTCGGAGAAACCGGTCCCGTCCGCCGCCGCCGCGTAGGACTTGCACCGTCCGTCGGGCGCGAGGCCACGCTGCCGGCTGAACTCCACGAACAGGAACGGACCGGCGAGCACGGTCACACCGCCGACCAGCGCCATCGAGCACTCACCGGACCGCAGCGCCCGCGCGGCCAGGTGCAGCGCCACCAGCGACGACGAACACGCCGTGTCCACCGACACCGAGGGCCCCTCCAGACCCAGCGTGTAGGAGATACGACCGGACACCACGCTCGTCGTCGAGCCGGTCAGCCGGAACCCCTCGATCTGGGGCAGGCCGCCCGCGGGGGCCGCCGCGTAGTCCGAGGGTCCGACGCCGCAGAAGACGCCGGTGTCGCTGCCGCGCAGCGAGGTCGGGTCGATGCCGGCGTCCTCGAACGCCTCCCAGGCGGCCTCCAGCAGCAGTCGCTGCTGGGGGTCCATCGCCGTCGCCTCGCGCGGGCTGATCCCGAAGAAGTCGGCGTCGAACTCGCCCACCCGGTCCACGAAACCGCCGACGCGGGTGTAAGAGGTGCCGGGCTGGTCGGGATCCGGGTCGTAGAGCCGCTCCAGATCCCAGCCGCGGTCGGTCGGCATGCCCGACATCCCGTCGCGGCCCCCGGCCACCAGCTCCCACAGCTCGTCCGGCGAGGTCACCCCGCCCGGATACCGGCAGCTCATGCCGACGATCGCCAGCGGTTCGCTCGCGCGGTCCTCGTGCTCCTGCAGCCGGGCCCGGGTCTCGTTCAGATCGACGGCCATCCGCTTCAGGTATCGAACGAGCTTTTCCTGCTGCGGATCGGTGCTTTCAGCGCTCATGTTCATTCCTCGTCATGCCTCGCCGAACTCGGCGTCGATCAACTGGAAGACCTCGTCAGCGGTCGTGGCCGCCTCGATCCGTTCGCTGGTGCTCTGTCCGCCCTGGGGTCCGCCGTCGGTGATGCCGGCCAGCAGCGTGCGCAGGCGTCCCGCCACGTGCTGCTGCTCGTTGGCCGTGATCGCGGCGAGCATGGCTTCGAGCTTCTTCAGCTCCTGATCGATGAACGACTCCTCCTCCTCGTCGCCGCCGACCTCGGAGAGGAGCAGCTGTGCCACCGCCAGCGGTGTCGGGTGGTCGAAGACGAGGGTCGCCGGCAGCCGCAGACCCGTGGTCTGGGTCAGCCTGTTCCGCAGCCCGACCGCGCCCAGGGAGTCGAAACCGAGCTCCTGGAAGGGCCGTTCCGGGGCGATCGCGGCGGCGGAGGCGTGTCCGAGGACGGCCGCGACCTGCGCCTGGACCAGTTCGAGCACCACGCGCTCCCGGTCGGCTTCCGCCACTCCGGCCAGCCGCTGCGTCAGCGACCCGCCGGTGGGCTCCGCGCGTCGGGCCGGCGTGCGCACCAGTCCGCGCAGCAGCGGCGGCAGCAGCTCAGCCCGCGCCTGCACCCGCAGCGCGGCCGGATCCAGCCGGACCGGCGCCAGGAGCGCCGCGTCCACCCCGAGGGCCTGGTCGAACAGCTCCAGCCCCAGCTCGGCCGACAGGGCGATGACGCCCATCTGCTCCAGCCGCGCGAGCTCGGCCTCGCCGAGGTGACCGGTCATCCCGGTCGCGTCCGCCCACAGGCCCCACGCCAGCGAGGACGCCGGGAGTCCTTGTGCGCGCCGCCCCGCGGCGAGGGCGTCCAGGACGGCGTTCGCCGCCGCGTAGTTCGCCTGCCCCGGGCTGCCGATCAACGCCGCCACCGAGGAGAACAGCACGAACGACGACAGCTCCATCCCCTCGGTCAGCTCGTGCAGATGCCAGGCCGCGTCCACCTTCGGCCGCATCACCCGCGCCAACTGCTCCGGGGTGAGCGCCTCGACCAGACCGTCCTCCAGCACACCCGCCGCGTGCACGACCGCCGTCAACGGCCGCTCCAGCGAGTCCAGCAGACCGGCCAACTCAGCCCGGTCGGTCACGTCGCAGGCGGCGACGTGGGCCCGCGCACCGAGCTCCTCCAGCTCGGCGACCAGCTCGGCCACGCCCTCGGCCGCCGGCCCCCGGCGGCTCACGAGCAGCAGGTGCCGCGCGTCGTGCCGCTCGACCAGGTGCTTGGCGAACAGCGCGCCCAGACCGCCGGTACCGCCGGTGATGAGCACCGTGCCCTCGGGGTCCAGCGGCCGCGCCTCAGTCGGTGCCGCCGCGTCGACCCGCATGAGCCGGGGCGCCAGCAGCCCGCCGTCGCGCATCGCGAGCTGCGGCTCGTCGAGATCGAGCAGCCCCGCCCAGTCCGGCTCGCCGCTGTCGTCGAGATCCACCAGAAGGAACCGCCCCGGATGCTCCGACTGCGCGCTGCGCAGCAGACCCCAGATCGGAGCCGCCGCCACGTCCGGCGCCTCCGCGCCGACCGCGACCGCGTGACGGGTCACCACCACGAGCCGGGTCTCGGTCAGCCGCTCGCTCGCCAGCCAGCGCCGCACCAGCTCCAGCGCCCGGCCCGCCGTCACCAGCGCGGCTCCGGCCTCGTCACCCGTCGGGGCGGGGAGCTCCACGCCGGTCAGGACCGCGTCCGGCGCCTCCGCGCCGTCGGCGAGCGCCTGCTCCAACGCGTCCAGGTCCGCGAACCGCTCCCCGGAGAACTCCAGCTCGCCGAGGACCGCCACCCGCGCCGCACTCGGCGCCCCGGCCGGCACCGCCGCCCACTCCACCTGGTGGAGCGACCGCTGCTGCCCGCCGTGCCGGGCGGCCTCGAGCTGGGCCTGCTCGACCGGACGTACGTCCATCCGCTCCATGCTCGCGACGGGCCGGCCGTCCTCACCGGCGATGTCGAGCCGCAACGCGGTCTCACTCGCCAGGCCGATCCGCACCCGCAGCCGTGTGAGACCGGCCTGGTCCAGCCGCACCCGGGTCCAGGAGAAGGGCAGCCCGCCCGGAGCGTCGGCGCCCCGGTAGAGCATGCCGAGTCCACCGTGCAGCGCGGAGTCCAGCAGCGCCGGGTGCAGCCCGAATCCATGGGCGGAGCCCGCGATCTCGGGCAGCGCCAGCTCGGTGTAGACCTCGTCACCGGAGCGCCAGGCCGCCTGTACGGCCCTGAAGGCGGGACCGTAGTCGAAGTCGGCGTCGGTCAGGTGCGCGTAGTTGTTCAGACGCGCGTACAGCGTGTCGACGGCGATCGGTTCGGCGCCGGCGGGCGGCCACTGGAGCGGGAACGGGTCCGAGGGGGTTGAGACCTCGGCGTCCGCGGCCAGCGAGCCGCGTCCGTGGCAGACCGCCTCCCGCTGCTCGTCCTCGTCACCGGACTCCGGCCGGGAGAAGACCACCACCTCACGGCGACCGCTCTCATCGGCCGGGCCCACGGTGACCTGGATCTGCCGTACGAGACCCTCCTCCAGGATGAGCGGCGCCTCGATGACCATCTCCTCCAGCACCGGACAGTCCAACTCACGGCCGGCGGTCAACGCCAGCTCGACCAGCGTGACGCCGGGGACCAACACCAGCCCGAACACCATGTGGTCCCGGGTCCAGGGCTGGGCGTCGATGGACAGCCGGCCGGTGAACACCCACTCGTCGCGGTCGCCCACCTGCACCGCCGCGGCGAGCACCGGATGCTCCACCCGGCCCAGCCCCGCGGCCGCCGCGTCCCCGGCGCCGGAACCCGGGGTCAGCCAGAACCGCTCACGCTGGAACGCGTACGTCGGCAGCTCCACCCGCTGGGCACCGCTGCCGTCGAACAGCACCGACCAGTCGACACCGGCCCCCAGCACATGCGCCTCGGCCAGCGAGGCGACGAAACGCCCCAGACCGCCCTCGTCACGACGCAACGACCCCACAACACCGACCCGATCCTCAGCACCATGCGCCGCCGCGGTCTCCTCCACCGCCATCGTCAACACCGGATGCGGAGACATCTCGACAAAGACATGCACACCATTGTCGATCAACGCCCGAATCGCCGGCTCGAACCCGACCCGACCCCGCAGATTCCCGTACCAATACGCGGAGTCCAGCGTCTTGGTGTCGATAAATCCACCCGTCGCCGTCGAGTAGAACGGGATGCGGCCCGACGTCGGCTGGATCGACGCCAGGACCTCCAGCAGCTCGGTCTCGATGGCCTCGACCTGGGCCGAGTGCGAGGCGTAGTCCACCGCCACCCGACGCGCCCGGATCTCGTCCCGCTCACACAGCGCGATCAGCTCATCCAGCGCCTCCGGCTCACCGGCGATCACCACCGAGGCGGGACCGTTCACCGCGGCGACCGACACCCGACCCCGATACGGAACGAGCAACTCCTCCACCCGCTCCACCGGCAACGCCACCGACACCATCCCGCCCAGACCCGCCAGACGCTCCCGCACCAGACGACTCCGCAACGCCACAACCCGCGCCCCATCGCCCAGCGACAGACCACCGGCCACACACGCCGCGGCGATCTCACCCTGCGAGTGAC
Source organism: Streptomyces sp. LX-29 (assembly GCF_029541745.1). Classification (NCBI taxonomy): domain Bacteria; kingdom Bacillati; phylum Actinomycetota; class Actinomycetes; order Kitasatosporales; family Streptomycetaceae; genus Streptomyces; species Streptomyces sp. LX-29. The sequence goes on along the minus strand of NZ_CP089746.1, from coordinate 7,268,826 downwards.
CCACCACCGCCGACGGCTCCACGCCATACGACCGCCACAGCCGCGCCAACGAGACCATCACCGCCCACAACGCGGGCTGCACCACATCCACCCGCTCCAGCGACGGCGCTCCGTCCACCGACCGCAACACATCCTCAAGACGCCAGTCCACGAACTCCGACAGCGCCTCACCACACGCGGCGATCGACTCCGCGAACACCGACGAGGAGTCCAACAACTCCACCGCCATGCCCACCCACTGGGCACCCTGACCCGGGAAGACGAACACCGCGTTTCCGCCGATCACCTGTCCCTCGAGGACATGCCCGGCGGGATCGGTGGCGGCAAGAGCCTCCAGCCCGGCCAGCAGTTGCTCACGGTCGGTCGCGACCACGGTCGCGCGGCGCTCCAGCTGCGCCCGCGTCGCCACCGACGAGAAGCCCACGTCCAGCAGCGACAGCTCAGGCCGCGCGGTCAGGTGGGCCCGCAGACGGTCGGCCTGCTGCCGCAGCGCCGCATCACTCCGCGCCGACACCAACACCGGAACCACCGCCGGGGCGGCGCCCGGAGCCTGCGCTTCGGGCTTCACCAGCGCCGCGCCCGGTGCTTCTTCCAGGATCACGTGCGCGTTGGTGCCGCTCACGCCGAACGACGAGACACCCGCACGGCGCACCCGCTCCGAGGCCGGCCACTTCTGCGCCTCGGTCAGCAGCTCGACCTCGCCCGAGGCCCAGTCCACATGCGGCGACGGCTCATCCACATGGAGCGTGGCGGGCAGCACCCCGTGCCGCATCGCCATCACCATCTTGATCACACCCGCCACACCGGCCGCCGCCGAGGTGTGCCCGATGTTCGACTTGATCGACCCCAGCCGCAGCGGGGCGTCCGCACGCTCGCGGCCGTACGTCGCCAGCAGGGCCTGCGCCTCGATCGGGTCACCGAGCTTGGTGCCGGTGCCGTGGCCCTCCACCGCGTCCACATCGGCGGGGTTCAGGCCGGCGTTCACCAGCGCCTGCCGGATCACCCGCTCCTGCGACGGACCGTTCGGCGCCGTCAACCCGTTGCTCGCACCGTCCTGGTTGATCGCGCTGCCGCGCACCACGGCCAACACCCGGTGTCCGTTGCGGATCGCGTCCGAGAGCCGCTCGACCACGAGCAGGCCCACGCCGTCGGCGAACCCGGTCCCGTCCGCGGCCGCCGCGTAGGACTTGCAGCGTCCGTCCGGGGACAGCGCCCGCTGCCGGCTGAACTCCGTCAGCAGGTAGGGGCCCGCCATCAGGGTCACGCCGCCGGCCAGCGCCATCGAGCACTCGCCGGACCGCAGCGCCTGGGCGGCCAGGTGCAGCGCCACCAGCGACGACGAACACGCCGTGTCCACCGACACCGAGGGCCCCTCCAGGCCCAGCGTGTAGGAGATACGACCGGAGGCCACGCTCGTCGTGTTGCCGGTCAGGCGGTAGCCCTCCAGCTCCGGCGGCATCGTGCCGCCGTAGTCCGTGGTCACCACACCGCAGAAGACGCCGGTGTCGCTGCCGCGCAGCGAGGTCGGGTCGATGCCGGCGCCCTCGAACGCCTCCCAGGCCGCCTCGAGGATCAACCGCTGCTGCGGGTCCATCGCCAGCGCCTCACGGGGGCTGATCCCGAAGAACTCCGCGTCGAACTCGCCCGGCCGCTCCAGGAAGCCGCCGCCGCGCGTGTACACCGTCCCGAGCTGGTCCGGGTCCGGGTCGTAGAGCCGCTCCACATCCCAGCCGCGGTCGGTGGGCAGCCCCGAGACCGCGTCGCGACCGGACGCCACCAGCTCCCACAGCTCGTCGGGCGAGGTCACCCCGCCGGGGTAGCGGCAGCTCATGCCGACGATCGCCAGCGGCTCGTCGGCCTCCACCCGGCGCGGCCGCGCCGCGCGGCGCGGTGCCTCCGCGACCCCGCCGACCTCGGCGAGGATCAGCCGGGCGACGGCCATCGGGGTCGGGTGGTCGAAGATGAGGGTGGCGGGCAGTCGCACGCCCGTGTTCTGGTTCAGCCTGTTGCGCAGCTCGACCGCGCTCAGCGAGTCGAACCCGAGGTCCTTGAAGGCCCGTTCGGCGCCGACGTTGGCGGCGGAGGCATGCCCGAGAACAGCCGCGACCTGCGCCTGCACCAGTTCGAGCACGACCCGTTCCCGGTCGGACTCGGCCACCTCGGCCAGCCGCCGCGCCAGCGAGCCGCCCGCTTCGGCGCGGCGGGCGGGCGTGGGCGCCAGGCCGCGTAGCAGCACCGGCAGCATCCCGCTCCGTGCCTGCACCCGCAGCGCGGCGAGGTCCAGCCGGACCGGCGCCACGAGCGGCGTGGCCAGCCCGAGGGCCTGGTCGAACGCCTCCAGCCCGAGCTCGGTCGACAGCGCGCCGACGCCCATCCGCTCCAGCCGCGCGAGGTCGTTCTCGCCGAGCTCGCCCGCCATGCCGCGCGCGTCGGCCCACAGGCCCCACGCCAGCGAGGTCGCCGGCAGCCCCGCCGCGCGTCGCGTCGCGGCGAGCGCGTCGAGGGAGGAGTTCGCGGCCGCGTAGTTGGCCTGGCCGGGGCTTCCGATGAGGGCCGCGACCGAGGAGAACAGGACGAAGGCCGACAGCTCGATGTCCGCGGTGAGCTCGTGCAGGTGCAGCGCCGCGTCGAGCTTGGGACGCATCACCCGTGTCAGCTGCTCGGTGCTGAGGGTTTCGACCACCCCGTCGTCCAGCACACCCGCCGCATGGACGACCGCGGTCAGCGGATGCTCCAACGAGCCGATCAGATCGGCCAGCCGCGCGCGATCGGACACGTCGCAGGCCGCGACCCGCGCCTCACAGCCCAGGCCCGCCAGCTCGGCGACCAACGCGTCCACGCCCTCGGCCGCCGGGCCGCGCCGGCTCACCAGCAGCAGTCGCCGCGCTCCGCGCGCCCCGGCCAGATGCCGCGCGAACACCGCGCCGAGACCGCCGGTGCCGCCCGTGATCAGTACGGTTCCGTCCGGGTCCAGCGGCCGTGCCTCCGGCGACGCCGTCGTGTCGGCTCGCCCGAGCCGCGGCGCCAGCACCGTGCCCTTCCGCACGGCCAACTGCGGCTCGTCCAGCGCGAGCAGCGCGCCCCAGTCCGGCCTGTCGTCCTCGTCCGCGTCGCCCGCGACATCGATCAGCACGAACCGGTCCGGATGCTCGGACTGGGCGCTGCGCACCAGCCCCCACACCGCCGCCTGCGCGATGTCCGGGGCTTCCGTGCCCACCGCGACCGCGTCGCGGGTCGCCAGCACCAGCCGGGTGTCGGTCAGCCGCTCACTCGCCAGCCACCGCCGCACCAGCTCCAGCGCACGCCCGGCGGTCGCCCGCGCGGCCTCCGCCGTGTCGTCCGTCGAGGCCGCCGAGGCTCCCGACGTCGAGGGCTCGATCACGGCGACGACCGCCTCCGGCGGCGTGGCCCCGTCGGCGAGCGCCTGTTCCAGGGCGTCCAGGTCGGCGTGGTGCTCGGCCGTGCCGGTGTCGCCCGTTCCGATGTCGCCCCTACCGAGGAGCGCGATCCGCTTCGGTCCGGTGACCTCCCCGGCCGCGGCCGGAACGGCGGCCCAGTCGACCTGGAACAGCGTGCTCTGTCCGCCGCCGCGCGCCCCTTCGAGCTTCGCCTGCTCGACCGGGCGGACGACGACGGATTCGACCGACACGACCAGGGCCCCGGTGTCGTCGACCGCGTCGAGCCGCACGGAGGAGTCGCTGGTCGCGACGGAGCGGACGCGCAGCCGCGAGACGCCCCGCTGGGCGAGCCGGGCGCCGCCCCAGCTGAACGGCATCTTGTGCCGGCTGTCGTCGCGCTCGGTCAGCAGGATGACACCGCTCTGCAGCGCGGCGTCGAACAGTGCCGGGTGGATCCCGAACTCGCCGGCCGCGGCGTCGTCGGCACCGTCGGGCAGGGCCACCTCGGCGTAGGTCTCATCGCCGTCGCGCCAGGCGGCGCGCACGCCTTGGAAGACGGGGCCGTAGTCGTAGCCGAGGTCGGTCAGGTGGGCGTAGAGCGCGTCGACCGCGAGCGGCTCCGCGTGCTCCGGCGGCCACTGGGTGGGCCATGAGTCGGGCCACGGGTCCTCGGACACGGGCCGGGTCTCGGGGGCGAGGACGCCTCGTGCGTGACAGGTCACGCCCCGCTCGTCGTCCTCCGCTCCGGATTCCGGGCGTGAGTAGATCGCCACATCCCGGCGGCCGTCCTCGCCAGACTCGCCGACGGTGACCTGCACGTGCCGTACGACGCCGTCCTCCAGGAGCAGCGGTGCCTCGAGCACCAGCTCGTCGAGGATCGGGCTCGCGGCGTGTCGGCCGGCTGCGAGCGCCAGCTCGACCAGCCCGGTGCCCGGCACCACCATGGTGCCCAGGAGCAGGTGTTCGGCGGCCCAGGGCTGCGTCTCGGTGGAGAGGCGGCCGGTGAACAGCCACTCGTCCCGGTCGCCGACGGAGACGGCCGCCGCGAGCAGCGGATGGTCGAGTCGCCCGAGCCCGGCCGCGGCCGCGTCCACGGACCCGGTGTTCGGGGCCAGCCAGTACCGCTCCCGCTGGAACGCGTAGGTGGGCAGCTCCACCGGCCGCGCACCGGTGCCCGCGTAGAACGCCGCCCAGTCGACCCCGGACCCGGCTCCGGCCGCGGCGATGTGCGCGCGGCCGAGGAAGCCGGCGAACGCCTCCGGCTCCGGCTGGCGGGCGCGCAGCGCGGACGCCAGCACCGCCTCGTCCTCGCCGTCGAGGCACTGGCGTGCCATCGCGGTCAGCACCGCGTCCGGTCCCAGCTCCAGGTACCGGCGTACGCCGAGGTCCCACAGGGTGCCCACGCCGGCGGCGAACCGGACGGCCTGCCGCACGTGCCCGACCCAGTACTCCGGGTCGGTCACCTCCGGGCCCACGAGCTCGCCGGTCACGTTCGACACGATGGGGATCCGCGGCTCGTCGAACCGCAGCTCCCGCGCCACCCGCCGGAACTCGTCCAGCATCGGCTCCATGTGCGGGGAGTGGAACGCGTGCGACACCCGCAGCCGCGAGGTCTTACGGTCCTTCCACCGCGGCAGCCATTCCTCGGCGGCGTCGGCGTCCCCGGACACCACCACGGCTCGCGGCCCGTTCACGGCCGCGATCTCCAACCGGCCCTCGAAGTCGGTCAGCGAGGCGGCCACCTCGTCCTCGGTCGCCTGCACGGCCACCATCGCCCCGCCAGTGGGCAGGGCGCCCATCAGCCGGCCGCGCGCCGCCACCAGCGCGCACGCGTCCGGAAGCGACAAGACGCCGGCCACGTGCGCGGCGGCCAGCTCGCCGACCGAATGCCCGATCAGATAGTCCGGGCGTATGCCCAGGGACTCCACCAGGCGGAAGAGCGCCACCTCGAGGGCGAACAGCGCCGCCTGGGTGTACTCCGTGGCGTTCAGCAGGGCCGCTTCCTCGGTGCCGTCCTCGGCGGCCAGCAGGTCGCGCACGGACCGCCCGACGCGGGGGTCCAGCTCGGCGCACACCTCGTCCAGCGCCTCGGCGAACCGCGGGAAGGCGGCCGCCAGCTCGGCGCCCATCCGCGCGCGCTGCGAGCCCTGGCCGGTGAACAGCACCGCGGTCTTGCCGCCCACCGGGCGGCCCTCGGTCACCCCCGCGGCGGGCTCGCCGGCGGCGAGCGCCGCCAGGCCCGCCAGCAGCCGCTCACGGTCGGCCGCGACGACCACCGCGCGCTGGTCCAGCAGCGCCCGGGTCGTCACCGAGGAGAGCCCGACGTCCAGCGGCGAGGCCGTGGGCCGGGCGGCCAGGTGGGCCCGGAGCCGGTCGGCCTGCGCACGCAACGCGGCCTCGCTCCGGCCGGACACCAGGATCGGCACCGCGCCCGCCGGCCGCTCCGCCGGGCCCTCGGCCTGCGCGTCGTCCTCCGCCGGCACCTCGACCGGCGCCTCCTCGAGGATCACGTGCGCGTTGGTCCCGCTGATACCGAACGACGACACGCCCGCACGCCGCGGCCGCTCGGAGGCGGACCACTCCCGTGCCTCGGTCAGCAGCTCGATCCGCCCGGCGTCCCAGTCCACGTGCTGCGACGGCTCATCCACATGAAGCGTGGCGGGCAGCACCCCGTGCCGCATCGCCATCACCATCTTGATCACACCGGCCACACCGGCCGCCGCCGAGGTGTGCCCGATGTTCGACTTGATCGACCCCAGCCGCAGCGGGGCGTCCGCACGCTCGCGCCCATAGGTGGCCAGCAGCGCCCGCGCCTCGATCGGGTCGCCCAGCTGGGTGCCGGTCCCGTGGCCCTCGACGGCGTCGATCTCGGCGGCGCTGAGGCCGGCGTTGGCCAGCGCCTGACGGATCACCCGCTCCTGCGACGGCCCGCTGGGCGCCGTCAACCCGTTGCTCGCACCGTCCTGGTTGATCGCGCTGCCCCGCACCACGGCCAACACGCGGTGCCCGTTGCGCCGCGCGTCCGACAGCCGCTCCAGCACCAACAGGCCCAGACCGTCGGCGAATCCGGTGCCGTCGGCCGCGGCCGCGTACGCCTTGCAGCGCCCGTCGGGGGCGAGGCCACGCTGCCTGCTGAACTCCACGAAGAGGAACGGACCGGCGAGCACGGTCACACCGCCGACCAGCGCCATCGAGCATTCACCCGCCCGCAGCGCCCGCGCCGCCTGGTGTATCGCCACCAGCGACGAGGAGCACGCCGTGTCCACCGTGACGGCGGGACCTTCGAGGCCCAGGCTGTAGGCGATCCGTCCGGAGATCACGCTGCCCTGGGTGCCCGTCAGCCGGAACCCCTCCAGCTCCGGCAGCATCGACCCGCCGTAGTCGGAGGTCACCGCGCCGGTGAACACGCCGGTGTCACTGCCGCGCAGCGAGGTCGGGTCGATGCCGGCGTCCTCGAACGCCTCCCAGGCCGCCTCCAGCATCAGTCGCTGCGACGGGTCGGTCGCCAGCGCCTCTCGGGGGCTGATCCCGAAGAAGTCCGCGTCGAAGTCGCCGACGCCGTCGAGGAAGCCACCGGCGGTCGTGGACACCGTCCCGGACTGGTCGGGGTCCGCGCCGAACAACCGGTCCAGATCCCAGCCGCGGTCGGTCGGCAGCGGCGACATCGCGTCGCGACCGGCCGCCACCAGCTCCCACAGCTCGTCCGGCGAGGTCACGCCGCCGGGGTACCGGCAGCTCATCCCCACGATCGCCAGCGGCTCGACGTCGCGCTCCTCCAGCTCGCGCACGCGACGGTTGGCCGTCCGCAGCTCCGCGGTCACCTTCCGCAGGTAGGTGCGGAGCTTCTGCTCGTCGGTCGATCCGCCCCGCATGTCGTTCGCGTTTTCGGTCATGCCGACCCGAGCTCCTTGTCGATCAGTTCGAAAATGTCGTCGTCGGACGCCACATCGAGGTCGTCGCCAGACCCTTCGTCGGCGTCGGCCGGCCGTCCGCCGGCCCCGCTGAGGACCGTCCGCAGTCGGTTGCTGAGGTAGCGCAGCCGCGGCTCGATCTCGGCGAGCCGCTCCTCGTCGCTCGCCACCGTGATCAGCATCGCTTCGAGCTTCTGCAGCTCCGCCTCGAACGGCGAGGGTGCCTGCTCCGCGACGCCGCCGACCTCCTTGAAGAGCAGCCGGGCGACCTCCACCGGGGTGGGGTGGTCGAAGACGAGGGTGGCGGGCAGCCGCAGCCCGGTGGCCTGGGTCAGCCGGTTGCGCAGCTCGACCGCGGCCAGCGAGTCGAACCCGAGCTCCTTGAAGGACCGTTCCGGATCGACCGCGGCACCCGAGGCGTGCCCGAGGACGGCCGCGACCTGCGCCCGTACCACGTCCAGGACGACCTGCTCGCGGTCGCCGTCCGCCACCGCGGCCAGCCGCTGCGCCAGCGACCCGCCCGTGGACTCCGCGCGCCGGGCCGGAGCGCGCACCAGCCCGCGCAGCAGCGCCGGCAGCATCCCGGCCCGGGCCTGACCGCGCAGCGCGGTCGGCTCCAGGCGGATGGGCACCAGCAGTGCCGCGTCCAGTCCGAGCGACTCGTCGAACAGCTCCAGCCCGAGCTCGGTGGGGAGCGCCCCGATACCGGTGCGCTCCATGCGCGCGAGGTCGGTCTCGTCCAGCTCGCCGGTCATGCCGGTCGCGTCCGCCCACAGGCCCCAGGCGAGGGAGCTCGCCGGCAGTCCCGCCGCGCGCCGCCGGTGGGCGAGCGCGTCCAGCGCGGCGTTGGCGGCGGCGTAGTTCGCCTGGCCGGGGTTGCCCAGCTGCGCCGCGGCCGAGGAGAAGAGGACGAACGCCGACAGCTCCATCCCGGCGGTCAGCTCGTGCAGATGCCAGGCCGCGTCCACCTTCGGCCGCATCACCCGGGTCAGCTGCTCCGGGGTGAGCGCCTCGACCACCCCGTCGTCCAGCAGGCCCGCGGCGTGCAGGACGGCCGTGAGGGGGTGCTCCAGCGAGTCCAGCAGACCGGCCAGCTGGTCCCGGTCGGTCACGTCGCAGGCGGCGACGCGGGCCCGCGCACCGAGCTCCTCCAGCTCGGAGACCAGCTCGGCCACGCCCTCGGCCGCCGAGCCCCGGCGGCTCACGAGCAGCAGGTGCTTCGCGCCGTGCCGCTCGACCAGGTGCCTGGCGAACACCGCGCCCAGACCGCCGGTACCGCCGGTGATCAGCACCGTGCCCTCGGGGTCCAGCGGCGCCGGAACGGTCAGCACGACCTTGCCGATGTTGCGGCCCTCGCGCAGGAACCGGAACGCCTCCCGACCCCGGCGCACGTCCCAGGTGCGGATCGGCGAGGGCGTGAGCACCCGCTGCTCGAAGAGCGAGGTGATCTCGACCAGCATCTCCTGGATCCGCTCCGGACCCGCCTCCAGCAGGTCGTACGACCGGTAGCGCACGCCTTCGTGCTCGCGCGCCACGACCTCCGGGTCACGGATGTCGGTCTTGCCCATCTCGATGAACCGGCCGCCGCGCGGCAGCAGTTCCAAGGTGGCGTCGACGAACTCGCCCGCGAGCGCGTCCAGCACCACATCCACCCCGGCCCCGCCGGTCACCTCCAGGAAGGCGTCGCGGAAGCTCAGATCGCGCGAGGAGGCGATCAGCTCGTCGGGGATGCCGAGGCCGCGCACCGCGTCCCACTTGGGCGGGCTCGCCGTGGCGAGGACCTCCGCCCCGAAGTGCTGGGCCAGTTGCACCGCGGCCATGCCCACGCCGCCGGCGGCGGCGTGCACCAGCAGCCGCTCGCCGGCACGCAGCCCGGCGAGGTCGACCAGGCCGTAGTACGCGGTCAGGTACACCACCGGAACCGCCGCCGCCTCGGCGAACGACAGACACTCCGGCATCCGCACGACCGTCCGCCGGTCCGCCACCGCCACCGGTCCGAAGGCGTCGGTCATCAGGCCGAAGACACGGTCGCCCGGGGCCAGCTCGGTGACGTCGGAGCCGACTTCCAGGACGACGCCCGCCGCCTCGCTGCCCAGCGGAGCCTCGCCCGGGTACATCCCGAGCGCGATCAGCACATCACGGAAGTTCAGGCCCGCGGCCCGCACCGCGACCCGTATCTCGCCCGCGCCCAGCGGCCGGCCGGCGTCCGACGGAACGATCGCCAGGTCCTCCAGCGACCCCTTCCGCCCGATCGCCAGCCGCCACAGGTCCCCGGTCGCCCCCGCCGGAGCACGCTCGAGTCGCGGCGCCAGCAACCGGCCCGCACGCACCGCGAGCTGCGGCTCGTCGAGCTCCAGCAGCGACGCCCACTCCGGCTCGTCGCCGGCGTCGAGGTCCACCAGCACGAACCGACCCGGGTGCTCGGACTGCGCGCTGCGCAGCAGGCCCCAGACGGGCGCCTGCGCCACATCGGGTGTCTCGTCGTCCACCGCGATCGCGTGACGGGTCACCACGACGAGCCGCGCCTCGCTCAGCGCGTCGGTCGCCAGCCAGCGCCGCACCAGCTCCAGCGTCTGGCCGGCCGTCGCCCGCGCCGCCTCCGCGGGATCATCGGCTGCGGCCGGGGGCTCGACCGCGACCAGGACCGCGTCGGGCACCGCCGCGCCGTCGGCGAGGGCCCGCTCCAGCGTGTCCAGGTCGGCGTGTCGCTCACCCGCGACGGCCAGTTCGCCGAGGACCGCCAGCCGCGCCGGCTGCCGTGCGGCCGTGACGTTGACCGTGACCCAGTCGACGTGGAACAGCGCGTTGTGCTTGCCGCGCTGCGCGCTCTCCAACTGCGCCGGGTCGAGCGGGCGGACGGCGAGGGAGTCGACGGACACGACCGTGGTACCGGCCTCGTCGACCGCGTCGACGCGGAGCGCGGACTCGCCCGCCGCGCCGATCCGCACCCGTGCCCGCGTGAGGCCGGTCCGCCCGAGCCGCACTCCCGACCAGGAGAACGGCAGGTCCACCGGGGATCCCGCCTCCTTGGCCAGCATCGATCCGTGCAGTGCGGCGTCGAACAGCCCGGGGTGGATCCCGAACTCCCCGGCCGTGGCGTCGTCGGGGAGGGCCACCTCGGCGTAGACCTCGTCACCGGAGCGCCACGCCGCGCGGACGCCCTGGAACAGCGGCCCGTAGTCGAGTCCGATGTCGGCCAGCCGTGCGTAGAGGCTTCCGATCGCGACCGGTTCGGCGCCGGGCGGCGGCCACTGCACCGGGAACGGCGCGGCGGGTTCGGCGTCCGCGGCCAGCCAGCCACGCCCGTGACAGATCGTCTCTCCCTGCTCCTCCTCGCCACCGGACTCGGCACGGGAGAAGACGGTCACCTCGCGTCGTCCGTCCTCGCCGGCCGGCCCCACGGCGACCTGCACCTGCCGCGCGGCCTCGTCCTCCAGGACCAGCGGCGCCTCCAGCACCAACTCGTCCAGGACCTCGCAGCCCACCCGGCGGCCGGCCGCCAGCGCCATCTCGACCAACGCGGTGCCCGGCACCATCGCCAGCCCGAACACCAGGTGGTCCTGGGTCCAGGGCTGCGCGTCCTGGGAGAGCCGGCCGGTGAACACCCACTCGTCGCGGTCGCCCAGCTGCACCGCGGCGGCGAGCAGCGGATGCCCGACCCGGCCCAGCCCGGCGGCCGCCGCGTCCCCGGCGCCGGATCCCGGGGTGAGCCAGAACCGCTCACGCTGGAAGGCGTACGTGGGCAGGGTCACCTGCTGGGCGCCGCTGCCGGCGTAGAACGCGGACCAGTCCACGCCCACCCCGGCCACATGCGCCTCGGCCAGCGAGGCGACGAACCGCTCCAGACCGCCCTCGTCACGACGCAGCGACCCCACGACCCCGACCCGGTCCTCCGCGCCATGCGCCGCCGCGGTCTCCTCCACCGCCATCGTCAACACCGGATGCGGGGAGACCTCGACGAAGAAGCTGTTGCCCTTGTCGATCAGCGCGCGGATCGCCGGCTCGAAGCCCACCCGACCGCGCAGATTCCCGTACCAGTACGCCGCGTCCAGCGTCTTGGTGTCGATGAACCCACCGGCCGCGGTGGAGTAGAACGGAACCTGTCCCGTGACCGGCTCGATCGACGCCAGAACCTCCAGCAACTCGGCTTCGATGGCCTCGACCTGGGCCGAGTGCGAGGCGTAGTCCACCACCACCCGACGCGCCCGAACCTCATCCCGCTCACACAGCGCGATCAGCTCATCCAGCGCCTCCGGCTCACCGGCGATCACCACCGAAGCAGGACCGTTCACCGCGGCGACCGACACCCGACCCCGATACGGAACGAGCAGCTCCTCCACCCGCTCCACCGGCAACGCCACCGACACCATCCCGCCCAGACCCGCCAAGCGCTCCCGCACCAGACGACTCCGCAACGCCACAACGCGAGCGGCATCCTCCAGCGACAGACCACCGGCCACGACCGCCGCGGCGATCTCACCCTGCGAGTGACCCACCACCGCCGACGGCTCCACGCCATACGACCGCCACAGCCGCGCCAACGAGACCATCACCGCCCACAACGCGGGCTGCACCACATCCACCCGCTCCAGCGACGGCGCCCCCTCCACCGACCGCAACACATCCTCAAGACGCCAATCCACAAACTCCGACAGCGCCTCACCACACGCGGCCATCGACTCCGCGAACACCGACGAGGAGTCCCACAACTCCACCGCCATACCCACCCACTGAGCACCCTGCCCCGGGAAGACGAACACCGCCTTCCCACCCACCGACCTGCCCTCGACCACATGTGTCGCGGGGTCGCCAGCGGTGAGCGCTCCGAGGCCGGTCAGCAGCGCGCCGCGGTCCGTCGCCACCACCACGGCGCGGCGCTCCAGCTGCGCCCGCGTCGTCACGGACGAGAAGCCGACGTCCACGACGGGGACGTCCGGGTACTCGATCATGTGGGCCCGCAGACGGTCGGCCTGCTGTCGCAGTGCCGCCTCGCTCCGCGCGGAGAGCAGCACCGGAACCACCGACGGCGGTCGAGGCTCGCTCTCGTCGTCGGCCGGCTCATGATCCGCGGCCGGGGCCTCTTCGAGGATCACGTGCGCGTTGGTGCCGCTGATCCCGAACGACGACACCCCCGCACGCCGCGGCCGCTCCGAGGCCGACCAGTCCTGGGCCTCGGTCAGCAGCTCGACCTCGCCCGAGGCCCAGTCCACATGCGGCGACGGCTCATCCACGTGCAGCGTGGCAGGCAGCACCCCGCGACGCAGCGCCATCACCATCTTGATCACACCGGCCACACCGGCCGCCGCCATGGTGTGCCCGAAGTTCGACTTGACGGACCCCAGCTTCAGGGGGCCGTGGGTCCGCTCGCGGCCGTAGGTCGCCAGCAGGGCTTCCGCCTCGATCGGGTCACCGAGCTTGGTGCCGGTGCCGTGACCCTCCACCGCGTCCACATCGGCGGCGTCCAGGCCGGCGTTCACCAACGCCTGCCGGATCACCCGCTCCTGCGACGGACCGTTCGGCGCCGTCAAACCATTGCTCGCACCGTCCTGATTCACCGCGCTGCCCCGCACCACGGCCAACACCCGGTGCCCGTTACGCCGCGCGTCCGACAGCCGCTCGAGAAGCAGCAGTCCCATGCCCTCGGCCCAGGCGACACCGTCCGCGGCCGCCGCGTACGCCTTGCAGCGGCCGTCCGGCGACAGCGCCCGCTGCCGGCTGAACTCCACGAAGTTGTTCGGCCTCGGGAGCACGGTCACCCCGCCCACCAGCGCCAGCGAGCACTCCCTCGACCGCAGGGACTTGATGGCCAGGTCCACCGCGACGAGCGAGGAGGAGCAGGCCGTGTCCACCGACACCGCCGGCCCCTCGAACCCGAAGGTGTAGCTGACCCGCCCGGAGGCGACGCTGCCGGCGGCGGCGGTCGGGAGGTAGCCCTCGATCTCGGCGCTGCGGTCGCTCATCCCCGCGACGAATCCGTAGTCCTGGAACATCACGCCGCAGAAGACGCCGGTGTCGCTGCCCCGCAGCGAGGTCGGGTCGATGCCCGCGTCCTCGAACGCCTCCCAGGCGCCTTCGAGCAGCAGCCGCTGCTGGGGGTCCATCGCCAGCGCCTCGCGCGGGCTGATCCCGAAGAACTCGGCGTCGAACTCGCCCACCCGGTCCAGGAACCCGCCCTCGCGCGTGTACGAGGTGCCGGGATGGTCCGGATCCGGGTCGTACAGCCGCTCCAGATCCCAGCCACGGTCGCCGGGGAACTCGGTGGTGCCGATGCGCCTTTCGGCCACCAGCTCCCACAGCTCGTCCGGGGACGTGACCCCGCCCGGGAACCGGCAACTCATGCCGACGATCGCCAGCGGCTCGCTCGCACGATCGAGGAGCTGTTGGTTCTGCCGCCGGAGGCGCTCGGTCTCCTTGAGCGACTTCCGGAGGGCCCCGACGAGGTCGTTCTTATCGGCGGCCATGACTACTCCTCCACGTTCGGGCGCCCAGGGGCAGCCACGCGTTCGACTCTTCACATGCCACGTTCTGTTGGGCCATCCGGGTCGGCGCGCTCGGCGGCCGTGCGCCGGTCCACGCCTCGACACGGCTCGCCGATGAGCCGTCGTCGGGGTTGGCGAACACACACCGAGCAAGGAGACCGTGCGGAATCCAGGGCGAAATCGACGTGAAGTCGCCATGACTCAAAGGGATACGCCGCACGGAAGCCGTGTCGTCCGGGTCTGTCCTGGGACCTGGCCGGGAAAGCCGAAAGCGGCCCGGATATCAGGTGGTCCACACGGCCGGATGGTTTAATTCCGAATATTCAGAATGTATACAGCACCTTTGCTGTGGATTTCACACCCGACCGCCATACCCACCGATGAACGACGACGGAGCACCGTCCCCTAGAATCGGTTCCGACCAACCCTTCACCCGCTTTGCGCATGGACCTGACATAGGCGCGCGGCGTTGTGCAACTCCCCAACCTCCGGCCCTCTCAGCCTCACCCGGGGCACGGTGCTACTGGTATAAGTAAATGTACGTATCGACAACGGGGGAAACGGTGTCATACAGGCCCTCAGATGATCATGAGCGCATGCTCGACCTTGCCATCGCGGCACTTCACGAGCACGACCCGGGGCAGCTGTGGCCGCCGATCGTCGTCGAGTTACTCCGCGCCTGCGGCGGAGAGTTCCTCGTTCTGGAGTCCGCGTCCAAGGAATGGACAGGCCCCGCGGGCGTCACCCATTGGATGCCCGACGGCTCGCGCGAGAACCACGCCGGCGATTACAGCCAGCGATTACTCCGTCACTGTTACCCCATCGCGCAACACTACGCTTCTTCCACGGACCGGGCGCCGGTAACCGCCTGCCAGGTCCTGGGTGAGGCTGAATGGCGAAACAGCAACGCGGCGGCGCTGACGCGAAAGGCATTGGCCGCGGACCACATCCTCGCGCTCCCACTCACCGATACCTCCAAGCCCGTTCGAGGATTACTCGTGTATCGCTCGGGCAGCGGGTTCACCGACGACCACCTGGCCTATGCTCGGCGCGTACAACCACTTCTCGCCGGGGTCGACAGGCAGGTCACCCGACTGCACCGCTGGCGCGCGTTCGGGGCTGACTCCCCCGGCGACAAAGCCGACGAGGCGCCTCGATCCGCCCCTCGGGGACGAGCCGCCGACACGACCGCGGGGCCGCGCCCCGGACCCGACCGCGAGGCCGGCCTCACCCCGGCCGAGCAGGCCACCGAGGCCCGCCTGACACCGCGTGAGATCACCGTGCTGGCCCTCCTCGCCGACGCGCTCACCGCCGCCACGATCGGCCGCCGCCTCGGCATCTCCGTCCGCACCGCGCAGAAGCACATCGAGAGCATCTACCGCAAGCTCGGCACCAAGGACCGCGTCTCCACCGTGCTGCGCGCCCAGTCGTGCGGCCTCATCCCCACCGAGCCCCCTCCCGCCAAGCCCAGCCCACGCCCACGGCGAGCGGCGGGGTTATCCCCCATGGCCACCAGCATCTGAGTCACCGGGACAGGCGGCGTGCGCGGTGCCGCCGCGATCCCGGCGACGTCGGCGCGGCCCGACGGCTCACCACCGTCGGGCGGCGGGGAAGCCGCCGGCGCGCGCCGGACGGAAGCGTCGCGATCGGCACCCGGAGATCAGCCGGTGGCACCGGCGACGGCCGACGACGCGCTGTCGACGCTGTACCGGCGGGCGATGTGCGGTGACGGGGACACCCCGGGACCGCCGCCACCACGGTGACACGCCCACCCCCACTCCCCACGCGTGCCCCGTCCCCCAGCCACCCCCGTGCGACCATGGCCACGCGATTCCCGGCCGCCCCGCGAGGAAGATCCTCGGAGCCCCCGGCGTTGACGCCTCGCACAAGCCTTCGACGCACGCGACAGGAGTGGAAGACCGCCATGCCCAGCACCCCCTCCCCCACCGCCACCGCGCACATCGGCGTCACCGGACTCGCCGTCATGGGCGGCAACCTCGCCCGCAACTTCGCCCGCCACGGACACACCGTCGCCCTCCACAACCGCACCCACGCCAGGACCAAGGCGCTGGTCGAGCAGCACGGCCACGAGGGGGACTTCGTCCCCACCGAGACCGCCGAGGAGTTCGTGGCCGCGCTGCGGAAGCCCCGCAAGCTGATGATCATGGTGAAGGCCGGGGAGGCCACCGACGCCGTCATCGAGGAGTTCGCACCGCTCCTCGAGGAGGGCGACATGATCATCGACGGCGGGAACGCGCACTTCCTCGACACCCGACGCCGCGAGAAGGCGCTGCGGGAGCGCGGCATCCACTTCGTCGGGACCGGCATCTCCGGCGGCGAGGAGGGGGCGCTCCACGGGCCCAGCATCATGCCCGGCGGATCGGCCGAGTCCTACACATCCGTCGGACCGCTGTTCGAGGACATCGCCGCCAAGGCCAAGGACGGCGCGCCCTGCTGCACCCACATCGGGACCGACGGCGCCGGACACTTCGTCAAGATGGTGCACAACGGCATCGAGTACGCCGACATGCAGCTGATCGCCGAGGCGTACGACCTGTTGCGTCGGGTGGCCGGTTACGAGCCGGCGCGGATCGCGGAGGTCTTCCGGGAGTGGAACGCCGGGAGGCTGGACTCGTATCTCATCGAGATCACCGCGGAGGTGTTGGCGCACACCGACGCGGGGACCGGCGAGCCGTTCGTGGACGTGGTGGCCGACCGGGCCGAGCAGAAGGGCACCGGGCGGTGGACCGTGCAGACGGCGCTCGACCTGGGGGCGCCGATCCCTGGGATCGCCGAGGCGGTCTTCGCGCGGTCGCTGTCCGGCCACACCGAGCTGCGGAAGGCCGCCGCCGCGCTGCCGGGGCCACAGGGACCGGTGTTGGAGGGCGAGGACGCGGAGCACTTCGCGCAGCGGGTGGAGCAGGCGCTGTACGCCTCGAAGATCATGTCCTACGCCCAGGGCTGGAACATGATCCAGGCGGCGTCCGCGGAGTACGGCTGGGACATCGACCTGGGCGCGATCGCCGCGATCTGGCGCGGCGGCTGCATCATCCGCGCGGCCTTCCTGGACCACATCCGCAGCGCCTTCGCCGCCGACCCGGCGCTGCCCAGCCTGCTGGCGGACCAGCGCTTCGCCGACGAGGTCGGGCACGCCCAGGCCGACTGGCGTTCGGTGGTCGCGGCCGCCGCCCGGCACGGCGTGCCCACCCCCGGCTTCTCCGCCGCGCTCGCCTACTACGACGCGCTGCGCGCCGACCGGCTGCCGGCGGCGCTCACTCAGGCGCAGCGCGACTTCTTCGGCGCGCACACCTACCAGCGCGCCGACCGCGAGGGCACCTTCCACACACTGTGGTCCGAGGATCGCCGGGAGGTGGAGGCGTAGGCCGCCCATCGACGGCCCCGCGGCCCTCAGGGCGGCGGGGCCGTGCCCGACCCTCGCGCGGCCCGGGGCGTCAGGGCGCCGCCGCGTAGCAGTGGACGGCCACCGTCCGCCGCGGGTCCCACTGTTGCTCGACCGTGGCCATCCGCCGCCACCCCAGCCGCTCGTAGAGGGCGGCCGCGGCCGTGTCGGAGGCCACGACGTCGAGCACCGGGTGCAGACCATGGCTCCGGGACTCCCGCACCGCCCGGTCGATCAGGAGGGCGCCGAGTCCGTGCCCCCGCGCACGGGGAGCGACGAACAGTCGGCCGACGACCGCGGCGCGCTCGGGGCCGGTGCCGTTCCGCTCGCTCCACAGCCCGGGAGCCAGATCCCCCTCGCCGCTGTGGGAGAGGCTGATGTGGCCCGCGAGGCGACCGTCGAGCGCGGCGACCCAGGCCCCGAGCGAGGAGGCCCGGGAGAGCCACTCCTCGGGCCGCTCGGGCCAGTTCACCGGATAGCCGTCGCCTTGGTGGACCTCGGCGAGGAGCCGCACGCAGTCCGCGAGATCACCGCCGGTCCTCCGACGGACCGAGCGGCCGGGCCGCCTGTCGAGCTGTGCAGGTCTCTCACTGTTCATCTCGGCAGGAAAGCACAGGCCGCTCCACGGCAACCAGCCGATTTCGCCCGGGGTCAGGCCGGTACGTCCGACGGCTCGGGCACGTCCGGGGCCCGGGGCGCGCCCGACGCCGGCGGCGCCTCGGGCGACGCGTGCGGCAAGTCGTCCGACGCCCGCGAGACGCCCGTGGTCCGCGACGCCTCCGCCGGCTCCGGCTCCCGTGGCGCCCCCGCCGCCAGCGGCTGGGCGCCGTACGTGACGCGGATGACGCCGTCGGCATGGCGCTCGGTGCGAGCCACCACGCCGAAGACGGTGCGCAGGATCTCGGGGGTGAGCACGTCGAGGACGGGGCCGGCGGCCACCACCGTGCCCTCGTGCAGGACGACCAGTTGGTCGCAGAGGCGCACCGCCAGATCGAGGTCGTGGAGCACCGCCAGGGTGGTGGTGCCGGTGGCCCGGATCAGTTCCAGCACCTCGAAGCGGGCCCGGATGTCGAGGTGGTTGGTGAGCTCGTCCAGCACCAGCAGCCTGGGGTCCTGGGCGAGCGCCCGGGCCAGCAGCACCCGCTGCCGTTCGCCGCCGGAGAGGGAGACGAAGTCCCGGTCGGCCAGCGGCCGGGCGCCGCAGCGGTCCAGGGCCTCCTCCACCACCCGGTGGTCCTCGGCGCCCTCCCTGCCCAGCAGCCCGTGGTGCGGGGTGCGGCCCAGTGCGACGATCTCCCGGACGCGGAGTCCGGTGGGGCTGCCGCCGCCGTCCTGGAGCACCGCCGCCGTGCGTCGGGCGGCGGCCCGCGGCGAGAGGCTCCACACGTCGTCGCCGTCCACCCGCACCGCGCCCCGCTCGGGGCGCAGCGAGCGGTAGACGGCGCGCAGCAGCGTGGACTTGCCGCTGCCGTTGGGTCCCACCAGACCGACGATGTCGCCCTTGTTCGCCTCCAGGCTCACGTCACTCAGGATCGGCTGCTTGTCCAGGGTGACATGGAGCTGTTCCACGGTCAGTTTCATAGGGAGTCCAGGCTCTTGTTGCGCCGCAGCAGCCAGAGGAAGAAGGGCGCGCCGAACAGCGCGGTCAGGATGCCGAGCGGGAGTTCGTTGGGCCGGGTCAGGGTGCGGGAGAGCAGATCCACCAGGACCAGGTAGGTCGCGCCGACGACGGCGGCCAGCGGCAGCAGCCTGCGGTGGTCCGCCCCGACGGCGAGCCGCACCAGGTGCGGGATCATCAGGCCGACGAAGCCGATGCCGCCGGCGACCGCGATGACCGTGCCGGTGAGCAGGGAGGCGAGCACCAGCAGCACGGCGCGCAGCCGGTGCACGTCGACGCCGAGGGCGGTCGCCGACTCGTCGCCCGCCAGCAGGGCGTTGAGCCGGCGGCCGAACAGGGCCAGGGCCACGGTCGTGGTGAGGACCACGGTGGTGACGATGGGCAGTTGCTCCCACGTGGCTCCCGCCACGCTGCCCAGCATCCAGAACATCACGGTGCGCAGCTCGGTGGGGGTGGCGCGCAGTTGGAGGTAGCTGGTCGCGGCGAGCAGCAGATAGCCGACCGCCACGCCGGACAGCACCAGCCGGGTGGGGGCCAGCCGCCCCCGCTTCTGGCCGAGCAGGAAGACCAGCACCATGGCCCCGATGGCGCCGAGGAAGGCGGCCGCGGAGACGCCGAGACCGCCCAGCGCGCCGGCGGTGGTGGTGAAGACGATGACCGCCCCGAGCGAGGCGCCGGAGGAGACGCCGAGCACATACGGGTCGGCCAGCGGGTTGGCGACCACCGCCTGGAGCACCACGCCGGAGACCGCCAGCCCCGCGCCGACCAGGGCCGCCAAAACCACGCGCGGGGTGCGGAAGTTCCAGACGATCTGGTCCAGGGCGGGGTCGGCCACCCGCCCGTCGCCGCTGAGGTGGTGCCAGATGATGCTCCACACGTCGCGCAGCGGCACGTTGACCGCGCCGATGCTGACGGCGACCACCATCACCGCCGCCAGCGTGACGAGCAGGGCGACCAGCGTCGGCAGGAGGGGGGCCCGCCGACCCGGAGAGGTCACTCCTTGAAGGCGTCGGGGTGCAGCATCCGGGCGATCCGGTCGACCGCCAGCTCGTTGCTCGGCCCGAGGTAGGCCGAGTCGGACAGCGTCACGTACCGGTTGTTCTTGGCGGCCGGCCACTGGGGGAACTCCTTGAGCAGTTTGCGGGCGTAGGCCGCCGGGTTCTTGTCCTGGTAACCGATGACGACGAGCGCGTCGACGGACTCCGCGGCGACCTTCTCCTTGCTGAGGTCGGCGAAGGTGTTCTTGGTGACGGAGGAGAACGCGTTGGTGCCGCCGGACTTGGCGAGGATGTCGTTCCAGATGCCGTTGGCGGCCACGGCGCTGAAGTCGTTGGTGCCCATCTGCATGTTGGAGAAGACCACCATCACGCGGGGCTGCTTCTCGCCCTTCACCTTGGCGGCCACGGCGTCGATCTTCTTCTTGGACGCGGCGATGAGCTCTTCGGCGCGGTCCTGCTTCTGGAAGATCTTGCCGAGGTCGCGCAGCAGCGTGTAGCTGTCGTCGATGCGCATCCCGGAGGTGTCCTCGTCGCAGCCCCTGGGCGAGATGTAGGTGTTGGCGTTGACGGTGGAGAGGTCGTCGCGGGTGGCGAAGCCGTTCTCGGACTTGAAGCCGTAGGCGGTGGTGGAGAGGACCAGGTCGGGGCGGAGGCCCAGCATCGACTCGCGCGGGACGTCGAAGGCGTCGTTGGGCTTGATG
Organism: Streptomyces sp. LX-29; assembly: GCF_029541745.1. Taxonomy (NCBI): domain Bacteria; kingdom Bacillati; phylum Actinomycetota; class Actinomycetes; order Kitasatosporales; family Streptomycetaceae; genus Streptomyces; species Streptomyces sp. LX-29. The sequence goes on along the minus strand of NZ_CP089746.1, from coordinate 7,248,321 downwards.
TCGCCGGTGGGCAGCTTGGCGATCTTCTCGGCCCGGCCCTTGACCTCCGACTGCCCGTACGACTGCTGGTTGGCGACGATGCGGTCGCCGACGCCCAGGGCGAGCAGGGTGGAGACCTCGGCCACGGAGGCGCCGTTCATCACCACGACCCGGCTGGGGGCCTTGGTGTAGGTGGTGGACCGCCCGCAGTTCTCGAGGGTCACCGGGTATCCCTTGCCCCCGGTGCCGCCCGCCTTCGGCTTGTCGTCGTCGGACGACGAGGAACCGCAGGCGACAGCGGTCAGGGAGAGACCTCCGGCCATGACCGCGGCCACGAGTCGTCTGTTCAGCATCGGGGGCTCCTCGGGGAACTGGGACGGACTATGTACCAATAGTCGTGGCACGGTCCGCCCCAGTTCCCCGGGTTCACCCGGGCGGTCAGGACTTTTCGTCCTCACCGCCGTCCGCGGGCGGCTGCGGCAGGGTTCCGGCCTTCACACAGTGATCAAGGTAACGGAACACCAGGGTCCGGTCGATCTCCGGGCAGGAGACGCCGGTGCCCGCGAGGCCGCGCAGCACGTGGTCCGCGCGCACCCGCCCCAGCCGCAGGTCCAGCTCCTCGCTTTCCCCGCTCTCGGACTGGGCGTCGTCCGAGGAGTCGAAGAAGGCGAGCGTGGTGGCCGCCACGTCGGCGACGCGCGGCAGTTCGGCACGCCACCGGGCCAGCGGCATCGACCGCACCGGGTAGCCGTACTCCCGCACCCAGCCGTAGAGGTCGGCCAGCCGCACCGGCTCCACGGGGGCGTGGTTGAACACCACCTCACCGGACCCGTCCGCGGCACTCGACAGCCGTACGACCGCCCGCGCCACGAAGTCGACCGGAGTCCACACCTCCGCCTCGAACAGCTCGGGCACGATGCCGGCCGGAATGCCCGCGCGCAGCACGCTCCACAGGAAGTCCCGCTCGTTGACGTACCCGGTGCCGGCCGGGCCGACGATCCGGCCCAGGCGGTGCAGGGTGACCGGCAGGCCGCGCTCGGCGGCCTGCTCCAGCAGCCGCTCGGACGCCCACTTGGACTGCTGGTAGCCGTAGATCAGCCCGGGGTGGGGGCCGAAGAACTCCTCGGTCACCTCGGGGGCGTGGCGCAGCGGCGGGGTGGTGGACAGGGTGGAGACCAGGTGCAGCGGCACCGAGCGGGCGGCGGCCATCCGCAGCAGCCACCGGGTGGACTCGGTGTTGGCGCCGCGCAGGCTGGCGTAGTCGCGCATGATGCTGACCGTCGCCGCGTTGTGGTAGATCGCGTCGACGCTCTCGGTGAGTTCGGCGAAGCGCTCGGGCGTCAGGCCCAGGTGCGGCCGGGCGAGGTCGGCGGGCTCCGCCGTGATCCGGTCCCGGTCGACGGGGAGCGGCAGTTGCTGGTCGGCCAGCGCCCGCCGGACGCGCTCGGCGGCCTCGTCGGGGCTGCTCGCGCGCACCGGGCAGACGATCTCCGCCTCGGTGGTGGCGAGGAGTTCGGCCAGCAGGTGGGAGCCGACGAAGCCGGTGGCGCCGGTGAGCAGGATCCGGCGCGGCGCGCCGCCGGCACGGGGCGCGGTCCCGGGCCGGATGTCCTCGTCCAGTACGGCGTCGGCGAGCACCGCCGCCGGCAGTCCGCCCTCGCTGGTCCGCTCCTCGCCCGCCGGCTCCAGGAAGCCGGCCAGTTCGGCCGCGGTCGGGTGCTGGAACAGCCAGGCCACCTTCACCTCGCGGTCCAGCTCGACGCCGAGCCGGTTGGCCACCTGGATCGCCTGGAGGGACTGGGCGCCCAGGTCGAAGACGTCGTCGCTCGGGGTGATGTCCTCGGCGCCCAGGATCTGCGCCCACACGCCCATGATGGTCCGCTCCAGCGGGCTGGCGGCCGCGGCCGCCGGGGTGCTGTCGGCGGTGTCCTGGGGCGCGGCGGAGCGCGGTTCGGCCAGCGCCCTGCGGTCGATCTTCCCGGTGCCGGTGCGCGGCAGTCGGTCGGTGAACTCGATGGCGGAGGGGACCACGGCGGCGGGCAGCGCGGCGCGCAGGTGTTCCCGGATGGGTTCCGCGGTGGGCTCCGCACCGTCGGCGGGCACGATGTAGGCGACGAGCCGCCGGCCGCCGTCGGGGAGGATCTGTCCGACGACCGCGGCCTCGCGCACTCCGGCGTGGCCGAGCAGAATCGATTCGACCTCGGCCGGGTGCACGCGATGGCCGCTGATCTTGAATTCGCCGTCCACCCGGCCGACGAACCGGAGCAGTCCGTCGTCGCCGATCCGCACCAGGTCGCCGGTGCGGTAGGCGCGCGGCCGGTCCGGGAGTCCGTCCAGCGGGGCGAAGCGGGCGTTGTCCGGCTGGCGGGCGCCGCGGTAGCCGAGCGCCAGCGCGTCGCCGACGAGGTGCAGCTCGCCGACGGTGCCGCTGTCGTCGTCGGTGGCGTCGGCCGCCTCGGTGAGGACGGCGCGCAGCCCCGGCAGCGGGGTGCCGATCGGCACGTCGCCCGCGCTCAGCGCGGGGTCCTGGAGCTCGGCGGCGGTGGCGACCACGGTGGCCTCGGTCGGCCCGTAGGTGTTGAACAGCCGCACCGAGGTGCCCACCGACTCCCGCCAGCGGTCGACGCGTTCGGGCAGCGCCGCCTCGCCGCCGATGATGACGGTGTGCACCGCCTCGGGCAGGGTGGCGGCGCCGGTGGAGACCGCGTAGGCCAGCTCGTGCCAGTAGGCCGTCGGCAGGTCCAGCATGCTGATCCGCAGCCGCTCGCAGGCCGCGAGGAAGCCGGGTATGGACTCGGTCATCTCCTCGGTGCGGATGACCAGGGTGGCACCGGTGCACAGGGTCAGGAAGATCTCCTCGACACTGGCGTCGAACTGCGGCGGCGCGAACTGGAGCACGCGGTCGCGCGTCTGCGGCCCGTAGCGCAGCCCGGCGGCCGCCGTGAAGTGGGCCAGCGCGCCATGGCTGATCTCCACGCCCTTGGGCTGCCCGGTGGAGCCGGAGGTGTAGATGACGTACGCGAGCTGCTCCGGCGCGGGCTGCGCCAGCGGGGCGGGGCGGACCGGGGCCTCGCTCGCCGTGGTGGCGCCCGCGTCGTCGACCAGCAGCAGCGGCACCGGCGCGGTCGCGCGGAGCCCGGCCGCGTGGGCCTCGTCGGTGAGGACGAGCGCGGCGCCGGCGTCGTCGAGCAGCGCGGCCAGCCGGGTCGCGGGCGTGGCCGGGTCGACCGGCCAGTACGCGGCGCCGGAGAGCAGCACGCCCAGGATGGCGGTGACGGTGTCGACGCCACGGGACAGCGCGAGCGCCACCAGCGAGCCGGGGCCGATCTCCCGCGCGGCCAGCCGCCCGGCCAGGTGCTGTGCCTCGCCGAGCAGCTGCGCGTAGCTGACCCGGCGGTCCCCGTGCTCGAGGGCGATGGCGTCGCCGCGGCGCACCGCGTGCTCGGTGATGCGGTCCAGCACCGAGCGGGCCGGGCGCGGCAGCGGGCCGCCGTCGAGGGTGGCCAGCACCCGCCCGGTGACGGCCACGGGCGCCTCGGCGGCGCCGAGCTCACGGCCGGGGTCGGCGAGGAGGGCGCGCAGCAGCGTGAGCAGCCCCTCCTGGTGGCGGGCCAGCTCGGCCTCGTCGTAGAGGTCCGGGTTGGCGTCGAAGGCGATCCGCAGGGCGCCGTCGGCACGGTCGTAGACGTTGACCGACAGGTCGTCGACGGGACCCGCGGAGACGTTGTGGACGGTGGAGCGGTGTCCGGCGAAGCGCAGGTCGTACTCGAAGGGCATGATGTTCACGCCCGGGCCGGACAGCCGGCGCTGCCCGCCGACCAGCTTCAGGTCGCGCCGGATGTGCTCGTAGCGGTAGCGCTGGTGCGGCAGGCCGGCGCGCAGCTCGGCGGAGACCCGCGCCACCAGGTCACCGAGGGTGTCCTGGGGGCCGACCGCGACGCGCAGCGGGAGGACGTTGCGGACGCAGGCGGGGACGCGCAGCGCGACGGAGCCCAGGCGGCCCATGACGGGCAGGCTGAGGACGACCTCGGGGGCGCCGGTGACGTGGTGCAGATAGCCGACGGTGGTCGCCAGCAGCAGCTCCGACCAGGGTGCGGACAGCTCGCGGGCCCTGGCGCGCAGCGCCTCGGTCGCCTCGGGGTCCAGGTCGGTGACCCGACGCAGGAACTCCCGCGCCGGCAGCCCGGAGCGGTCGGAGAGGCTGACCACCTCGGGCCGGTCGGCGTAGCGCTCGGTCCAGTACGCGCGGTCCTTGGCGAAGCGCGGGGAGTTCTGGTAGGCCAGCTCCTCCTCGCGCACCGACGCCAGCGTGCCGAAGCCGCTGTCGCCGACGGGCTCGCCCGCCGCCAGCGCGGTGTAGACCTCGGCCACCCGGCGGGCGACCAGGGACAGGCCGAAGCCGTCGAGCGCGATGTGGTGGACGCGGTGGTACCAGAGGTACTCCTCGGCGCCGGTCCTGAAGAGGGCGTGGCCGAAGAGCGGGTCGCGCTCCAGGTCGACGGGGCGGGCCATGTCGGCCGCCATCCACTCCCGGGCGGCGGCGTGCGCGTCGCTCCGGTCGGTGAGGTCGGCGTGGTGCACCGCCCAGTCGGTGACGGGGGTGGCGAGGTAGGAGGGCCGGCCGTCCTCGACGACGAAGCGGATGTTGAGCGCCTCGGACTCGGCGACCGCCTGGCGTATCGCCTGCTCGAAGAGGGCGATGTCGACCGGGCCGTGGATCAGCACGTACTCCGCGGTGTTGTACGCGGGGCTGTCCAGGTCCAGCTGCTGGCCGCTCCACAGACCCTCCATGGCGGCCAGCAGCGGCTGGCGCGCCGCCGGCTCCGTGGTCCCCGGGGTCTTCGCGGATGCCGCGGACTGGTCAGGCGTCGGCACGTGCGCCTCCGGACTGACGGTCCGACAGCAGCTGCCACCACTGGGCGAACGAGGTGCGCTCGGCCAGCTCCAGGAAGGTCACCGGCACCCCGGCGTCCCGCCAGCGCTCGGCGAGGGTGACGATGCGCAGCGAGTCCAACCCGGCGAACAGCGGGTTCTCCTCCAGGTCGACCTCCTCGGGGGCCTGGTGCAGGAACTCCGCCAGGTCCGCGCGGAAGGTCTCCAGCGTCAAGGTCTCAGACATGTGGTTCTCTCTTGCTCTCTTCGGATGCGATGCCGGGTGATGCCGGGATCGGCGGACGCGGATGCCGGATCAGTTGACCTTGCGTTCCGAATCGCCCCAGAAGCGGTCGCGCAGCTCCCGGCGCAGGATCTTCCCGCTGGGGTTGCGCGGCACGTGGTCGATGAACTCGTACTTGGCGGGCAGCTTGAAGCTGGCGATGCGCTGCGCCAGGAAGCGGTGCAGGTCGCGCGGGCTGGGCTGGTCGCCGGGGGCGGCCACCACGAAGGCGTGCACGGTCTCGCCCCAGCGATCGTCGGGGCGCCCCACGATCACGGCCTCGGCGACGCCCGGGTGTCGCTCCAGGACGTTCTCGATCTCGGCCGGGTAGACGTTCTCGCCGGCGACGATGATGGCGTCCTTGATGCGGTCGCTGATGAAGACGTAGCCGTCGGCGTCGACGTAGCCGGCGTCGCCGGTGTGGATCCAGCCGTCGACCAGGGTCTCCGCGGTCTTGTCGGGCAGGCCCCAGTACTCGACCATGCGGGCCGGGGTGCGCAGGCACACCTCGCCGACCTCGCCGACGGGCAGCTCCTGCCCCTTGTCGTCGATGACCTTGGCGCCGATCCCGGGGTAGGGGTGGCCGGCGGCCTTCATCCGGGGGCCGCCGGGCACATGGTCGGCCGGGGGCAGACAGACCGCGGTGTTGCCGGTCTCGGTGAGCCCGTAGATCTGCGCGAACTCGCAGCCGAACATGGCGAGGCTCTCTTCGAGCAGCGACTCGGAGATCGGCGACCCACCGTAGACGATCTTGCGGAGGGTGGTGAAGTCCTCCGGGGTGACGCCCGGTTCACCCAGCAGCAGCCGGAGCATGGCGGGCACCACGCAGGCGGTGGTGATCCCCAGCTCGCGGATGAGCCGCACCGCTTCGCCGGCGGCGAAGGCGGGCATCGAGACCACGGTCACGCCCGCGTTGAAGTTCTGGGTGGCCCACCACAGTCCACCGACGTGGAAGCCGGGGATGCCGATGAGGGCGACGTCGCCCTCGCGCCAGTCGATCCAGTCGAGGTTCTCGCTGGCCAGCGCGTCGCGGATGGCGAAGCAGCTGCGGTGGGCGAGCACCACGCCCTTGGGCAGGCCGGTGGTGCCGGAGGTGTAGAGCTGGGCGAGCGGGGTGTCCGGGGTGACGCGGACCGCCGGGTCGGTGTCGGGCTGGGTCGCCTTCCAGGCCGGGAAGGAGTCCGGTTCGGCCTCGGTCGCGCCCAGCCGCACCACGGTGCGCGGCGCGGCGGAGCCCAGCTGCTCCAGGACCGGGGCGAAACTCTCCTCCAGGAAGAGCAGTTCGCTGCCGGAGTCCTGCAGGATGTGGCTCACCTCGGGGGCGGTCAGCCGCCAGTTGATGGGCACCAGGACGGTCTCGCTCTTGGCGCAGCCGAAGAGGATCTCGTAGTAGTGCTCGGACTCCTTGCCGAGGTACGCCACGCGCGCGCCCGGCTTCAGCCCGGCCGCGCGCAGGGCGTGGGCGATGCGGTTGCTCTCCTGGTGCAGCTGCGCATAGCTGAGGGAGCGCCCCTCGCAGCGCACCGCCGTGGTCTGCGGCTGGCGCTCGGCGTGGAAACGCACGGTCTCGTCGAGGGTCTGCAGGTGGGGGAAGTACAGCCTGGTGTCGCGGGCTTGCGTCCCGGTGGAATCGGCCATGTCCGTCTCCGCGTCGGCTCCCCGGGCGGGCGCCGCGAGGGCGCCCGCCCGGGAAAGGGATTTGCTATGTGATGTTGACGAAGGCGAGCGTCGCCTCGCCGTCGCACCGCCCGCCGTCGGCGTCCCGGTACCGATAGGACGTCTCAGCGACGAGGAAGGGTTTCCGGCCGCCGGGCGCCCGCCGGGTCACGGAGACGAACTCCATCTCTCCGGAGAACGAGCGGGGATTGATGGGGGTCCGGAAGTTGCTGTTGAACCGGGCGATGAGGATGTCGGGAAGCTGGTGCCTCCAGTAGTCCTCCATCGTCCAGGACTTGAACTCCTCCAGCAGTCCCTGTTCGACCGACTTGGCGACCAGGTAGTACATCATCTGGTTGTAACAGATGTTGACTTCGACCGCGTTGAGATGCCCGGTGTCGTCGATGTAGCACGACTCGGGTATCGCGAACTCGGCACTCGCGGAGGCACGGCCGGACGTGAGCGAGACGTCGGCCGACAGCAGGTACTTGCAGTGGTCCTTGTAGGGCCGCAGCACCTGTGCCAGCAGAGCGGGGTCCGACGGGTGGACCTCCGCCGGAGCCAGCTCGGTCTGTGCCGTCATCAGGAAGCGGCCTTCTCGTACAGCTTCTTGGAGTCGTGCACGGTGACACGGTGCGAGACCGTCGGCTCGGGGGCGGAGGTGTGCAGCGCGCGGTGGATGAGGCTGCGGTTGTCCCAGACGAGCATGTCGCCCTGCTCGAAGGTCTGGAGGTGGATGTTCTCGTGGGTGAAGGTGTCGTCGAGCTGACCGCTGGCCTCGAAGAGGCGGTTGAGCAGGTCGTTCTCGAAGGTCTTGCCCTTCTCGTCCTCGATGCTCATGGTGAAGCCCTCGGCGAGGTAGAGGATGGTCTCACCGGTCATCGGGTGGACGAAGGTGGTCGGGTGCAGCGCCGGCGGGGTCTTGGTCTCGACCTCCTCGATGATCTCGGAGATCGGGCGGTACACGTCCGACGGGCGGATCTTGAAGTACTTGCGCACGGAGTGCTGGCAGTTGGTGCCGCGGATCTCGTTCTTGAGGTCCTCGGGCAGCCGCTCGTACGCCTGGCCCATGTCGATGAAGTACGTGCCGCGGTTCTTGGTCGGGATCACCTGCGGGTAGATCAGGGTGATGCCGAACGGGTCGGGCATGAACATGTAGTCGGCGTGCCAGAACTTGCCGGTCTTGGGCACGCCGATCTGCTTGCCGGCCTCGAGGACGTTGGAGGAGACGAAGACCTCGGGCACCTCGGGGTGCTGGTACATCGGCTCGTAGTACGTGACCGGGGTGCCGAGCCGCTTGCCGAGCTCCAGGAACTGCTGCGGCGACAGGTCCTGGTTCTTCAGGACGGCGATCTTCTTGGTGTAGATGGTCTGCTTCAGGGTCTCGATGTCCGCCTCGCTGGCGGTGGCGTAGTCGAAGCCCTCGACGGTCGCGCCGAGCTTCTTGCCTTCCTGCGGCTTGATTTCCATGACTCTGGTGTGCCTTCCGTGATGCGAGGTGCGGACCGGCATGTGGCGCCGGTCGACAGGGGGGATGGGCCGGCGGTGGCCGGTCGGTTACTGGGCGAGCTTCTGGTCGATGAGCTCGGCGGTGGCGCCGAGCGTGAGGTCCTCGTGGAGCTCGTTGTCCTCCACGGTGACGCCGAGGTTGCGCTCCACCCGCAGGCTGATCTCGACCATGGTCAGGGAGTCGACATCCAGCTCGGCATAGGTGGCCTCGGGGTTGATCCGGTCGGCCGGCGCGTCATGCAGCGTCGTCAGGATCGAGACCAGCTGGTCGTAGGTGGTCGTGGTCATGCGGGTGTTCCTCCGTTGTCGTGCGAGGGGCGTACCGGTGGCAGGGAGGGCCAGCGCAGGAGACAGGCGCCCCAGGTCAGGCCGCCCCCGAATGCGGTGAGAAGAATGCGGTCGCCGGCCTTGACGGTGCCGTCGCCGACGGCGTCGACCAGGGCGAGCGGGATGGACGCGGCTCCGGTGTTACCCACGGAACCGATGTTGGAGACGCAGCGCTCCTTGGGGAGCCCGAGCTCCTCCGCCACCGTGTGCAGGATGCGGATGTTGGCCTGGTGGGGGACCAGGTGGTCCACCTCCTCGGCCTTCCAGCCGCCGAGCTCCAGCGCGGCGCGGGCGGAGGCCGACATCCGGTGCACGGCGTGCCGGTAGACCTCCTTGCCGCGCATGGAGAAGTGCTCGTCCTGGCGGCTGACGTCGCCCGGGCTCTTCCGTTGCCGGGAGCCGCCCGCGGCCACCATGATCAGCTCTTCGCCGCTGCCGTCGCTGCCGAGGTCGAAGTGGCCGACCGCGCCCGGCTCGTCGGCGTGGCCGGCGCGCAGCACCACGGCGCCCGCGCCGTCGCCGAAGATGATGGCGTTGGTCCGGTCCTCCATGTCGAGGATGGCGGAGTAGGTGTCGGCGCCGATCAGCAGCACCCGCTCGGCGACGCCGGTGGCGATCAGGCCGGCCGCCGAGGCCAGGCCGTAGACGAAGCCGGTGCACACGGCGCTCACATCGAACGCCGCCACCCCCTCCAGGCCGAGCTTGGTGGCGACCAGCGGCGCGGTGGCCGGGCAGGAGCGGTCGGGCGTGGTCGTGGTGACGACCACCGCGTCCACGGTGTCGACGCCGGCCGACTCCAGGGCCCGTCGGCCCGCCTCCGCCGCGAGGTCGGAGGTGGCCTGGCCGGGGTCGGCGAAGTGCCGCCGGCTGATGCCGGTCCGCTTGCGGATCCACTCGTCGCTGGTGTCCATGAACCGGGACAGCTCGTCGTTGGTGACGACACGGGGCGGGACGTAACCGCCCACACCGCAGACGACGGCGGCGCGGTCCCGGCGTACGGCGGCGGTCGGGTCGCTCGGTCCCGGTGCGGGGGGTGTCGAGGTGCGCATGACCTTCTCCTCGGTTGGCATGACGTGGGGGGCGGCGGGAGGCGGGAGGGGTCCCGGAGGGCGGGCGGGGCTAGCGGCCCTGCTTGCCCGGGATCTTCCGCAGGGCGAGGACCATGAGGACTCCGAGACAGATCCCGGCCGCGATCACGTACACGGCGGTGCGGATGCCGTCGAGTTGGGCATGGCGCAGCGCCTCACCGGCGTGGCCGGACAGCCCGGAGTTGGCGACTGCCACCAGGATGGCGAGGCCCACCGCTCCCCCGACCTGAAGCGTGGTGGAGGCGAGACCCGAGGCGACGCCCTGGTCTCCGGGGGCGACCCCGGAGGCGGCGACGATCCACATCCCGGTCCAGGTGGCGCCCTGACCGAGGCTGAGCAGCACGATGCCGGGCAGCAGCCGAGGGTAGGAGCCGTGGTCGGTGAGGGCGATCGCGAGGGCCACGCTGCCGACCAGGCCCAGGGTCATTCCGCTGAGCAGGGTGGTGCGGACTCCCAGCTTCGCCACCGCGCGCTCTCCCGCCTGGGTGCCGGCCGCGACCATCACGGCGGGGACCAGGAAGGCGAGCCCGGTCTGCAGGGCGCTGTAGCCGTGCACGGTCTGGAAGTAGAGGGTCAGGAAGTACGGGAGCGAGCTGAAGGTGGCGCTGAAGACGGCGGTCAGCGCCATCGCCGACAACAGCCCCCGGTTGGCGAACAGACGCCCCGGGGTGAGCGGGTCCGCGCTGCGACGCTCGACGACGGCGAAGAGGCCCAGGGAGACCGCCGAGGCCACCGCGCACAGCACCACCTCCCGGCTGCCCCAGCCCGCCTCCGGTCCGTGGACCAGGACGAAGACCAGCAGGGTGACTCCGGTGGTCGCGGTCACCGCGCCGGCGATGTCGAACCGCCGCTCCCGCGACCAGGGGGCGTCGGCCGGGAACAGCAGCCATCCCGCCAGCGCGATCGCCCCGCCCAGCGGCACGTTGACGATGAAGACCGAGGGCCAGCCGAACGCCTCCACGAGCACCCCGCCCAGCAGGGAGCCGAAGCACAGGCCGCCGGCTCCGGCCGCGCCCCAGATGGCCAACGCCCGGTTTCGGCGCGGGCCCTCCTCGTAGATGGTGTTGATCAGGGAGAGTGTGGCGGGGAAGAGCAGCGCGCCGCCGATCCCCTGGATGGCGCGCACCGCGACCAGGACACCGCCGGATCCGGACACCCCGCCGACCAGCGACGAGGTGGCGTAGAGCAGGGCGGCCAGGACGAACATCCGGCGGCGGCCCAGCAGATCCGTGACCCGGCCGCCCAACAGCAGGAATCCGCCGGTCGCCACCACATAGGCGCTGACGACCCACTGCAGGTCCTGGTCGGAGAAGCCGAGTTCCGTGCCGATGCTGGGCAGGGCGACGTAGACGATGTTGAAGTCGAGCGAGATGACCAGCTGTGCCGTGGCCAGAACCAGCAGCGGCAGCATCTGCCGTTGCCGCGACGGCGCCATGGGCGGACTTATAGCGGACATCAGTGGACAATCTCCCCCGAGGTATTGCCGAGAACGGGCCGACTCCGGACGGCCCACCGTGCGCATCGCGCGAATCGAGCATATGTACAAGAGGGCGGCCGCCCCGGATCTGCTCCCAATCTATGTTCGAAGACAACCGCTCTCGTTGATTTTTGGACTGTCCTAGGAGTCGACTTGCCAGCTGGCGGACGCGGCTCGCTCACGACTTCCGGACACGGGCGGATTCGGCCACGCGGAATTACGCATTCCGCGCCAACGCGCCCGGATCTCCGCCGAGTTGCTCGAAAGATCCCGGCTGAATACGGGAGAAGCCTGTTCCACGCACAAAACCTTGTTCGACTGGTCGGATTCTACGCTCGCCCAGACGAACGTTTTTCGCCACCCCCTACGCTGACCAGCGCGCGCGAGTGGCCCAAACCGAGTCATGACTGGCCGGAAAATCGCTAGTTGAAGCTATGACCTCATTAGTCGGATGAAATTGCCGTTTGGTTCCCGGCGCTACGAAAGTTCTTCAGATCGACTCAACAGCGGTCCCCCCGCCGGAGTCGGCCCTACCGTGAGCCCACCGTCTTGGGAGGGCATCCGATGGATTCGGCGTCCACTGACCGACCCGCCGGGGCCGCGCGGCGATGGCGGACCGCGGCCTCGGCCGCACGCCCGGCACTGGTCCCGGTGGGCGCCGGCGTCCTGTCGCTCGTCCTGCTGAGCGGCTACACGGCGACCGGAGCGGCCGGCGAGCCACCGGCACGGATCGAGGTCGTCGACGCGCGCGTCGACTGGCCCGGACACCGTGAGGCTACCGCCGCCTTCTTCGACATACGCAACACGGGAGGCTCCGATGACACCCTGGAGTCCGTGGACTCCCCCGCGCTGGGCATCACGGTCCTCGGCCGCCGGAGCGGGGCGGGCCGGGACGCCCGGATGCGCCCGACCGGGCCGGTGGAGGTCCCCGCCCAGGGCCGACTGCGGATGACCCGCGACACCCTGGACGTCATGATCCTCGACCCGCCCGCGCTGAAACCCGGGCAGCGGGTCCCGTTCACCCTGTGGTTCCGGGACAGCGGGCCGATCCGGGTCACCGCGGTGACGGCCGGACCGGGGCGGACCGGGCCCTGAACGCACGGCGGCCGCCGGTTCCCAGGGGAACCGGCGGCCGGTCGGTGGTGCGCTCCGGTCAGCTCTCGCCCATCAGCTTCCGGATCTCGGTGATCAGCGAGACCAGCGCCTTCCGCTCAGGGATCGTGGTGTCGGGGTGCCACAGGTCCATGAGCAGGGCGGTGCGCGGACGGGAGTCGGAGTTCCACGCCTCGTGCTCGAAGGAGTAGTCGAAGAGCAGGCACTTGCCCTCCTCCCAGGTGCGCGTCTCCCCCGCGACGGTGATCCCGCAGTCCTCGGGGATGTCCACCGCGAGGTGGAGGTTGATGCTGAAGTTCCACAGATCGCAGTGCGGGGCGATCCGGGCGCCCGGCAGCAGCGTCGAGAAGTGGCTCTCCAGCAGCGGGCACAGCTTCTCGGTGTCGACCGCGTACTCCTTCAGCACCTTGTACGCCGTCGGGGCCGTCGGCTGCGACGCCTCCACCAGGGCGCCCTTGCGGAACAGATAGAGCGCCTGCCAGTTCTGCTGCGGCGTCAGATAGTGCTCGTAGTCGGAGAACTCGCCTCGCTGCTCCGCCCAGGCCGTCTCCATCTCCTGCTTGATCGCGGCGTGGTTCGCCTCGAAGGCCCGGATGATCGGCTCCAGTTCCGGGTGGCCGTACGGGTCGTGCCAGGGCTGCTGGGATATCCCCGGCATGATCCACTTGGCACCCTTCTGCATCGGGTGCCGCTCGTTCTTCGGCTGCAGCATCCGCTCGACCCGCTCGATCGAGTCGGCGCCGTACTCCTCCTTGACCAGGGCGAAGGCGTTGTCGATTTCTGGCGTCATGTCAGTCTCCTGCCTGTTCACATGAATTCACAGCGTGCTGAGTATGTACCGGGCACCGATCGCCCGGCGGGCGGAGGGCCGCTCAGGCGGCCATCGCCAGCGGGTCCTCGCCGCGCTCCGCGGAGCGCAACAGGGTGGTCAGGTCCTCGCGGGCACGGGCCACGCGGGACCGCACCGTGCCGATCGGGCACCCCGCGGCGGACGCCGCCTCCGCGTAGGGCAGGCCGAGCAGTTGGGTGAGGACGAACGCCTCCCGGCGCGGGCTCTGCAGCGCGTCCAGCAGTTCCAGCAGGGCCACCCCCTCCTCGAAGCCGGGCAGCCCGGCCGGCTGCGTCCCCTCGGCGGCCGTCTGCCAGTCCGCGACGTCGGCGACCCGCGGCCGGGCCGCCGCCGAACGGTAGCGGTCCACGACCACCCGGCGGGCGATCGAGAGCAGCCAGGTGCGCGCGCTGGAGCGCCCGGCGAACCCCGGCAGGCTCTTCAGCGCCCGCAGGAAGGTCTCCTGAGTCAGGTCGTCGGCGCCGTTCACCTCACCGACGAGTCGGGTGACGAACCGCCAGACATCATCGTATGTGGCGCGCACGAGGCGTTCCACGGCGAAGGGGCTGCCGTCCCGGGCGGCCAGTGCCCAGGCGGTCACCTCGTCGTCGTAGGGAGAGTCCGCCGGTACGGAGGGGACCGCATACGGGGCATCAAGCATGACAAATCGTCCTTCGGTGCCGCGGGTCGGCATCAGCGGGCACGACCCGGCTGGGGAAGGTGGGTGCTCCGCGAGGCCCCCTGCCCGCGCCGGGCGGGCAGGACGAAGTCGGCCGCGGAGTCAGCCACGCAACGAACACCCGGCGCGCGCGGACCGCCGGTGACGGCGGCGGGCGGGTACGCCGGTACTCCGCGCGTCGACGGCGCCGCGCGGTGCGGCGCGGACGAGGTCGACGGGCGGTTCAGCAGAAGGCGACGAAGGCGGGCGGTCCCCGACGGGAGAGGGCGTGTTGCAGGAGCGCCCCGCGCAGTCGACGCACCGGGCGCGCACCCATGGCGAAGGCACGGAAGCGACGGCTGGGCGCCCCGGCCACCGCCAGCAGGACGAGGCGAAGGGGGACGAAGACGGCCGCGAACAGACAGCGGCCGAGCCGGAAGGCCGCGGCCTCGCCGCGCCACAGCCACAGTCCGCACACCAGCGCGGCCAGGGCGTGGAGCAGCAGCATGCCGACGGCGCAGTGGCACTGGCACAGCGCCGAGAGACCGAAGGCGTCCGGCGGAATGCCGGTACCGGCGTGGACGTGGTGCGCGCCGTGCGCCGCCTGGGCGGCCTGGTGATGGTGGTGCGCATGGGCTGGGACCGGAGCGCCGGTCTCCTCCTCCGGCTGGAGCAGTCGGAAGAGGAAGTGCAGGCCCATCTGGGCGGCCACCGTGGCCCCCGTCACCATGAGCACGCCGCGCTCACGGCCGGCCAGCCACCAGGCGGCGACGGCCGTGACGAGGAAAGCGCTTGCCAACGAGAACCAGGACACGGAGGCGCCGGAGGCGAGGACATGCCCCAGGGCGGCGGTCAGCGTGCACACGGCCGCGAAGATCGCGGCACGTATGGCGCGGAGCGCCGTCCTCATGGTCATGGCACCATCGTGCCAGCCTCGCTCCCGAGAGGGGAGACCCGGCCATTATTCGCGCTGGTGAGGCGTTCTTTGGGCCAACAGGGCATAGACAAGGCCCGGGTTGGGTAGTCTTGAGCTTTTCTGTCGAGACACCGTCGAGGCACTCAGTCACTTCCGTGACGCTGGCCACATCACCGACCGTCAGATTCCCGGCGACTCAGGCACCACACCTGTCAGTGGACAAAAGTGTCCCGAATGGAAGTTGCCGACGGTACGTGCTTGGACCAGCTTTCCCATCCAGCGGGGAAAACGCAGCCGGCCCCGGCTTGTCGCGCGACGACGGCTCGGCTGCACGGCGACGTAGGAGGAGCGGCCTTGATAAGGATCCTCTTGTGCGGACACAACCTGCTGATCCGCAGCGGGCTGCGAAAGATTCTGGAAGACGAGCCGGACATCACGGTCATCGCCGAGGTGGACGGCGCGGCCGAGGCCGTGGAGGTCGCCCAGCGGCTCGGTCCCGACGTCGTCTTCGCCGAACTCGACCCGCCGCACGTCGACGGCCTCCAGCTGGCCCGGCTGCTGACCCGCGGCACCGCGGCGGACCCGGTCGGGGTGGTCTTCATCGCGCAGACCTTCGACTCCTCCCAGGCGCTGCGCGGTCTGTTGGCCGGTGCCCGCGCGTTTTTGGCCAAGAGCGATCCGCCCTGGCAGCTGGTGGCCGCGGCCCGCACGGTCGCGGCCGGCTACGCCGTACTGCCACCGGGCGTGGTGGCCAGCCTGGAACCGTGGGCGCTCCTGTGCACGGTGGACGCGCCCACCAGGTCGGACCGGTTCGGCGACCTGACGGCCCGTGAGTTCGAGGTACTGCGGCTGATGGCCGCCGGGCTGTCCAACGGGGAGATCGCCCGCTGTCTCTCGCTCGGCGAGGCCACCGTGAAGTCCCATGTCTCCCGGCTGCTGGCCAAACTGGGTCTGCGCAACCGCTCTCAGGCGGTGGCGAAGGCATACGGCGCCGGGCTGATCAGCGTGCCACCACGAGCCGCCCGGTGACCGGCGCCGGGGCGCCGCCCCACCCCGCGCCTCCGGGGCACGGCGTCGGGTCGACCGACGCCCGGTGGGTCAGCGCGGTCCGGCCGTCAGGACGAAGCGGGACTCCACTCCCGCCAGGCGGTCCAGGGCGCCGGGCAGTCCGAGGTCGAGCAGCGCGGTGAAGCCGGCCACCGTGCCGCCCGCCCGGCGGACCAGTGCCGTCGCGGCCGCCGCGGTCCGGCCGGTGGCGAACACGTCGTCGACGACGAGCACCTGCTGCCCCGGGGTGAGGACGTCGCCACGGATCTCCAACGGCGTCCCGCCGGGCCCCGGTTCCCCGTCCTCGACCAGCGTCGCTCCCGGCAGCTTCCCCGCCCAGCGGATCGGGACGAAGCCGGCGCCGAGCCGG
Organism: Streptomyces sp. LX-29; assembly: GCF_029541745.1. NCBI lineage: Bacteria > Bacillati > Actinomycetota > Actinomycetes > Kitasatosporales > Streptomycetaceae > Streptomyces > Streptomyces sp. LX-29. Next base: position 7,232,197 of record NZ_CP089746.1, on the reverse strand, counting down.
TCGGCCAGCGGGGCCCCGAGGATGAAGCCACGCGCCTCGATGCCCACCACCACGTCGACCATCCCCCAGTAGGGGTCCGCCATGGTCTCGACGAGCGTCCCGAAGAGCCGCGCGTCGGCGAGCAGCGGGGTGATGTCCCGCACGACGCCACCGGCGCGCCGTCGGTCGGCGACCTCCCGGATCTTCCCGCGCAGTCTCGCCGTGACATCCATGCCGATCCCGTCCATGGTGTCGCCCCCCGGAAGTGATGTGGGTCCCCGTGAGCCGCAGCGGGTGGCGGGCGGGTGTGAGCCGGTGCCGCGGGTGTCGATCGGTGGCCGTGGAGGCCGCGCGGAGATATCGGCGTGCCCACCGCTGAGGCGTTCCCGCGATTGTGCCGAAGCGGTTCGCCGCGCACCATCCCTCTGGCAGCTGATTGCCACCTCCGTCCCCGGAGGGCAGTGGGCCGCCGCTCCGTCGGAAGGATGAGTTCTCACGGCGGAACCGACGGTGGAAAGGGTGGATATTCGCCCCGGATTCATGGACGCCCCGCCGCCGTCACCGGTAGGAACTCCGCTGGCGGCCAATCCACTCAACGACGGCGGAGGTGCCCGGTGTCCTTGCGTACCGTCGAAGTCGCGCATGTGCTGATCTCCCTCGTACTGCTGGTGATCGTCGCGCATTGCGGCGCCTACGCGTTCAAGGTCGTGCGGCAGCCTCCGGTCATCGGGGAAATCGTCGGCGGATTGCTCCTGGGGCCGACGGTGTTGGGCGCGATCGCTCCCGATGCGCAGGAATGGTTGATTCCGAAAGACGGTCCCAGCGCCCATGCGCTGGGGGTCTTCTACCACCTGGGGCTGTTGTTGCTGGTCTATCTGACCGGCGCCGAGCTGCGCGGTCGGGCGACCGGACCGGAGCGCCGCACCATCGCCGCCGTGGCCGTCTCCGGCCTGGTGCTGCCCTTCGGCGCGGGGCTGGCCATCGGCTACGCCTTCACGTTGGGCGGCCTCTCCGGCGACAACGGCTCGCGCGGCACCCTGGTGCTGATCTTCGGCATGGCCATCGCCGTGACCAGCGTGCCGGTCATCTCCCGGATCATGCTCGATCTCGGCATTCTGGGAACCGCTTTCTCCCGCGTGGTGTTGGCGGTCGCCGTGCTGGAGGACGTCGTGCTCTATGTGATTCTCGCCGTGGTGCTGGGAATCGCCCAGGCGCAGTCCGGCGACACCTATGGAATCGGCGGAATGATCGGCGAGGAGTCACTTCCGTGGGCCGTGGTCTACTTCAGCGTGGCCCCGCTGGTCTTCCTGGTGCTCCTCCTCTGGCGCGGTAAGCGGGTCTTCACCGTGGCGGCCTCCGCGCGCTGGAACGTCCTCGCCCGGCGCAGCCCCACCGCCTTTCTTCTGGTCTTCCTTTTCGGGCTGTGCCTGGCCTGTATGAGCCTGGGCATCGACCCGATGTTCGGCGCCCTGACGGCGGGAATGTGCGGCGCCGGGGTGCGGCGCACCGCGGCCTCCCGGGAGACGCTGCAGAACGTGTCGCTCGCCTTCTTCATTCCGGTGTATTTCGCGGTCGTCGGGTTGAAACTGGATCTCGTCCGCCATTTCGACCCGGTGTTCTTCCTGTGGTTCCTCGCGCTCGCCTGCGCGGTGAAGTTCACCAGTGTGTGGCTCGGCGCTCGGCTGGCCGGCCAGAGCGCCCCCGCGGCCGGAAACCTCGCCGTCGCGATGAACGCCCGCGGCGGCCCCGGCATCATCCTGGCCTCCGTCACCTTCGGAGCGGGCATCATCAGCGAGGAGTTCTTCACCTCGCTGGTGGTGCTGTCCATCGTGACCTCGCAGATCGCCGGGGTGTGGCTGGGCCGGACGGTCGCCCTGGAACGCCCCCTCCTGTCCCCCAGCCTGGAGGCTCCACCCCATGACGGAAGCGATGGATCCCACGGAGGCGACGGCTCCGACCGGGCCGCCGGGCCCGACGCGGCCGAGGGCCGCGGCCGCGCCGGTGACGCGGACGACGCGGCGGACAGCGCGGCGCGGGGCACGACCGCCTGACGTTCCGCGTCCGGTGATCCGCGTGGCGGTGATGGCCGGCAACGTCTTCTACCGCGCGGGGCTGGCGCACGTCCTCTCCGCCGAGGCCGCCTTCGAGATCGTCGCAGAGTGGTCGACGGTCTCCGAGGCGCGGGCGCGACTCGGCCGCCGTCGGCCCGATGTCGTCCTGGTCGGGGTGGACACGCCGGCCGCGGCGCACGTCGCCGATCTGACGCACCTGCGGGCGGCCGCGCCGTACGCGTGCCTGGTGGCGCTGTTGGCGCAGGACGACCCGCAGGCGGTCAGGCGCGTGCTGGCCGCCGGCGCCAGGGCGGCCATCCCCCAGTGCACCACCCCGGAGGAGTTGGGCGGCACCATCCGCGGGGTGGTGCGCGGCCGGGACCGGGTGGTGCTCTCCGTCTCCCAGCGCACCCTGGCCGAACTGCGGGCGCCGCGGCCGACCGTGCTCACCCACCGCGAACTGGAGATCGTCGTGCTGGTCGCCCGGGGGCTGCGCAACTCCCAGATCGCCGACGAGCTGCTGATCACCGAGGGCACGGTGAAGCGTCATCTGTCCAATGTCTACGCGAAGCTGGACGCGGCCTGCCGCACCGAGGCGGTGCGCAAGGCGATGGAGCACGGCATGGTCCCCCCGCTGCCGGCGGCACCGACCGTTGACTATGAGACGGGGTACGGCGCGGTCGGATAGACCGGTCCGCCGGGGCCAGCCGAGGCAAGCGGAGGCAGCCGAGGCCGATCGGGGCCGGCCGGGACCAACCGGGGTCACCCGGGGCCGGTCGGGGCCGGCGTGCCGGCTCGGCACGGCCCCTGGTCGGCCGGGCTACGAAGCGGCCGGGTAGGTCATCACGATCACGGCGTCCACGTCGTCCTCGGCCGCCTCGTAGAAGTGCGGCACGTCGGCGGCGAAGAAGACGAAGTCGCCGCTGCCCAGCACCACCGGGCGCTCCACCGGCCCGAGCCGCAGCGCGCCCCCCAGCACCAGGATCCGCTCCATGGTGCCCCGGCTGTGCGGCGGGCTGTCGATCCGCCGTCCGGCCTGGGCGATGCGCAGCCGCCAGATCTCGCTCAGTCCACCGGCGCCCACCCGGTCCAGCAGCTCCTGCTTACTCACCTCGGGGGCGCCGGTGCCGCGGCGCAGCACCGGGGACTGCGGGGTCGGGTCGACCAGCAGGTCCCCCAGCGGCAGGCGCAGCGCCACGGCGACGGCGGAGACGGTCTCGATGGTGGGGTTGCCCCGCCCGGACTCGATCAGCGAGAGCGTGGCCCGGCTCACCCCGGACAGCCGTGCCAGCTCCGCCACCGACAGACCACGGAACTCGCGCAGCCGACGCACCTGGGCGCCGACGGTCACCCCTACGCCGCTCGCCGCGTCCGTCGCCTGTCTGTCCATGCCGGCTCCTGTATTCGTACGGAGTAGTCAACCTATCCCGCCCGGCGCGGGGACCGGCATATGCGTCACGGAGCCCGGGAGTTCACCGGCGGCGCCCGGTGCGGCGGGCGAGGTCCTCCACGAGCGCCCGGCACTCCTCGTACTCCCGGGCCCAGAAGACCAGGCCGTGCCGACGTACGTACATCACCCGGCTGTGCGCGGCGGCCCCCGCCACGGCCTCGGCCAGCGCCACGCTGCCGTACTCCTGCGGCGGGATGACCAGCACCCCGGGCTCGTCGGCGTGTTCCAGGTCCCGCCCGAGGATGCAGTGGTTGTGCACCACGTATCGGGCGCCGACCCGCTCGCGCAGCAGATGGTGCAGGTACGCCTCGGCGGAGGGGTGCCCGTCGCCCCGGCAGCGCAGGGTCCAGCCGGCGTGGCCGGTGATCTCCACGAAGTCCTCGGGCAGGAGGTTCTTGATGTACGAGCCGCTGGCCGAGACGAAGAACCGGCCGTCGTCGGCGCTGAAGCTCACATTGCCGGCCGAGTCGATCTGGTGGGGGAACGCGCCGGCCAGCGCCCCGAGTTCCTGCGCCTGTTCGCAGCCGTCCTTGGGCGGCGGTTCGCCGGCCGGCAGGAGCTCGATGCCGATCCAGCGCGGACGGGCGGGGGCGGTGGGACGCGCCACCGTGACCGAGGCGCGCGCCGGCTCGGTGGCCGGGGCGGTCCGCCCGGTGTACCGCAGGGCGCGGGGTCGCCGTACCAGCTCCGCGATCCGGGGGCGGATCCGCTCGGGTTCGGCCTGCCCCAGGATCAGGGGGGCGAGCAGATCGGCGATGCGGACCAGGTCGTCCCGCTCGTACCCCCTTCGGGTGATCTCCTGCACTCCGAAGCGGATGGTGTCGATGTGGTTGAAGGCGACGACCCGGTTGGCGGAGACGTTCGCCCGCACCAGGCGGTCCAGGATCAGCGGGCCGCTGCCGACGCTTCGGGTGTCGACGAAGAACATGTGGTTGGCGGTGAACCCCCGGTCCGCGGCCACCAGGGGCACTCCGCGGTCGTGCAGCAGTCCGGCGAGCCCCCGGGCGTTCTCCACCACGCGGGCGGCGTATTCGCGTCCGTCGTACCAGATCTCATGGAGCGCCACGAAGAGCGCGAGGGCGGAGGCGGTGTGCTGGCTGCTCACCATTCCGCTGGAAAGGGTGTAGCCGACATTCTCCATGAGGCTCCGGTCGGAGCCCAGGATGATTCCCTTCTGCGGCCCGAACAGGGTCTTGTGGGTGTTCGCCTGGAGAATGTCGGCCCCTTCGGCGAGCGGGTCCTGGAACTGGCCGCCGGCGATCAGCCCGAGCGTGTGGGAGGCGTCGAAGACCAGCGGCACCTCGCCGGCGATCTCCTTCAGTTCGGCGAGCGGGAAGGGGAAGAGGTAGTTCATCGCGTCGACGTAGAGCAGCCGCGGCTTCTCCCGCGCGAAGACCTCCCGGGTGCGGTCGAGGTCGAGCGTGAGGTCGTCGTGGAACGCGTAGGTGCAGCTGCGCCGGCCGAAGGAGCGGCAGATCAGTTCGGTGAGGAAGTGTCCGCCGTCCTTGGTGGCCACCCGCATGACCGTGTCGCCGGGCTCGGAGAGCGCGGCGAAGGTGGTCTGCATGGCGTGCAGCCCGGAGAGGCAGCGGAACTCCGCGAAGGTGGCGCCGAAGAGCCGGCGGCACACCTCGGTGGCCGACGCCTCGATGGCGCTGACCCGGTCCAGGCCGCGCAGCAGCAGGTTGTTCAGGCGCGCGGGCGATGACTCCCGCATGTCCAGGTGCTCCAGCAGATAGCGCTCGGCGAGGGGGCTCGCCAGGGCGCGCCGGGCCAGCGGGGACAGCACCGTCTCGTTGGCGGTGAGGTGGAGCACCTCTCGCTGCTCCGCCTCCTCCTCGGCCATCAGGTCGGCGATGGCCGCGAGGGAGAGCGGGAAGGCGTCGTCTCGCTCGGACAGCATGATCCTCGGCTCCTCCGCGTGCGTCGGGGTCGCGTGGGGATGGCGGGGCGCATGCGCGAGGGCCGGCCGCCCGGGATGCGAGGATCCGTCGGCGGCCGGCCCGGCGCGATGTGGTCAGTGGGCGTCGACGCGGACCGACAGGCCCGCCTTGAGGTGGTAGGGGTAGGCCAGGCTGGCGGCGTTGCGCGCCAGGGAGAGGTAGCCGCGGCTGTTCAGGTAGGCCACCACGTTGCCCACCTCACCGGCGTCGGCGAAGGTCGGGACCAGCGTGAGCTCGAACGGCAGCACGTCGTCCAGGGTGATCCTGATCTGCCGTCCGTAGCCGATGCCCGCCTTCTCCAGGTCGGTGCGGTGGATGTTGGTCCAGATGTTGCCGAAGGGGTGGTCGATGGCCGAGACCACGCCGGTGAGCTCGGTGCCCGCGACCTCCACCGCGGGCCGGCTGAAGCGGACGATCTCGCTGTCCTTCAGCGGCCGTCCGACCTGGTCCAGCGGGAATCCGGCGGCCAGGTGGGCGGAGGGGATGGCGACCATCTCACGGCTGTAGAAGGTGGGTTCGGGGCGCTCGGGAATGACCTCGGTGGAGCTGACCTCGTACGCCTCGATATAGCCGTGCTCTTCCAGGACCGGCGTCAGCAGGCCGTTGTTGGGCGCGATGTAGATGTACGAACCCTCCTGGCGCTCGAAGCCGGCGCCCGAACCCGCCCACTGGCCGCGGGCGCCGCCCTGGGCGGCCTGCCGGATGCGCACCGCGACGGAGCGGGTCTCGGTGCCGGTGGCCGGGTAGGTGGTGGTGGCGAAGACGGTGCCCTCGGGGAAGAACCGGGGGAGGTCGACGATGTAGCGGGAGCCCTCCTCGACGTCGAACGGCGTCATCGAATGACACACGTCCACGATGGTGACGTTCGGGCAGATGCTGAGCATGAGGCCCTTGCACTGGGCCACCGAGTCGTCCGTGGTGCCGAGATCGCTCATAAAGGCGATGATGGGGCGGTGCGCTCCGTTCGAGGTCACGTGCGTCCCTCCTGCGATCGCTCCGGTTACTTGCGACGGGTCCGATGCTAGATACACGGTCCTTGGGTGACCATTGGTCGGAGGTGGCAGGCGGAGGTACATCGAAAGTCACATGCGGGTCCACCTCCTTTGCGCCTTACCCGGTCGACCGGCGAATGTTAAATTTGCGCGCTCCGACGCCCCAGACGTTTTACGCACGGGAGGTCTGCGCCATGCGCGAGGCACGAGCGTCCGGATTTCCGACCGCGGATCTCGGCATAGTCGGCGGCAGCGGGCTCTACGCCCTCGAGGGCCTGGAGGACGCCCGGGAGATCACGCTGACGACGCCGTACGGCGAGCCCAGCGGACCGCTGACACTGGGCACGGTGGGCGGGCGGCAGATCGCCTTCGTCCCGCGCCACGGGGCGGGGCACCGGATCCCGCCGTCCGAGATCCCGGCCCGGGCCAACGTCTACGCCCTGAAGTCGCTCGGGGTGAGCGAGGTGATCAGCGTCAGCGCGGTGGGCAGCCTGCGCGAGGACTACGCGCCGGGCGACCTGGTGATCCTGGACCAGCTCGTGGACCGGACCCGTGGGGCGCGCCCGGCGTCCTTCTTCGGCGACGGCATGGTGGCGCACGTCTCGCTCGCCGATCCGTACTGCGGGCGGCTGCGGCCGGCTCTGGAGCGGGCGGCCCGCGCGGCCCACCCCTCGGTCCACGGGGCCGGCACCTACTGCTGCATCGAGGGCCCGCAGTTCTCCACGCGTGCCGAGTCGCGGCTGTACCGATCCTGGGGGATGGACGTCATCGGGATGACGGCGCTGCCCGAGGCCCGGCTCGCCCGCGAGGCGGAGCTCTGCTACGTCGGGCTCGCCCTGGTCACCGACTACGACTGCTGGCACCCACGACACGGCTCGGTGGACGCGCGCACGGTGGCCGAGGTGATGAGCGCCAACGTCTCCGTGGCCAGGCGAACCCTGTCCGGCTTCGCCCGCTCCTCCACGCCGGACGACTGCACGTGCCACCGGGCGTTGGACGGCGCGGTGATGACCGATCATCAGATGCAGGCCGACTCGTCCGCCGCGTTCCCTTCCAGGTGGGTCTCGGAAGTCACGAGCCGGCCCTGACCTGGGGTCAACAGGGCGACAGCCCCTCACTTGACGGGGGCCGATCGACACATCCCCCTGGAGCCGACCAGGGGTACCGTTCTGAGTGCGACCCAAGAACGGTAGACGGGAGTCAGTGTGCCCGACGACACCAGCACACGCGCCGGGGGCGTGGGAGCGCGTATCCAGGAGATCAGGACCCTACGCGACCTGACACTCAGGGAGTTGGCCGCGAAATGCCACGTATCCCCTTCCATGCTGTCACGTATCGAGAGCGGCTCCAGGGTGCCGAGCGAGCAGGTAGTGGCTGCCGTAGCCCGTGCGCTCAGCGTCAGCGTCAGTGTGCTGCACGGACAGCCGTACATCGAACAGTTGCGGCGGGATCAGCTTGATCGCCTGATCGCGCCGTTGAGCAACGCCCTCGACGACTGGGGCATCCCCCCGGAGGACGACGACCCGGCCCCGCGTTCACTGTCCGAGCTCCAGGACGTGATCAATCATGTCCGGCAGCTTCGGACGGATTCCGAGTACGCGGACCTGGCCGAGCTCACCCCGGCGCTTCTGTCGGAGCTCTCGCACGCCACCCAGCTGTACACCGTGGCCGGCCGCGACCGCGAGCTGGCGCACTGGCTCCAGGCCGAGGCCGCCCTGGGCGCGTTCTCCGTCGCATACAAGTTCGGCTACATGGACCTTGCCCGGCTCGCGCTCTGCCGGATGGCCATGGCGGCCGCACAATCTGGTGACCCCCGGCAGGTGGCCGCTGAGCGGCTCAAGCGGGCGCAGTTGTCCACTGAGGGGCCCTCGATGGAGCGAGGGTTGCGCCTGGTCGCGCAGGCCCTCCGAGACCTGGATGACGACGGGACGCCGCAGACTCGGGCCGTGCGCGGGGGTCTGCTCCTCAAGGGTGGGCAGCTGAGCGCGCTGCTGGGAGATAAGGACGGTTCTCAGGCGCACCTGGGCGAGGCCGAGGGCATGGCGCGCGAGATCGGTGAGACCAACCACTACATGCTCGTCTTCGGGCCCACGAACGTTGCGCAGCACGCCGTGGCTGCCGCTGGTGATCGGGATGAGCACGCCGAAGCGCTGTCGATCGCGAAGGAAATCCGCGTGCCCGTGAACTACCCCGCCGCACGGCATGGGCAGCTCCTGATCGACAAGGCTCGCTCCCAGGCCCTGAGCGCACGTCTCGATGACGCGCTGGAGTCGCTGGAGAAGGCGCGGGAGGTGTCGCCGCTGCAGACCCGATATCACCCGTCGACGCGCCAGACGGTGGGTGTGCTTCTGCGGGCGCGTCCGCGGGCGTCGTCGCATCTGCTGGCCTTCTCCCGCTGGAGTGGCGTGTAAACCATCCTTTGTCAAGGGGGTTGGTGTTGCCTATCGGTCAACGCCAGCCCCCTTGTTCGTCGGCACGATGTGGCAGCCAGCACATCCCCCTGCACATGGAGCCGACCATGACGATCCGTTCACTGCCGTGGAGGCCGCCCAGCAGCGGCGAGATCGAGACGCAGCCCGCCGGCCGATCGTGGGACGCCGTGCGCGTGCCCTCGCTGATCGGCGTGCGCGCCCTGACGCTCCTCGGGGACGACTCCGGGGCGGTCATCGCGGACGCCCATGGCGCGGTCTGGTACTGGCTGGTGGCGCCCGGCGCCGCCTCGGACTGGACACTGTGCCGAGTGCTCAGCGCCGGGTCATACGTCGCCGTGCCCCCGGCGCACCGTACGGGCGGCTCGGGGCTGCACTGGCGCGTGGCCCCGGAACCCTGCGACTACCTCACCGACCCCGGCCGGCTGCACTCCGCGCTGCTCGCCGCTGCCCAGGCCGTGAAGCCCTGTGAGCGGTGCGACCGGCTGACCGACCAGCCGGTGGCCGTCGCGGAGACGCACGGCGCCAGCAACCCCGGCCGCACCGTCTACGCCTGCCCGGACTGCGCCCCGCACTTCCCGAAGCAGCTCGACCCGCTCGACCAGGCCGCGGCCGGCCGCCGCGCGCTGGAAGGGCGAGCCCGGTGAGGTCCAGCCACACGACGCGTCCCGCCGGGCAGCAGCTCCGCGCGGCGCTGCTGGAGGCCGCCGGCCCCCAGACCACCCCCGTTCAGGAGGCGTGGAGGGACTACCTCACCCACGCCTCGGCCTGCCCCAAGTGCCGGAACTCTGCGGCGTGCCCGACGGGGACGAGACGCCTGGGCAGCTACAAGGAGACCCTGGCCGAGGCGCGCAAGATCGTGCTGCGGGCCCCGCACCACGACGAAACCGTGGTGGTCGGCCGCCGCGCCTAGACCGGGTGGGCTCGTCTCCGGCTCCATGCCTCGGCCGGACACCGCGCGCGCCCACCCAGGGCCGCCGGCGGGGAACAGGGATGGTCCTTCCGCCGGCGGCCCACCCCAAGCCCCTGCCCCGGCCGCTCCTTATCGGTGAGGACGGTCCGGCCGGGGCAGGCCCCACCGAGCGTCACGCGCTCGCCCTGAACCCCCGCGCCCCGCCTGCGGTTGACCGAGATCCCTCAGCCGGGGCGCGGCCACCATCCGACAGATGACGCCATCACGTTCGAGGCACTCGCCTCCTTGTCGAGCGCCGTCCGCAGCACCGCCGTGACATCCAGGGCCGGGTCGGAGGCGCGCAGGATGTCCATCGCGCGCGCGATCACCTCGTCGCAAGCATCCGGCGGTGCTGCCGTCAACGCGGCCCGCACCCACCCCGCGACCCCAGCCGCGTCGGCTGGCGGGGGCACCTCCCACGGCAGCGGGAGCCCGTCGGTGGCGTACGGGGCGGCCGGGAGCCCCACTCGCTCGGGATGGACACACACCGGCACCCCGGCCTCGGTAAAGCGGTGGCCGGTGGCCTGGTCGAAAGGGCAGTCACGGGACGGCCGCTCGTGCACGTCGAAAGCGCCGCCGGGCAGGCGTAGCGACGGGCAGATGTCGCACACCGGCCGGTCTTCGCCGCTGGAGAACGGGGGATGCGTCCTGTTGTCCTCCGTCACCGGCGACCTCCCGCGCGACACGACCGGCCGTCGGGCCGAAGCCTAGCCCTGCTGCCCAGCCCGCGCGCCGCCCTCCCGGCGCGCGGGCGGGGCTTCGTGGACCTTTCAGAAATCCTGGCGGCCGCCTGTGCCTGCCGACCGGCCGCCCCGGGCCCGCCGTCCCCTCCCTTCGGGGATCGCGCATGGGACAGCGTTCGCAGAGCTGGGCTGGCCCTATCAGCTCACTTTGATCTCGCCCGCGAAGATGATGACCTGGTCGATGAGGCTCCGCCGCAGATGGACGACGTCCGTTCCCGCCAGGCGGGGGCCTCCATCGGGCGTGGTGAAGACCCACCGGTACCGGGCCCACTCGTCGGGCATGTCCACCGCCGAGCAGCGCACCATCGTGCCGGTCCCCGCCGGGTGGCGACGGATGTCCAGCACGAACCGTTCGACCGCCTCGATCCCCTCACTGCGGCCCAACGGTCCCCAGAAGATGACGTCCGAGGTCAGGGCCTGGGAGAGCAGCCCAGCCACATAGCTGTCGTCCGAGGCGTTGAACGCGGAGATGAACATGTCGATCGCGGCCTGTGCGGTCTCTTCATGCATGCACCAGTAGTACCAGTCCATTTCGCGGCACGTGTTCGTCCTCGCGCCCAGCCACACCGCCCGACATCGTCACCCTGGAGCTCCTCACGGGCGCCCTGCTGAAGGTCGAGCAGGAGATCGGCGGCTTCCAGGCGCCGGCCGAATGTGGTGACGGACGATGACTCGGCCTGTACATCGGGTACTGTCGGTCCCCCCTGAGAGCCGGGTGCCGAGTCTGCTGCGGGGCCGTACGGTCCGGTCGGCGTGAGCGCGGGCCCGCCTCGTTCCTCCTTCCCCGCGCCAGCCCGGCGCCTGAGAGGTGCTCATGGAAGCCGTCGACACGCCCGAGAACCAAGAGACGTACGAGACGTACGACAAGCTCATCAAGCTGCTCGACCACCACGGTGCGCAGTACCGGTTGATCGACCACCCGCCGGAGGGGCGGACGGAGATCGTCAGCCCCATGCGCGGGAACGACGTCTCCGAGGCCGCGAAGTGCATCGTGGTGATGGTGAAGCTCGGCAAGAAGGTCACCAAGTACGTGCTGGCGGTGGTCCCCGGTGACGTACGGGTGGACCTGGGCAGCATCAAGGCCCTGCTGGGCGGGACGTACACGGCCTTCGCCTCGGCGGACATCGCCGAGCGGCTGGCCGGGAGCGTGGCCGGCACCATCCTGCCGTTCTCGTTCCACCCGGATCTGGAGCTGATCGTCGACCCGTCGCTGCTGGAGAAGGAGGAGCTCTTCTTCAACGCGGCGCGGCTGGACCGGTCGATGGCGCTCCGCACCAAGGACTACGTCGCGATTGCGTCTCCTCGGGTGGAGTCGATCGCGGCTCCCGTGGCCTGACCACGGCTGCTCCGCTCCCGGGGCGTATCGCCTCCGCCGCGTTCCGGACACCTTTCCGGCGACGGCTCAGGGCTGCCCACGGTGTTCGTTATGCTGGTCACTAGTGTCAACATCCTGGACACCGTGGGCGATACGCCCCTTTTGATCGAGGCTTCCTCGAAGGCAGGAGCAGTCTCATGCCGGCACCCGAGGCCGTCGGCACGACATCCCGCGCGGGGGCCCGCGCGGTCCTGGTCAACGATCTTTCCGTGCTGCTGGTGGCCGTGATCTGGGGTTCCAGTTACGTCGTCATGCAGGACGTCGGGGAGTCGGTGTCGGCGGCGAGCTTCCTCGCGTTACGGTTCCTGACCGCCATCCCCGCCATCGCGCTGATCGCGGCGGCCACACTGCCCCGCATCACCCGCTCCGAGCTGCTGTCGGGCGTCGCCTTCGGTGCGCTGCTGTACGGGATCCTGATCCTGGAGACGGTCGGCGTCAAGCACACCTCGGCGGCCAACTCCGGCTTCCTGATCACCATTTCGGTGATCCTCGTCCCCGTCTTCGAACGCGTCATCAGCCGCCGTGACCAGCCGTGGATGGTCTACGCGGCGACCGTCACCGCCCTGTTCGGCTGCGGGCTGCTGCTCCTCGCGGACGGGCTGCATCCACGACCGGGCGACCTGATCATCCTCGCGGCGGCCTTCGTGCGCGCCACCCAGATCACCCTCTTCGGCCGCAAGTCCACCGGCACCGGCCCGCAGTCGCTGGCCAATCTGACGCTGGTCGAGTTCTGCGTCGTGTGCCTGCTGGCCACCGCGACCTCCGGCTTCAGCGACTCCCCGGTGTGGTCCGCCATCGGCTCCGTCTCCGGGACGAACTGGCTGCTCATCGCCTATCTGGGCGTCCTGGGCACGAGTTACGCGTTCTTCGTTCAGCTGCGGGCGGCGCGCTTCTCCAGCTCCACCCGGGTGGGCCTCATCCTGGCCACCGAGCCGCTGTTCGCCACCGTCTTCGCCGTCGCGGCCGCCGGGGAGGGCATCGGCCTGCTCCAGGGGCTGGGCGGCGCGCTCATCGTGCTGGCGGCCACCGTCGGCCGGCATTTCGAGGGACGATCGAAACCCGCACCCCCGACAGCGCCCGAACGGGCCCCGAAGAGTGAAAGGGTGGGCTGATCATGTCGGCAACGGAGGCGTACGGACCGCTCTTCGACGCACATCTACACATCATCGACCCCCGGTTCCCGCTCGTCGGCAACCAGGGCTTCGTCCCCGAACCCTTCACCGTGGAGGACTACCGACGGCGCACCGCCGGGCTGCGCGTCACCGGCGGCGCGGTGGTCTCCGGTTCGTTCCAGGGCGTCGACCAGAGCTATCTGCTGGACGCGCTGCGCACGCTCGGGCCGCGCTTCGTCGGCGTCACCCAGCTGGAGCCCTGGGTCAGCGACGAGCAGATCACCGTGCTGAACACCGCGGGCGTCCGGGCGGTGCGCTTCAACCTCTTCCGGCAGGGGCGGGAGAGCCTCGACGCGCTGCTGGAGTTGGGGCACCGGGTGGCGGCTGTGGCGGGCTGGCACGTGGAGGTCTACGTGGACGCCCGCGAGCTGGGCGAGCTGGCGGACCGGCTCGCCGGCCTGCCGCGGATCAGCATCGACCACCTGGGCCTGTCGGCGGAGGGGCTGCCCGAGCTGCTGCGCCTGGTGGAGCGCGGCGCGCGGGTCAAGGCGACCGGCTTCGGGCGGGGCGACCTCGATGTGGCAGCCGCGCTGAAGGCGGTCGGCGAGGTCAACCCCGAGGCGCTGCTGTTCGGCACCGACCTCCCCTCCACCCGGGCCCGCGCCCCCTTCGCGGACGGTGATGTGGCGCTGGTGTACGAGGCGCTCGGCGAGCGCCTGGCCCGGATGGCGCTGCACGACAACGCCGTGGACTTCTACCACCTGCGAACGGCGGCACGCTTCCCCGCGTAGGCCCTCTCAAGGCGCACGCTTGGTAAGGGTTCATGCGTGCGAACACTGTCAAGAAGTGGCTTTGAGCCTTTATTCCTGGCAAATCAGCCGCTGCCGGTCATGTGTGCGATTCCGTTGCTACGTTCTGCCCGTCGTGACAGCGGCATGAGCCGCCGTCCTTGCAGGGAGGGTATGCATGAGCATCGGAGAACGGCAGTCGAGGCGGCGTGGTGCGCCAGGGCGGGCGCGGAGCCGTGAATCGTCCGGCGCCTTCCGCGAGGCGGGGAGAAGACGTACGGGGGTGGCGGTCGCCAGAGGCAGAATCGCGGCGGTGATCGGAGCGATCGCGCTGATCGCCACCGCGATGCTCGCCGGTACGGCGGGCACGGCCGCCGCTGCGGAACGGGGGTCGCGGGCCGCGGCAGCCGAGTGGGTCTGCTCCAACACGCCCGTTCCGCCCGGGTACGTCACCACCGACTACAACCGTAGCGGCTGCAACGGCATGGGCTCCTGGTACCAGGAGCCCGTCCGTGACGGCATATGGGCCTGCTCGGGCTCAACCGTCGCGCCCGGGTACGTCTACACCGACCTCAACCGTATCGGCTGCAACGGCCAGGGCGCGTGGTACCACGAACGGGTCCGTGACCGCATATGGGCTTGCTCGGGCTCAACCGTCGCGCCCGGGTACGTCTACACCGACCTCAACCGTAACGGCTGCAACGGCCAGGGCGCGTGGTTGCACGAACGGGTCCGTGACGGCATATGGGCCTGCTCGGGCTCAACCGTCGCGCCCGGGTACGTCTACACCGACCTCAACCGTAACGGCTGCAACGGCCAGGGCGCGTGGTTGCACGAACGGGCCCGTGACGGCATATGGGCCTGCTCGGGCTCAACCCTCCCGCCCGGGTACGTCTACACCGACCACAACCGTATCGGCTGCAACGACCAGGGTGCGTGGTACTACCAACTGCCCCGCGACGGCGTATGGGTCTGCTCGGGCTCACCCGTCCCGCCCGGCTACCGCAGCACCAACCACAACAGTAGCGGCTGCAACGGCCAGGGTGCGTGGTACCTCGTGCGCGCCTGACCGACCCCGATCGCGTAGGCCGGAGGCACCGCGCACCCCGCGGCGCCTCCGGTGCGTGAATGACCGCCCAGCGGGGCGGAGCGGGTCAGGCGTGGCAGGACAGCGGCCGGCCGCCGTTGTAGGCGACCATGTCGGCGAGCGCGGCGACGGCGTCGATGGTGGCGCCGGGGGCCGCGCCGCCGAGTTCGGCGTAGGCGCGGTGCAGGTTGCCGACGATGCGCTCCTTGTCGGCGAGGTCGGCGTAGCGGCCGAGGTCGGTCTCGCGGGCGGTGTCGAGCGGGGACAGGCCGGCCTCGCGGCCCCGGCGGGCGGTGTCCTGGACGAAGCGGAGGTAGCCGAGGACGTCGTCGATCAACTCGGGGCCGGCGACCGGGCCGTGGCCGGCCACGATGGTCTCGGCGCCGAGCGGGGCGAGGACGTTCTCCAGGACGTCGACGGCACCGGCGATGGAGCCCTGCACGAGGAACGGGGTGCCGCCGTTGAAGAGCAGGTCGCCGGCGAACAGGACGCGGCGCTCCGGGATCCAGAGGATGGAGTCGTTGGTGGTGTGCGCCGCGGTGCCCACATGACGCACCTCGCAGCGCAGGTCGTCCACCCAGAGCGTGACGCCCTCGGTGTACGTGAGGAACGGCGGCTCCGGCTCGAAGTCGCCCCACTCCACGTCGGTCCAGAACGGGGCGGAGCGGGGCGGGCCCCAGGCGCGGATGCCCTCCCGCACGCCCTCGTGGCCCACGACGGTGGCGCCGTGGAAGAGGTGGTTGCCGAAGGTGTGGTCGCCGTGGTGGTGGGTGTTGACCAGGGTGCGGACCGGCTGTGGGGTCACCGTCTTGATGGCGTCCAGGTAGGCGCGGGTGCGGCGTTCGGTCGAGCAGGCGTCGACGCTGATCACGCCGCGACGGCCGACGAGGAAGCCGGTGTTGTTGATCCACCAGGTGCCGTCCGGCTGGACGTAGGCGTAGACGTCCGCGCTCACCTCCTCCACCCGGGGCGGGCCTGGCAGGGAGATGTCGTGTGGGCTGCTGCTCATCGGCGTCGTCTCCTCGGGGTCCGCGGACACGGAGCGAGTGGATCCGTGATGGTGGGCGAGCGCCAGACTAGTCAACCAGGACGACGGGCGGACCAGCGCCGGGGGCCATGAGCGCTGTGACGACAGTGGATTGACGTCCCGTCAGCGGCGTGGCGCCGGTCCGAAGTAGGACCGGCGCCACATCCACCGGGAGACGGTGTCACTCGGACGTCCCGCTCAGTAGCCGGGTCCGGGAGTCGCCGGCGGCTCGGGGGGCGGCGGCGGCTCGGGGGCCTCCGGGCTCTCGGGCGCCTCCGGAGAGGCGGGCGGGGGCGGCTCGACGGGCGCGGGGGACTCGGCGGGCTCCGGCGGCTCCGGCTTCTCCGGGGGCGGGGTCGGGCTCGGCGCGGGGCTGGTGGCCGGGCGCGGCACCAGCTGGTCGGCCTGGCCGGTGTTGCCCTTCTGACCGGTGGGGCGCTTGAACCACTCGCGCTTCTCCTGGTCGTAGAGGGTGAAGGCGTCGACCGGCTTGTCGCCCGGCGTGACCGTCGTCGTGTTCGACCGCTGGTAGGAGGGCCAGGGCTTGCCCTGGGGCTTGGGGTTCTCCTGGGCCACCGGCGGGGTCAGCGGGTTGCCGCAGGCGCAACGGACCTTGGGCTCGCCCTTGGAGTTCACCAGGACCGCGGTCCCGGACTGGAGCACGGCCTGGAACTCGGTGGCCGCGCCGTCGCGGAAGCCGTGGTTGGTGACGCGGGTGTCCAGACGCAGTTGGACGGGGGTGAGTCCGCGCAGGTAGTCGGGGATCTCCTGCGCCTTGATGCCGAGAACGCCGGCGAAGGCGTCGGCCTTGGCCTGATCGCCCTTCAGGAAGGCGACCTGCTGTTCGACATCGCAGCTCGCGACGTTGCGGGTGCCGCCGTACAGGCCGGGCTCGGTGCCGTTGGCGGCACGGGTGGCGCCGGCCGGGCCGGTGGTGGTCTTGGGGGCGGGCGAGGGGGAGCCGGTGGGCTCGGAGTCCTTGGCGGTGGAGCCGGTGAACGGGTCGGGGCCGCCGTCGCCGGCCGCCTGGAGGAAGATCTCCCCACCCGCCTGCTCCTTGTCCTTCTCCTTGTCGCCGTACTCGTCCCCGCCCTGGAGGCCGAAGTAGAGGGCGAGCGCGATCGCCACCACCGCGGCGCCGACGATCAGCGCGATCCGCGGGGCCGACTTCCACCAGGGCCCCTCGCCACGGCCGCCGGGCTCACCGCCCCCGCCGCCGCCTCCACCGCCCCCACCGCCGCCGTCGGAGGGCGGACCGGACGGGGGCACGCTCGGCGATTCGTACGGCGCCGTCGGCTCGGCCGGGGCGGGGCCGCCGGGCGGGGCGCCGGATCCCGGCCGCTGCCCCGAGCCCTGCCCGGAGAGGGGGCCGGAGGGCGGGCCCGAGGGGGGACCGCTGGGACGCTCTTTCGACGGCGGTTGGGACGTCACGGGCCCTACTCCCAGGTAGGTAGCGGATTCCTCCGGGGTCATCCGGAGCGTCTGGCGCCAACCGGGCAAGACCAGTTGGACAACTCCGCATGAACCCGAGGGGATATACGGGACCATTCAGACCATTGTCTGTTCGACCGTCGGCGGTGCCGCAAGCGCGGCTGCGCCGACCGGGGCGCGCCGACCGGCTGCTGGTCGGGTCGACCGCCGGTCAGGTCGACCGACGGTCGGTTAGGCCGCCGGTCGGGTGGGCCACCGCTGGCGGCGGGCCGGGGGACGCTCCCGTACGGCGCCCGCCATCCGACGGCCCACGCGCACCCGCCGTACGCCACCGCCGCCATCCGACACGCCACGCACCCCCGCCGCCGTACGCCACCGCCGTTCGACACGCGGGCCCACCCTCCATACGCCACCGCCAACCGGCGAGCCGGGCACACCCTCCGTACGGTGAGAGACGTGAGTCAGACGCCGCGGTCCGCGCCGGACGGCGTGCGCCACAGCGCGCAGCACGCCCTCCGTGCCTGGTGGGACGCCCTGGCGGCGGTGGTGGCGGCGCTGGCCGCCATGTTCGCCACCGCCGCCCTGGGCCTGTGGGCGGCCGGGGCGGGCGATCTGCCGGGCGGCGCCTTCCCCCGCGTGGTGGCCGCCGCCGTGGTCTCGGCGGTCGGCGGCGAGATCGAGCTGACCGGCGAGGTCGGGTTCGTCGGCGGTACCGACGCCGACCTGGACGTGATCCCGCTGTCGGTGTCCCTGGTCGGCGCCCTGACACTGGGGGCGCTGTTCCTGCTGCCGTTGCGGCACCGCGCCGTGGCCGGTGGTGGGGAGATCCTCGGCCGGGCCGGCCGTACCGCCCTGCTGTGGCTGCTCGGGCTGCTGCTGGTCGTGCGGCTCGCGCGGCACTCGTTCCGGATCGGGCTGGGCGACGAGCTCGCCGAAGAGATCGGCGAGGCGCTGGGGGTGACACCCACGGTGGGCTTCCGCGCCGCCGTCGCCCCGACGCTGGTCCTGGGCCTGCTGTGGCTGCTGGTCGTGCTAGCCCTCGCCCTGGCCGTCTCCCGCACGGCGCCGCTGCCCTCGCGGCTGCTGCCCTTCCAGGACACCGTCCGCCCCGCCGTCTTCGCGGTGGTGGCGCTGCTGTTGGCGTATGTGGCCGCGGGGCTGGTCGCCGGCGTGATCGTGGCCATCGTTCGGGGCAAGCCTGTGGAGACCTTCGCCGTGCTGCTGCTCGGGCTGCCCAATCTGGCCTGGATGGCGCTGGGCCTCGGGCTCGGCGGCGCCTGGGTGGGGCGGGTGCCCGCCCCCGTCGGGCTGCCGATGCCCAAACCGCTGGCGGACGTGTTGCGGGAGACGGACGGCGGTGAGGCCACGGTGAACCTGGCCTCGCTCGCCGAACGGGACGGCCGCGCCTGGCTGCTGGCCGTCTTCGCCGCACTCGCCGTCCTGGCGACCGGCGTTCTGCTCGCCCTGCGCTCCCCCGCCGGCACCGCGCCCTGGCGGCTCGCCCTGCGGCTGGGCGTCGCGCTGGCCGTCACCCTGCTCGCGGTGGGCCTGCTCACGCGCGTCTCCGCCGACTTCGGCCTCAACCTCCTCGGGCTGGGCGACCTCGCCGACCTCGGCGGTGAGGTCACCCTCCGTCCCGCCAGCCTGCTCCTCCTCGGCCTCGGCGCCCTGTGGGGCGCCCTCGCCGGCCTCCTCGGCGGGCTGCTGGCTCCGGTCGGACGCTGGCACGGGACGGAGGTGCCCGCCGACCGACCGGGCAGGACGCCGTGACCGCGTAGAACGCCGTGACCGACACAGGACACCGTCACCGCGCGGAACACCGTGCCCCCCAGGGCCACCGGGCCGCGGCGGGCACAGCCGCCCCGGCCGCCCCGCGTCACCGTGAGCGGGACAGCGCCTCCCGTACGGCCTCCTCCGTCCTGGCCACCAGGGCCGAGCCGTCGTCGGCGGTGATGATCGGGCGCTGGATGAGCTTGGGGTGGGCGGCGAGGGCGGCGATCCACCGGTCGCGCGCGCTCTCCTCGCGCGGCCAGTCCTTGAGCCCGAGCTCCTTGGCGGCCGCCTCCTGCGTTCGGGTGATGTCCCAGGGTTCGAGCCCGAGCCGGTCGAGCACCGCGCGGATCTCGTCCTCGCCGGGGACGTCTTCCAGATAGCGCCGGACGGTGTAGTCGGCCCCCTCCGCGTCGAGCAGGGTGAGCGCGCCACGGCACTTCGAACAGGCCGGGTTGATCCAGATCTCCATGCCGCCAGGGTATCGCGCATCCCCCCTCAAACCCCTTCTGGCCTGGGGCTTTTGTCAGTGGTGGGCAGTAAAATGGAAGCAGTTAGGACAGAGGGTTCCCGACCTCTCAGGAGGATGCCGATGGCCGTCGCCGCCACACCTCTCCCGGACCTCAGCCACCAGCCGGAGCTGCCGGACACGGCCGCTCCGCCCGCTCTGCCCACCCTGACCACCCTGCCGAAGCAGCGGATGCCCGCCGGCCGCCCGCGCGAGTGGTACGAGTCGTACAACCGCCGGCTGAAGGCCATGCGCCTGGCCATCGCCCTGCTCAACTCGGGGGCGTACGGCCCCGAGCAGGCACCCGACCACGTCATACGGACCACCGCCGCCCGGATCGGAGTGCACCCGCCCTCCGCCGTCACCTGTCGCATGGTGCGCGCGCTCATCCACTGCGACAGCCGCTGAGCCCGGCCCGGCTCGCCCCTGGTCCCCGGACGTGCGCCGTTCGGGGACCAGGGGGCACCCTGGGGGCATGACCCGGCGCAATGACGAGGTCGGGGCGCTGCTCCAGGAGTACGCCGACCTCATCGCGATCACCGGTGGCGACGCCTTCAAGGCACGCGCCTACGAGAAGGCCGCCCGCGCCATCGCCGGCTACCACGCGGACGTCGGCACGCTCGGCCCCAAGGAGCTGCTGGAGATCCCCAACGTGGGGAAGTCGATCGCCGACAAGGTCGTGGAGTATCTGCGCACCGGCCAGGTGTCCACGATCGAGGAGACCAGGACCGCCATCCCCGCCGGCGTACGGGAGCTCATCACCATCCCCACGCTCGGCCCCAAGAAGGCCCTGACCCTCTACCAGGAGCTGGGCGTCTCCACGGTGGACGAGCTGCTGGAGGCCATCCACCAGGAGCGGTTGCGCGATCTGAAGGGCTTCGGCGAGAAGACCGAGGCCAACATCCTGCACGGCATCGCGCTGATGCAGAAGGCCGGGGCCGGCGGCCGGATCCTGCTGTCGGCCGCCATGGACTCCGCGGAACAGATCATCGCCGAGCTCTCGGCGGTCACCGGGTGCGAGGGCTGCGCCTACGCCGGCTCGCTGCGCCGGATGAAGGAGACCATCGGCGACATCGACATCCTGGTCGCGGCCACCCGCTCGGCCCCGTTCATGGCCGCGTTCAGGGCCATGCCGCACGTCGCGGAGGTCATCGCGCACGGCGAGAAGAAGACCTCCATCCGCACCACCAAGGGCCTCCAGGTCGATCTGCGGGTGCTGCCGCCCGACTCCTGGGGGGCGGGCCTGCAGTACTTCACCGGCTCCAAGGCGCACAACATCCGCACCCGCGAGATCGCGGTCCGGCACGGGCTCAAGCTCTCGGAGTACGGCCTCTTCCGCACCAAGAGCGGCCGCAAGGTCGCCTCCGAGACCGAGGAGGAGGTCTACGCCCGGCTCGGCCTGCCCTGGATCCCGCCGACGCTGCGCGAGGACCGCGGCGAGATCGCCGCCGGGCTGCGGGACGAGCTGCCCGAGCTGGTCGCCGAGGAGGACATCCGCGGCGATCTGCACACCCACACCGACCTCACCGACGGGCTCGCCCCGCTGGAGGAGATGGTCGCCGCCGCGGCCGCCCGCGGCTACTCCTACTACGTCGTCACCGACCACGCCCCCGACCTCGCCATGCAACGGATGACCGACGAGAAGATGCTGGAACAGCGGGAGCTGGTACGGCAGCTGGACGGTAAGCACCGCAGGATGCACGTGCTGCACGGCACCGAGCTCAACATCGGCCCCGACGGCGAGGTGGACTGGCCGGGCGACTTCCTCGCCGGCTTCGACCTGTGTGTGGCCTCCGTGCACTCGCACTTCACCCAGAGCCGCGAGGCCCTGACCCGCCGCCTGGTGCGCGCCGCCGAGAACCCGTACGTCTCCGTCATCGGGCACCCCAGCACCCGGCGGATCGGGAAGCGGCCCGGCATCGACGCCGACTTCGACGCGGTCTTCGAGGCGTGCGCCAGGACCGGCACCGCGCTGGAGGTCAACGGCAGCCCCGAGCGGCTCGACCTGAGCGACGAGGACATCCTGCGCGCCAAGCGGTACGGAGTGAAGTTCGCGCTCGACTCCGACGCCCACTCCGTCACCCATCTGCCGTACATGCGCTACGCGGTGGGCACCGCCCAGCGCGGCTGGCTCACCAAGGACGACGTCATCAACACCTGGCCGCTGCAGCGGCTGCGCCGCTTCGTCCGGGAGGGTCGGCGCCGCGCCGAAGAGGGGTAGGCGGGGAGGGGGCGGGGCCCCAAGGGACGGCCTGGCGGGAGCCGGATGACGGTCCGGCGCCGCGCGCGAGAAGGCGGGCCGGCCGACCCGGCCGTACGATGTCAGACATGGGAGAGCGGTCGTTCGCACCCTCCGCGCCTGTGCTGGTCATCGAGGCCGATGGCGGTTCACAGGTGATGAGTCCGAGCCGGTCCTACCAGGTAGGGCGCGATCCCACGAGCGACATCGTGCTGCGGGACACACGGGTCTCCTGGCACCACGCGGTTCTGAAGCCCGTCGGTGACCACTGGACCCTGGAGGACACCGGCAGCACCAATGGCAGCTACACCGAGGGCCACCGCGTGGTGCGGCTGGACGTCGGGCCCGGCAGCATGATCCGGTTCGGAAACCCCACCGACGGCCCGCTGGCGGTGCTCAGCGAGATGCCCCGTCCGGTGGACCGGCCGAGCTATGTCTCGGAGCCGGCGGCCACCGGGACCTTCCGACAGCCGGCGACCGTGCGGGCGCTGCCCTCGCGGGTGCTGCGGATCGGCCGGGACCCCGACAACGACCTGGTCATCGACGATCTGGTGGTCTCCCGTCGCCATGCCGAGCTGCGCTCCCGCCCCGGTGGCGGCTTCGAGATCGCCGACGTGGGCAGCCACAACGGCACCTACCTCAACGGGCTGCGGGTCTTCGGCTCGGTGGCGGTCGCCCCCGGCGACATCGTGGGCATCGGCCGTTCGGCGTTCTGCCTGGTCGGTAACGAGCTCCAGGAGTTCCGGGACACCGGGGAGGTCTCGCTCGACGTGCAGGACCTGTCGGTGTCCGTCGACCGGGGGCGCAAGGTGCTGCTGGACCAGGTCTCCTTCCCGGTCGGCCAGAAGTCGCTGCTCGCGGTGGTCGGCCCCAGCGGCTCCGGCAAGTCCACCCTGCTCAACGCGCTCACCGGGCTGCGGCCGGCGGAGCGGGGCACGGTGTTGTACGACGGCCGGGACCTGTACCGGGACTACGCCGAGCTGCGCCAGCGCATCGGCCTCGTGCCGCAGGACGACATCCTGCACACCCAGCTCACCGTGCGCCGCGCCCTCGGCTACGCCGCGCGGCTGCGTTTCCCCGGCGACACCGGGGCGGCGGAGCGGGCGGCCCGGGTGGACGAGGTCATCGGCGAGCTGGGACTGGAGCAGCGGGTCGACCAGCCCATCCACAGCCTCTCCGGCGGCCAGCGCAAGCGGGTGAGCGTGGCTCTGGAGCTGCTCACCAAGCCCTCGCTGCTCTTCCTGGACGAGCCGACCTCGGGCCTGGACCCGGGCCTGGACCGCTCGGTGATGCACATGCTGCGCGGTCTGGCGGACGACGGACGGACCGTCATCGTGGTCACGCACAGCGTGCTGAGCCTGGATGTGTGCGACCGGCTGCTGGTCCTGGCGCCCGGTGGGCGGATCGCCTACTTCGGGCCACCGCAGGAGACCCTTCCGTTCTTCGGGATGGGCGAGTGGCCGGAGGTCTTCGAGGCGTTCGACAGCGATGCCCGGCACGACTGGGCGGGCGGGTTCCGGGCCTCCCCGCTGCACCGGCAGTACGTCGCGACGGCGAGCCGACAGCCGCAACTGCCGGCGCCGGAGCGCGAGGCCGCCCCGCCGACGCGGCCGCCCCATCCGCAGAGCTGGGGATCGCAGCTGGTCACCCTGTCCCGCCGCTACCTCGCGGCGATCTCCGCGGACCGCACCTTCCTGGCCATCATGATCGCCCTGCCCTTCATCATGGGCGCGATGACCCGTGCCCTGGCCGGGTCCGCGTTCACCGTGGACACGGCGATGGACGCGCTGCTGACCCTGTGCGTCGGCGGGGTGCTCACCGGGGCGGCGAACGCGGTGCGCGAACTGGTCAAGGAACGGGTGATCTACCAGCGAGAACGGGCCGTGGGCCTGTCCCGCTCGGCGTATCTGATGTCCAAGGTGGTGGTGCTGGGTTCGATCACGGTGGTCCAGGCGGTGGTGCTCACCCTGGTCGGGCTGAGTGGGGTGGAGCTCAACGCGCCGGACGGCCGAGGGGTGTTCCTGCCACCGTTGATGGAGATCTCCCTGGCCATGGCGCTGCTGTCGTTCACCGCGATGATGCTGGGCCTGGTGATCTCCGCGCTGGTGCGCAAGGAGGAGGTCACCATGCCGCTGCTGGTGCTGCTGACCATCGTCCAGTTCGTCTTCTGCGGGGCCCTGCTCAAGCTGAACGGCGTGCCGGGAATGGAGCAGATCGGCTGGCTGGTGCCGGCGCGCTGGGCCTTCGCCGCCATGGCCGGGACGGTGGACCTGGCACGCATCGTGCCAGGCCCGTCCACGGAGGATCCGCTGTTCGATCACTCGGCGAGCACCTGGCTGCTGAACATGGGCATGCTGGTGGTGCTCTCGCTGGTCTTCGGCCTGCTGGTGTCCCGGCTGCTGCGACGTCATGAACCGGTCATCATGCGCAAGTAGGGATGCGCGAGCAGGGATCCGCGAGGAGGGATTGTTGGAGGGAGCCCACCAGGCCGTGATGAACCCGCCGGAGCCGCTATGAACGCCGCATTCGCCTCTTCCGGCGCCCCCGCCGAGGAGCCGCTGTTCGAGCCGACCCACATCGTGCCCCGCTACGGGCTGCCGACATGGGCGGCGCCGGACGGCGTGCAGGCGCTGGACCCGCTGGACCCGTTGCTCCCGGTGCGGCTGGCGGAGCGCCGCGGCGACTGGGCCCAGGTGGTCTGCTCCAACGGCTGGGCCGCCTGGGTCGACGGCCGACTGCTGCTGCCCGTCCCGCACGACCCGCCGACCGCGAGCCACCCGCCCCGGCACACCGACGACCCCCGGCCGCTGCTGGCCCGGGTGGAGGAGACCCTGTCCCGCTACCGGCGGGCGGTGGAGGAGGTGGCGGCCGGGCGGACGGACGGCGAGGCGTTCCGCGGCGACACCGAGGGGCTGCGGCTCGGCGTCATCGTGGACGGCCCGGAGGTCTGGCTGTACGACGCGGAGCACGACGCCTGGACCTACGGCGACGGGGCGGCCCTGATGCCGTTCGCGGCGTCGGAGCAGCCAGTCTCGGGGGCGGGCCGCGCCACCGGGGCTCCGCCCACCACGAGCGGCTCTCCGCCCACCACGAGCAGCTCCCCGCCCACCATGAGCAGCTTGAGCGGCCCGGGAGCCCCGGGTGCCTCGGGCGCTCCTGCCGGCCCAGGATCCCCGGGTGCCTCGGGCGCCCCGGCCGGCCCGGGATCCCCGGGACCCTCGAATGCCTCGGCCGGCCCGGGAGCCCCGGGATCCTCGGGACCCCCGGGATCCTCGGCCGGCTCCGGGGAGCAGGTGCCGGCCGGTACGAACCGGGGCGGGCGTAGCGAGGCCGATCGGAGCGGCGGCGGATGACGGCGGAGCGGCGGGGGGCGGGCGAGGACCGGGAGCCGGAGCGGCGGACGGAGGTGGCGTTCGGCAGTCAGTCGGACCTGATCGGCCGCCAGATCGCCGCGTACCGGGTCCTGGGCGAGATCGGCCACGGCGGCATGGCCGTGGTCTACCGCGCCGAGGACCTGCGGCTGGGCCGCACCGTCGCCCTCAAGCTCCTCTCCCCGCAACTCGCCCGCAACGACACCTTCCGCCAGCGCTTCGTCCACGAGTCGCGGATGGCGGCGGCCCTGGACCACCCGCACATCGTCCCGGTCTTCGAGGCCGGCGAGGCGGACGGCATCCTCTACATCGCCATGCGGTACGTGCAGGGGCAGGACCTGCGGAGCCTGCTGCACCACGGCGGCCCGCTGTCCGTCGTCGCGGCCTGCCGCATCGCCGTGCAGGTGGCCTCGGCCCTGGACGCCGCCCATGCGCACGACCTGGTGCACCGGGACGTCAAACCGGGCAACATCCTGGTGGCGGAGGGCACCGACTCCGACCATCCGGAGCACGTCTATCTGACCGACTTCGGGCTGACGAAGAAGTCGCTGTCGCTGACCGGGTTCACCACGGTCGGCCAGTTCGTGGGCACGCTGGACTACGTGGCCCCCGAGCAGATCTCCGGCCGGCCGGTGGACGGCCGCTGCGACATCTACAGCCTGGGGTGCGTCGTCTACGAGACGCTCACCGGCGCCCCGCCCTTCCAGCGCGAGGACGACATGGCCCTGCTCTGGGCCCACCAGTACGACCCGCCGCCGCCGGTGACCGAGCGCCGCCCCGACCTGCCGCCCGGTGTGGACGAGGTCTTCGGCAAGGCGCTGGCCAAGGCCCCCGACGACCGGTACCGCAGCTGCCTGGAGTTCGTGGCCGCCCTGCGCCGCGCCGGCACCGCCCCGCGCGAGCCCGAGGCCGCGGGCCCGCCCAGCCAGGAGCACGCCCCCACCCGGGTCGACCTCGAGCTCACCGGCCATGGACCGCCGCCCGATCCCCCGGCCTGGGCGGCGCCGGTCTTCCCGGCACGCGGGCGGGGCTGACCCCCGCGGATCGTTCCGGAATCCTCCCGTGCCGGCTCAGGCGTGCCGCGCGAAGGCGGCGGTGACGGCCTCGCGATCGGCGCCGGCGGCGAGCAGCAGACGGAGCAGGACCCGGGCCTTGTAGGGGTCGAGGAGGCCACCGTTGAGCAGGCCGCGGCGCTGGAGGTCGGTTTCGGAGCCGATCGCGCCATAGGTGTGGCGCAGCACCGAGCCGCTGCCGGAGCGTGACGTCAGGACGACGGGGATGCGCTCGGCCAGCGCGCCGAGGACGGGCGCGAGGGCGGACGGCACATGGCCGACCCCGAAACCGGCGACCACCAGGCCGTGGTGGGTGTCCGCCAGCCGACCGAGGTCGGCGCCGTCGTCGTCGAGGGTGACAGTGTGCAGGGCGACGCGTATCGCGTCGAGGCGGGCGGCGGCGGGGCGGGCGAGCGGCGGCTCACGCCGCTCCGGGCGGGCCAGGATCCGCACCCGGCCCTCGATGACCTGCCCGAGGGGGCCGAGGTTCGGGGAGGCGAAGGTGGCCGTGCTGGTGCTGTGGGTCTTGCGGACCCAGCGCGCGGAGTGGATCTCGTCGTTGAGCACCACCAGCGCCCCCAGCTCGCGAGCCGCGGGCGAGGCGGCGACCCGGGCGGCGGCGAGCAGGTTCGCGGGGCCGTCCGGGCCGGCGAGGGTGGGGTTGCGCATGGCACCGGTGAGCACGAACGGCTCCGGGTGCGGCCACACCAGGTCGACCAGGAACGCGGTCTCCTCCAGGGTGTCGCTGCCCTGGGTCACCACGACGCCCCTCGCCCCGTCCGCCACCGCCCGCGACGCCGCGTCCACGAGGTCGAGGAGATGGCGGAATGACAGATCGGCGCTGGGCACGGCGTGCGCGTCCCGCACGTCGAGCGCCACCCCGAGGTCGGCCAGCCCCGGCACCGCCGCGGTGAGCTCGGCGCCGGTCAGCCGGGTGACGACGGGACCGCCGCCCGCCCCCGCGGAGTGTCCGGCCATGGCGATCGTGCCACCGAGGGTGAAGAGTGCCACCGTCATCCGCTGGGCCTCCGCTCCGGCCGTACGAGGTCGCGGCGCGACGCCACGAACGCCGACCGCCCGCCACCGTACTAGAGCGCCCCACCAGGGGCGCGGGGCTGTGCCGACCTGCGGCCCCGCCGCGCGAGCGCAACCAGCAGGACAGCGCCCCGCCAGGGGCGCGGGGCGGCGTCGACCTACGGCCCCGCCGCGCGAGCGCGACCAGCAGGACAGCGCCCCGCCAGGGGCGCGGGGCTGCGTCCACCTACGGCCCCGCCGCACGGGCACGCCCAGCAGGACAGCGCCCCATCAGGGGCGCGGGGCTGTGTCGACCAGCGGCTCCGCCGCGCGGGCGCGACCAGCCCCCACCGGCCCGCAGCCGACCGTCAGGCAACCCCCGAGACCCCACCGCGTACGAACCCCACGATCACCGCCGGCCCTCCGCAGGAGGGCCGGCACCCGCTTGACCGCAGGCAGAGCGAAATGATTATCGTTAGCGCCCCCTATCCACCTCCGGAGGAATCCCGTGCCCCGTACCCAGGAGCGCCTCGCCGAACCCGCGCGGCCACGCCGGGCGATGGAGCCGCCGGACGTGGCACGGACGCGCCGCACCGCTTGGCCCGGCCGGGCAGGCCGAATCGGCTTCGCCGCGCTGGTGGCGGCCGGCGTCGGGGTCCTCGGCAGCGGGCCGTGGCTGGATCCGCCCGCGCTCCAGGCGTGGCGCACCGTCTGTGTGGCGGTCGCGCTCCAGGCGTTGCCCTTCCTGCTGCTGGGGACGGTGGTGTCGGGCGCCATCAACGCCTTCGTGCCCGCGCGGGTGTTCTCCGCGGTGCTGCCGAAGCGACCCGCGTTGGCCGTCCCGGTCGCCTCCGCCGCCGGGGTGGTGCTGCCCGGCTGTGAGTGCGCCTCGGTCCCGGTGGCGGGAAGTCTGATCCGCCGGGGCGTGGCGCCCGCCGCCGCGCTGACGTTCCTGTTGTCGGCGCCGGCGGTCAACCCCGTGGTGCTGACCGCCACCGCGGTCGCCTTCCCCGGCGCCCCGGAGATGGTCGCCGCCCGGCTGCTGGCCTCGCTGGCGGCCGCCGCGATCATGGGTTGGCTGTGGCTGGCCTTCGGCCGCCGGGAGTGGCTGCGGCCGCGCGGTGGGGCCGTGGGGCACCAGCCGGGGAACAGCCGGTGGGAGGAGTTCCGGCTCGGCTTCCAACATGACTTCCTGCACGCGGGTGGGTTTCTGGTGGTCGGCGCCATGGCGGCGGCGACCTTCAACGTGGCCGTGCCCCGCACCGTGTTGGACGCCTTCTCCGGGTCGCCCTGGCTCTCGGTCCTCTTCCTGGCCGGACTGGCGATCGTGCTCGCGGTCTGTTCCGAGGCCGACGCCTTCGTCGCCGCCTCACTGACCGGCTTCTCCCCCACCGCCCGGCTCACCTTCATGGTCGTGGGGCCGATGGTCGACGTGAAGCTGGTGGCGCTCCAGGCGGGGACGTTCGGCGCGGGCTTCGCCGCCCGCTTCTCCACGGCGACGGCCGTCGTGGCCGTCGGTTGCGCCGCGCTGACCGGGTGGTGGCTGCTGTGAGGCGACAGTTCCAGATCCTGCTGCTGGGCATGGCGGGCGCGGCGGTGCTGCGCATCTCGCTCTTCGGCGACCTGTATCTGCGGTATGTGAAGGAGGGGCTGCGGCTCCCGCTGATCGCCACCGGGTGCCTGCTGTTCTTGCTGGCGCTGGTCGGCGCGTGGCGGGACGGCTTCCCGTTCCCGTACGAGCGGCCGGCGGCCGAGGCCGGCGAGGACCCGGAAGACGGGCCGCACACACCCGGACGGGAACACCGACACGGCAACGAAAGCCCACACGGGAACGAAAGCCGGCACGAGGGCGAGAGCCGGCACAGGAACGAAAGCCAGCACGAGCACGAGAGCCGACCCGAGCACCAGAGCCGACCGGAGCACGAGAGCGGGCACGGCCACGACCACGCGCGCGGGCCGCGGGTCGGCTGGCTGCTCTTCCTCCCCGTCGTCGGCCTGATGTTCGCCGCCCCGCCCCCGCTGGCCGCGTACACCGCCGAGCGGCAACGCCCCATGGCCGTCGAGGAGGAGTCGCAGTTCGCGCCGCTGCCCGCCCGCTCGCCGGTCCCGATGTCCCTCCTGGACTTCTCCGCACGGGCGGTGTGGGACACCGACCGCAGCCTCAGCGGCCGCACGGTGCGGCTGACCGGGTTCGTCACGCCGGGCAAGGACGGCGGCCCCTGGTATCTGACCCGGATGCGGGTGAGTTGCTGCGCCGCGGACGCGCAGGCGCTCAAGGTGGCGATGTACGGCGGCGAGCCTCCGGCCGCCGGGACCTGGCTGGTGGTGACCGGCCGCTGGCACCCGCGCGGCAGGCTGGGTACCGACGCGGCGACCGCCGCCCTCGACGTGCGGGGGCTGCGCACGGTGCCCGAGCCGGCCAATCCCTACCGTGACGACGCCCCACAGTGACGCCCGAACGGTCCGTCCCCGCCACCGGCCCGGGCAACTCCCGCCGCGCGCGGTAGGATTGGCCGACCGGCGCGTCGGGACCGGATGCGGTTCCGAGGAGGGGGATTTCAGGTGAGCAGCCTCAACAAGGGACCCAGGAAGGTCGAGGTGTCGCTCAAGTGGGACCCGAGCCCCTTCGGTTCGCCGGCCCACGATCTGGACATCATCGCGGCGACGTACACCGTCGACACCCCCCGGGGCACGCCGGCGTATCTGGTGCACTTCGACAGCCGCTCACCCGACGGCACCATCACCCTCAACCGGGACAGCAGGACCGGGCAGGGCTTCGGCTACGACGAGGTCATGACGCTGGAGTTGGACCGGTTGGCTCCGACGTACGCGCGCGTCGTGATCGGGGTGGCCATCCAGCAGGGCCAGGGGCGTAAGACCTTCGGCGAGGTGCCCCACACCGCGGTGCGGATCCTGGACGGCGACACCGAGCTGCTCGGGTCCGACTTCTCGGGGGTCGCCGGGGCCACCGCCGCCACGCTCGCGGAGTTCCGGCGGAACGGCTCGGGCGAGTGGGAGTTCCACGCCACCGTCCGCGGCTTCGACACCGACCCGGCGGCCTTCGCCGGGCTGATGGGCGGGGTCTGACGCCCCTCACACCCTCGCGCGGGCCCGGGCCAGGGCGGTCATCGCCTGTCGCGTCTTGAGGACCTGGCGCGCGGGAGGCCCCAGGCCGAGGTCGCCCAGGCCCCGCTCCAGCAGGTGCTGGGCGAGCGAGGCGACCCCCGGCTCGGATCGCAGCGACAGCTCCAGGAAGCGCAGTTCGTCGCCGACGGTCCAGAGCTCGGCGACGATCGGATGGATCAGGTCCCGACGGGCCGCCTTCCATCTGACGGCGCGGATCGGGCCGAGCGCGGTCAGGTCGTCCAGCGCGGCGGCGGCGACTTCGGCGGTCGACAGCAGCATCCGCTGGTCGCGGCTGAGTTCCGGCTGTTCGGAGCCGTCGTCGGCGGGCCGTTCGTACCTGCCGTCCACCTTGAGCGAGGCCGCCCACACGCGGTCGCGGCCGGCCCAGTCCTCCTCGACGGTGAACTCCCAGTCCTCGCCCTCCCGGCTCTCCCGCCAGTCCTCGGGAAGCGTGTCGGGATCGCAGGGCCGGCGCTTGGCTGTGAGATCGCCCTTGTCGCCGTCCTCGTCCAGCCGGAGCCGGATCACCGCGCCCGCGTCGAGCAGCGGGAGGCGGACCGTGTCACCGTCGAGCCACGGGCGGTCCCAGAAGTAGATCGCGCGCCGTTTACCGTCCTCCGGGTCCAGCCCGAGCAGTTCGCCGGCGGCCTCGGTGGTGTCGCCCGACAGAATGACCTTGATCTCCACGTCCGCCGCACTCGCCATGGCCGACCGCCCTCCGCGTCGTGACTGCCCCCTTGGCCCGTGCGCCCGCCTCGGCCTTGGCCCGGGCGCCTGCCTCGGCCTTGGCCCGGGCGCCTGCCTCGGCCCTGGCCCGTGCGCTCGCCTTGGCCCGTGGCTCGCCGCTCTCCGGCGGGCCGGCCGGCGCCGAACCCCGCTCGTGGGCGTCGTCGCCCGCGGCGCACCCTTCGATCGTCATGCGCCGTGGCGGCGGCGGCAACCGGGCGGCGGCGCTCAGACCGACAGGGTCACGTCCGCCGGCAGTTCGATGCCGAAGTCGGACGCCAACACCCGTACCACCTCCGCGCCGTCGGCCAGTTCGCGCCGGGTGCGGGTGCCGTCGGGGAGGATCTCCTCCACCTTCCGACCGACGAGGGCGAGGTGTCTGTCGACGAAGGTCCGCTGGACGTACAGCTCGTGCTGGAACGGGGAGCGGGGGTTGGTGGCGATGTGCCAGTTGATGACCTCGTAGTCGGCGGGCTCGAAGGGCTCCACCGTGAAGGAGTACTGGTCCTCCCACTCACCGTCCTGGACGCTCTGCAGCACCCACATCTCCAGCGGTCCGCCGTGCGGCTCCAGCACGAGACGGTGGCGGCGCCGACCGGCCCGGACCTCCGCGTCGGCCACCAGCGGGATGGCCTCGTAGAGGCTGCCGGTGCTGCCGAAGCCGACGTCGGCGACGAAGGGGCCGCGCTCATCGCCCTCGGTGACCGTCACCAGGAGCAGCTTGTGGGTGCGCGGGCGCGTCTCGCCGGGGCGGGCGCCGACGAGGACGCGGGCGGTGAGCCGGGTGACCGTGAAGCCGAACGCTTCGAGGGCGGCGGCGAACAGGGTGTTGTGTTCGTAGCAGTAGCCGCCTCGGTTGCCGCGGACCAGCTTGGCCTCCAGGTCGGGCAGGGCCAGGGAGGGGGCGCCGCCGAGGAACGCCTGGATGTTCTCGAACGGGATGTGGACCAGGTGGGCCCGCTGCAGCGAGCGCAGCGTCTCCGCGGTCGCCCGCCGCTCGCCGGACCACCCGATGCGCGCCAGGTAGGCGTCGAGGTCGAAGGCGGGGGCGGGGGCGGGGGTCGGTGCGGCCGGGGAGTCCGGGGAGTCCGGGGAGTCCGGGGCGGAATCCGAGACGGAGAGGGAGGCCGAGAGGGAGGGGGAAGCTGAGACGGATGCGTGCGCTTGGGCCATGGCTTGACTGTAAGTGATCACTGGGGGGGTGTTCCTCCGACGATGGGGCGGTGACCGCTGGTCCGGTGGGCCTAGGCCCGCCGACTGACGACCTCCGCACCCGCCGGCTCAAGGTCGGGCCCCACGGCGCCGCCCACTCCCCCGGTCGCCACCCCCTCGACCACCCGATCCCCGACCACCCGATCCCCGACCACCCGGTCCTCGACCACCCGCTCTTCGGCGACGCGCTCTTCGGCGGCCCACCCCTCGGGCGACTCCGCGCCGGAAACCTCCGCCCGGCGGCGTCGGAGGTCGGGGAGGACGGTGACGACACCGATGGCGGCCATGGCGGCGCCGAGCCAGAGCGGGGCCCGGAGGCCGAACTCGTCGATCGCGGCGCCACCGACCGAGGACCCGATGATGATGCCGAGCGTGATGAACGAGGAGTGCACGGTGTTCACCAGCGGGCGGGCGTTGCCGGCGCGCTGGACACGCGTGGTCATCGCCGGGTTCATGGTGACGCCGACCAGCCCGATGCCCATCATGAGCAGCACGGTCGGGACGGGGAGATGGGCCAGCAGCGCGAACCCGACCAGGAAGAGCAGGTTGAGGAGCGGGCCGCAGAGCAGCACGGGGGCGGTGTACCGGTCGGCGAGGCG
This sequence comes from Streptomyces sp. LX-29, assembly GCF_029541745.1. Classification (NCBI taxonomy): domain Bacteria; kingdom Bacillati; phylum Actinomycetota; class Actinomycetes; order Kitasatosporales; family Streptomycetaceae; genus Streptomyces; species Streptomyces sp. LX-29. The sequence continues at coordinate 7,199,221 of NZ_CP089746.1, read as the reverse complement.
GCCGACGACGGTGTTGCCGACCACGCTGGCGGCTCCGTAGGCGACGAGCAGCAGCGGCACGGTCCCGGTACCGAAGCCGGTGACCTCGGTGAGGATCGGGTTGAAGTAGCTGAACGCGGAGAAGGTGGCGCCGATGACGCAGGTGCTGGTGGACAGCGTCAGCCACAGCCGGCGGTTCGCGAAGACGTGGAGCTCCTGCCGGAAGCCGCCCTCCCCCTCCACCGGGTCCAGCCGCTCCACCCCCACCAGGGTGCACAGCGCGGCGAGCACCGTCAGCAGCGAGATGGTCCAGAAGGCCGCGCGCCAGCCCAGGTGCTCACCGACCACGGTGGCCAGCGGCAGCCCCAGCAGGGTTCCCAGCATCAGGCCGTTCAGCGCCACGGCGATGGACCGGCCACGCAGCTCGGGGCGGGCCAGCTGGACGCAGATCGAGATGGCGACCCCGAAGAACGCCTGTGCGGCGACGCCGGTGATGATCCGCGCCACCAGCATGGCCGTGTAGGTGGACGCGGTGGCGGCCAGCACGTTGCCCGCCAGGAAGATCCCGAAAAGGAGCATGAGCGCCGACTTCTGGCGCATCCTCAGCAGGGCCACGGTGAGGAAGGGGCCGCCCACGGCCATGGCCACCGCGAACGCGGTGATGAGGTAGCCGATCCGGGATATGGAGACGTCCAGGCCCTCGGCCATCTGCGGCATGAGCCCGGCGACGACGAACTCGCTGGTGACCATGGCGAAGATGCCCATGGCCAGGACGTATACGGAACGTGGCATGCGGGTGCTCCCGACTCGCTTGACCGTGCTTTTGGATCGCTTGGTTCAGAATCCGGACGCAAGCACGCCCCCACACCCCGCGACCCCCGCACGCTATCACGTTCTGGACTGACCGATCCAATACTCGGGGTAACGAAAGGCCCCGCTCGGCAGCGGGGCCACAAAACTTCTCAAAACGGACCCCGAAAAGCCTTGACTCGGGGCGAATACGGAGGAAACTTCGTAGTACACCAGAAGACCGAAGAGAGCCGCACCGTCGATGGAGACGTCTATCGGCCCGAGTGACCCACTTATCGGTTCTGGCCAGGCCCCCGGCAGATCCGCTCGGCTTCAGGATCGTCAGCGACGGTTGAGATCCATGGAATCGAGAAGGACTACCGGGGACTGCATGTCCGGGCCCTTCCGCGGCCCCGACGCCCCCCTCCCCTCGCGGGACATCACCCCCGAGGGATCAGCGACCGCCCCCTGAGGGGCGGTCACTCATGGACGGCACACCCCGCCCGGCCTCACGGGCGGTACACCTCACCCGGCTCGGGCTCCGCCGGAGCCAGCAGCTGCGGCACGGTCACGAAGGTGTAGCCCTGCTTCTTCAGCTCCGCGATGATCCCCGGCACGGCCGGCACGGTGCCCTTGTATATGTCGTGGAGCAGGATGATGCCGTCCCGGTCGGCCTGGTCCAGCACCCGACTCTTGATGAGGTCGGAGTCGTTGGTGGAGTAGTCCTTGGCGGTGACGCTCCACAGCACCTGTGAGAGGCCGAGCTCCCGACTGATGCTGGTCACCTCCTTGTCGGTGCGCCCCTGCGGCGGACGCATCAGCACCGGCTTCCGGCCGGTGATCTTCGCTATCGCGTCCTGGGTGCGGGAGAGCTCCTCGCGTATCTCGTCCCCGTCCAGGTCGGTCAGGATGCGGTGGGTCCAGGTGTGGTTGGCGACCTCGTGCCCCTCGTCGGCGATGCGGCGCACGACCTTCGGGTACTCGAGGACGTGGTTCTTGCCGAGCAGGAAGAAGGTCGCGGGCACCTTCTCCCGCTTCAGCGTGTCCAGCAGCTCGGGGGTGTCCTTGCCCGGGCCGGCGTCGAAGGTGAGCGCGATGCACTTGGCCTTGCGGCAGTCGACCGACCCGAACTTCCCCTTGGCGCCGGACTCGGCGTCGGATCTGGCACTCTTCGGCGAGGTCGTGTCGACGGACGAGCAGCCGCTCAGTCCCAGCGTCAGCGCGGCGGCCGCCGCCAGGGCGGCGGCCACACGGGACCGTACCGTCGATGCACTCCTCGGCATGCCAGAACTCCCTTGGGACGAAGGAAACGCAAAACGTCACCCGGAGACGCACTCCGGGTGACTGATCCCAGGACTGTACAAGCGGTGTATACACGCCAAGTCGGCGGGGTCCGTTTTCTTCGAGAGAGCCCCGTTCTCCCTGGTCAGTCGCCATACGCCCGATGTCGCTCCGACCACAGCGGGCGGCCCATCCCACGGGCTCCCCGATAGGTCCGGCCGGCCCCACGCCCATCCGGTGCGAGGGACGCCCGCCCTCACGTCACGCCCACACATGGCGCAATGCGCCGCCGAAGCGGCGCACCGCGCGGAGACTCGGGCGCGTGAAGGCGCGGCCCGGAGCACTGACGGCGGTCATGGTGACGCTCACCGTCACGACGGGGGTGATCGAGGCGGTCAGCTTTCTCGCGCTCGGCCCGGCCTTCACCGCGATGCAGTCCGGCAATCTGCTGTTCCTCGCCTTCGCGATCACCGGAGCCGCCGAGCTCTCCGCGAAGGCGTCACTGGCCTCGCTGATCGGCTTCCTCGTCGGCGCCGGCCTGGGCGCCCGGTTGGAGTCGAGCGTGGACGTCCGGGGCCGTCGCTGGTTCCTGGTGGCGCTGTTCACCGAGGGCGCGCTGCTGGCGGTCGCGGGGCTGGTGGGCTGGCGGCTGGAGCGGGCCCACCAACCGCTCAGCGGCTGGCACCACCTGACGACCGCACTGGTGGCCGCCGCGATGGGGATGAGGAATGTGACCGCGCTCCGGGCCAAGGTGCCGGACCTGCCGACCACCCTGGCCACCCGGTCCATGGCCGCCCTCGTCGGCGGCTCACCGCTCGCCCTGGACCACCGGATCGCCCCCGGCCTTACCAACGAGCTCCGGCGGGCGGCCGGGGTCGGCGCGCTGTTCGGGGGCGGCGTGCTCGGCTCCTGGCTGCTCCACGAGATCAGCAGCCCGCCGGCGGTGCTCCTCGGCACGGCCGCCGCGGTCGTGCTCGTCGCGGCCGGATTCAGCCTCGCGCCGGGTCACGAACGCCCCGCGCACGACTGACCCCGCCGGAGCAGGCGGGAGCGGGCCGAGCCGCGGGCCCGGCAGGCCGGCGGCTCGTGTTCCGGAAGGACGTGGCGCCGGCCGGCGCCGCGCTGATGCCGCTCGCCCTCTTCTCGTACGCGGACGGCGAGCTCGGGCCGACGCCGACCGGTCCGCTGTTCCCCGGTCGGCTGACGCCTCCGGGCTGCGAGACTGTGGCCCATGGCGGAACTGAACGGACGGCCGGCCGACGCGGACGCGCTGCGCGCGCTCGGGCTGACGAACTACGGCCACTTCACCACGATGCGGGTCGAGGACGGCCGGGTACGGGGCCTGGAGCTGCACCTGGAGCGGCTGGCCCGCGACTGCCGGACGGTCTTCGGGGTCGAACTGGACCTGGAGCGGGTGCGCGACTACGCACACCGGGCCGTGGCCGGTCGCGGCGGGGCGCTCGTGGTGCGGGTGACCGTCTTCGACCCCGATCTGGACCTCGGCCGCCCCGCCGCGCCGGCGAGCCCCCAGGTGCTGGTCACCCACCGTCCCGCCGCCGCCTGGCCGCTGCCGCCGCTGCGCGCCCGGACCGTGCCGTATGTGCGCGACACCCCGCGGGTGAAGCACGTGGGGCTCTTCGGCGCGCTGTACGCCCGCCGGACGGCGCAGCTGGCCGGCTTCGACGACGCCCTGTTCACCGGGGAGGGGGAGCTCGTCTCCGAGGGCGGCACCTGGAACGCGGGCTTCGTCGACGCGGACGGCACCGTGGTGTGGCCGGACGCCGAGGTGTTGCCGGGCGTCACCCAGGCCCTGCTCCAGCGCGCCGGAGACCACCGCACCGCGCCCATCACCGCCGCGGAGGCCCGGGGGATGGCGGCCGCCTTCGCGACCAACACGGCCTTCGGCGTCCGGGCGGTCAGTGGCATCGACGACGCGTCGCTGCCCCCGGACCACCCGGTGCTGGCCGCCCTGCGCGCACGCTATCTCGCCCACCCCGGCGAGCCGTTGTAGCGGTCCCGGCGGGGCGCGCCGTGACCGTCGGACATCGCCGCCGCGTCCGTACGGCCCGCACGGCCCGGTCCACGGCCGTGCGTCCGCGGGGCGCCGGCGGCGGGGCCGGATCAGGAGTCGGGCCGCGCGAAGCGCACGGCCACCACCACCGCGCCGAGGACGGAGAGCACACCGCCGCCCAGGAGTGCGAGGCGCAGCTGATCGGTCGTCACCCCGCCGCGGAAGGCGAGTCCGGCCAGGGCCGCACCACAGGCCGCCCCGGCCAGCCGGCCCAGGGAGAGCCGGGCGGAGGCGTCGCCGTGCCGGGCGGCGGGCACGGAGTTCAGGGCCGCACGGGAGGTGGCCGGGAAGAGCAGCCCCAGCCCCAGGCCGAGCAGCAGGCCCCCCGGGAGCAGCGCCCAGCCGTGCAGCGGTACGCCGAAGGGGGCGTAGACCGCGAAGGCCAGGGCGCAGGCCGCGAATCCGGCCAGTGCCGGACGGCGCTCACCGTGCCGGTCCGTGAGTCGCCCGGCCGGCGGGCCGAACGCGCCGATGCACAGCGCCAGCACCATCGGGGCCGTCGCCGCCTCCAGCACGCCGTACCCGGCGGCGTGTTGGAGGTACTGCTCCATGGCGAAGAAGGTCCCGATCATCAGGGCGAAGGTCACCGCCGCGACCGCGGAGGCGGTGTGCACCGTGCGCATCGATCCCGCCGGGGCCGGTGCGGCCGTGCCCGCGGCGGCCTCCGACATCGATGCGGCACCCGGTGCGGCGGTCGGCGAGCCCGCCCGTACCGGGTCGGGCGCGGCAGCCGGCACGCCGGGTGCGGCCGGCGCGTGTGGTGAGGACGCGGCAGCCGGCCCCGCCGCCGGACCCACCTTCCAGAGCACCGCGCCCAGCGCCGCCAGGCCCATCGGCAGCAGCGCCCACCAGTTGGCGCGCCAGCCCCACACCTCGGTGAGCACTCCGCCCAGCAGCGGGCCCACCAGGTTGGACAGCCCCGAGGCCGCCCCCCAGACGCCCAGCGCGGTGCCGCGGCGCCGCGCGGGGAACCCGGCGACCGCTCCGGCGAGCGCCGCCGGGCTGGCCAGCCCGGCCCCCGCGCCCTGGATCACCCGCGAGACGACCAGCAGCGCGAAGTTCTGGGCGAGCGCGCCCACCAGGGTGCCGGCGCAGAAGAGCGCCAGTCCGACGACGGCGATCGGCCGGGGTCCGAAGCGGTCGACCAGCCGTCCGCCCGGCAGCAGTCCGAGCGCGTACACGGCGAAGTAGGCGGTCAGCGCCCAGGAGGCGGTGTGCGCCGACACGTCCAGCGCACCACCCACCTCGGGCAGGGCCACGGTCACGATCGTGCCGTCCATCTGCAACAGGGCGGCGACCGCGGTGCACACCGCCAGTTGGACCCAGGCCGCGCGCGGCACCGGCACCGGCGTCGGGGGCGCCGCCCCCGGTACGCCGGGCCCTCCGCCGCCGGCGCCCGGGGCTCCGTTGCCCGTCGCCCTCGCCGGGGACGGGGTCGTCTCGGCCATCGCGGTCAGCTCCTCTCCCGGGTGGGGCCGGATCGCCCGGCCGGCCACCACGCCCGCTCTCCCAGCAGCCAGGTGATCGCGGGTACCAGCACCACCCGTACCAGCACGGTGTCCAGCAGCACGCCCAGCGCCACCGTGAAGCCGAGCTGGAAGAGCATCACCAACGGAAGGATCATCAGCATCGAGAAGGTGCCGGCGAGGATGACGCCCGCGCTCGTGATCACGGAACCGGTGGTGAGCAGCGCGGTGCGCATCGCGGTCCTGGTGTCCCGGTGACGGGTCTCCTCGCGCACCCGCGCCATCAGGAAGATGTTGTAGTCGACGCCGAGGGCCACCAGGAACAGGAAGGCGAAGGTGGGTTCCACCGGGTTCAACCCGTGCTGGCCGAGGAGCTCGCGGAAGACGAACACCGAGATCCCGAAGGCGCCGAAGAAGGAGACGATCACGGTGGCGATCAGGTAGAGCGGCGCGACCAGGGCCCGCAGCAGCACGATCAGCAGCGCCAGGACGATGACGAGGACCAGGGGGACGATCAGCCGCAGATCGCGGTCCGCGGCGTGCTTGGTGTCGAGCTGCACGGCCGGATCGCCGCCGGTCATCGCCCGGACACCGGTGGGCAGCCCGCCGTCCAGCGCCTCCCGTACCGCGCTGATCCGGGCCAGGCCGGTGGCGTCGTACGGATCGGCGTCCAGGACCACGCGCAGCTGTCCGATCCGGCCGTCCGCGGAGCGGGCGGGGAGCACGGTCGCGGAGGCGACGTCGGGCACGGACCGCACCTGCCGGGCCGCGCGGGTCAGATCGGACTCCCGCAGCGGGCCGTCGACGCGCTCCACCAGCACGGTGGTGGGTGCCGCGGTGCCGGCCGGGAACGCCTCGGAGATGGCGCGGTAGCCGGCCGCGGAGGAGGTCTCGGCGCGGAAGGCGTGCAGCATGCTCATGTCCTCGGTGTAGCTCGCCAGTCCCGCCGAGCCGGCTGCGAAGAACGCCAGGGTCGCCCCGACCGCCCAGACCGGCCGGCGGAACACCGCCGCCACCACGCGCCGCCACGGCCGGGAACCGGCCGCCACGGCCGCCTCCCCGCCCCGTAGCCCTGCCGATGCCCCTTCCGGCGCCCCTGCCGGTGTCCTGTCCGACGCCCCTTTTGTTGTCTCCGTCGCCTCCGCCGGCTCCGTCTCTCCTCGTGGTCGTCCCGACGGCCCCGCCGGCTCTCCCGTTCCCCGCTTCCCGGCCGCGCGCCGCAGCAGCGGTCGGTGCCCGAACAGCACCAGCAGCGCGGGCAGCAGGGTGAAGGTGCCCAGCAGGACACAGCCGGTGCCGACGATCCCGACCGGGCCCAGCACGCGGGTGGAACCGAGGCGGGCCGCGAACAGCGCCGCCAGCGAGGCCATCACGGTCAGCCCGCTGAAGAGCACCGCGGGCCAGGCGCGGCGCACCGCGCGGACCATCGCGGCGCGCGGCTCCGGGTCGCTCCGCAGCTCCTCCTGGTAGCGGGCGGTCAGCAGGAGGCAGTAGTCGGTGCCGGCGCCGAACATCAGGATGAGCATCAGCGACACGGCCTGGTTGTTGACGAGCATCCCGCCGTGGGCGGCGAGTGCGTAGACCACCCCCGCGGCCAGGACGTACGCGAAACCGACCACGACCAGCGGGATGAACGCCAGTAGCGGCGAGCGGTAGACGACGAGGAGCAGCGCCAGCACGAGACCCGCGGTGGCCAGCAGCAGCCGCAGGTCGACATCGCCGAAGACCGCGATGGCGTCCGCGCTGATGCCCGCGGGCCCGGTGATCTCGGTCGTCACGCCGTGGGGCGGGTGGAGGGCGTCCCGCAGCGACTCGACGGTGTCCCGTACGGCACGCCCCTTGGTGGCCGACACCGGCACCACGGTCACGGCGACCGAGGCGTCGCGGGAGACCAGCCCGCGGGTGGGGCGGCCGTCGGCGGTGAACGGGGCGACCGGCCGCTGGGTGCCTGGCACCGCCCGCAGCCGGTCGACGTCGGCGAGCACCGCCCGCCGGTCGGCCTCGGTCAGCCCGCCGGGGCGTCGGTGGACCACCAGGGCGGGCAGTGAGTCGCCGTCCGGGAAGCGCTCCTTGAGCAGCCGTGACACCTGGGTGGACTCCGCGGAGCGGGGCAGGAAGGCGGCGGCGCTGTTGCTCTCGACGTCCCGCAGACGGGACTGGTACGGACTCGACGCTCCGGCGATCAGCAGCCAACCGAGCACGACCAGCCACAGGATGGCGCGCCGTCGGGAACGCCCGGGCGGGCGCGGTGTTCTCGTTCGTGCAGAGGTGGTGCCGTCAGTGCCTAACCGCACGGAGAGACCGCCTTAGACTCTACGACCAGAGGGCGACAAGCAATGCAGATGCTAGACCGGCCGTCAGGTCATGGACAAGTTGTCTAAGGGGTGGCGTGGTGCTGAAGGATGCGCACGAGTCCAAGGCGTCGGGGACCAAGCCGTCGCGGAGTTCCGACTGGGACCGGACGCTGGCCGAGCACAAGGAGCGGGTGCGCACCGCCATCGGTCAGGCCGCCGTGCAGATCGCGGCGGAGCAGGGGCTGGCCGGCACCACCATGGCGAAGATCGCCGAGCGGGCCGGGGTCTCCCGGGCCACCGTGTACAACCACTTCCGCGATGTGGAGCACGTGCTGCTGGAGGTGGTCCAGGAGGAGGTCAACCGCTTCTACGCCGACCTCAGCGAGCGGATCGCCGAGGCGGTCGGCCCGCAGGCCCGGCTGGATGCCTTCCTGCTGGCGCACCTGGAGTACTTCACACAGCCACAGCGGCGTTCCGGCGCGCTCCAGCTCCAGGCCCTGGGCATCAGCCCGGCCGTACGGACCCGGATGACCGCGCACACCGACCGGCTGCGGGCGCTGCTGACCGAGGTGCTGGAGGCCGGGCGCGCGGAGGGCGTCTTCAGCGCGGAGACCAACCCCCGGCGCCACGCCGAGCTCGTCATGCATCTGCTCTCCGGCGCCCGCGAGCAACTGCTGCGCGGCGACGCCCCGGTGGCCGAGATCGCCGCGGACCTGATGCTGCTGACCCGCTGCGGGCTGGGTCAGCCCGCGGGCGGGGCGGCGGCCCGGGAGTAGCGGAAGACGCAGACGTGGTGCCCGTCCGCCCGGCGGCGCAGGCTCTCGATCGTCAGCTCCGGGAAGGCCCGCCGGGTGGCCTCGAAGTCCAGCTCGCACAGGATCGGCCGGGCCTCGGTCTCGCCGAGGTCCTGGGCCGCCGTCAGACACATGCAGGTGCGGCACACCTCCATGCAGGCGTCCTCATCCTCGGTGGAGACGTCGACGGCCTCCTCCAGGAAGCCCATGGCCGCGAAGCGGGGCAGCGCCTTGCCGATGCCCTCGGCGAGTGAACACCCGGTGATCAGCGGCCCCATGCGGGCGGCCTGGCGTTCCGGATAGCCCTCCAGCAGCACCTCTCGCGCCTTGTCCGTGCCGTGCTCGGCCTCCAGCTCCAGATAGCGGCGCAGCCGCTCCCGCAGCATCGCGCGGGCCTGCGCCCTCGTGTCTCTCCTCGGCTGCCCGCCGGGGGTCACCGCGCCCTCGGCGTGGTCGGTGCCGCCCGTGCTCTCGGTGCCGTCCGTCACGTGACCTCCTGTTTCGTCGTCTCGTTCGCCGCGTCGTCTCGTCGTCTCGTTTCGCCGCGTCGCCTCACTCCTTCCGTCGTCTCGTGCGTCTCGTGCGTCTCGTTCGTCTCGGCGGCTCGTCGTCCCGGGAGCTCGGCGGGTCGTTCACCTCGTGCGCCCGGCTCGGCTGGATCCGCCGGCGTGTCCGATCGTCGCGCCCGCTGCCGCGCGCCGGGCACGGACGGTCAGGCGCGCCCGGAGGGGCGGGGGTCGAGCGGCAGCGGCGGCCGGGCGCGGATCGCGGTGAGCACCTCATCCGCCACCCGACGGCCGTCCCGCACGCAGTCGTTGACCGCGACCCCGTGGCAGGCCGCGCCCGCCAGATGCAGCCCCGGCACGCCGGCGACCTGTCGCAGCACGGCGTGGATCCGGCCTCCGTGACCGAGGTCGTACTGCGGGATCCCCTCGGTCCAGACGTGGTCGTGCACGAACTCCGGGCGGACCGCGGCCCGGTAGAGGGCGCAGAAGTCGAGGTGCGCGGCGGCCACCGCCTCGTCCCCGGCCAGTCGGGCGAACTCCGGGTCCTGCGCACCACCGGCGAAGGCGCGCAGCAGCACCGCTCCGGGCGGCGCGGAGTCGGGGAAGACGACCGAGCTGTGGACGGCGCCCAGGATGCGGGTTCGCTCCCCCGGCACCGTCAGATAGCCGAAGCCGCGTGGCGCCACGCCCAGTTCGCCGCCGGGGTAGCCGAGAGCGAGGACCCGAACCGCCGCGTGCCGCAGCGCGGCCAGGACCTCGGCCGCGGTGGGCAGGTGCGGGCCCAGCAGGCGCGCGGCCACGGGCGCCGGCACGGTCAGCACGACGTGGTCGGCCGACACCGGCTCCGCGCCCGCCACGGCCAGCCGCCAGCCGCCGTCCGGCGCCGGCTCGATGCCGGTCACCGGTGCCGCGGTCCGGATGTCGGTGGCGAGACGGCGGGCGAGGGTGTCCACCAGCACCCGCATGCCGCCGTCGCGGAAGCTGGTCAGCCGCGGGCCGGGCGGGCCGGCGCCGGGCGGGAGCCGTCGGGCGGCGGCGGCCTGGCGGCGGCGGGCCCGCAGGGCGGCCAGCAGCAGGCTGCGGTGCTCCCGCTCCAGGGTCCTGATCCGCGGGAAGGCGGCGTCCAGGCTGATGACGGCGGGGTCGCCGGCGGTGACTCCGTGGACCAGCGGGGCGGCCATGAGGTCGGCGGCGGGCCGGCCGAAGCGGCGGGCCAGGAAGGTGTGGACGCTCTCCTCGCCCGCCGCCCGGCCGACCAGCGGCTCGGCCGCCACCCTGGCCTTGGCCCAGGGCGACAGCAACCCGCTGGCGAGGAACGCGGGCACGCCGTCCGGGAGCGGGCGCAGCCGACCGTGGCGCAGCAGGAAGCGGTCCCGCGCGGCGTCCGCCGCGCGCACCAGGGCGGGCGCCAGACCCAGCGCCTCGGCGAGGGTGCGGGTGTCCGAGCCGTTGTCCATGAAGCCGTTGGGGCCGAGGTCGACGGTATAGCCGTCGGCGCGGTGTACGGCGATCTTGCCGCCGACGGCCTCCGCCGCCTCCAGGACGGTCACGGCGGGCGCGGCCGGCGCGGCGCTCAGCTCGAAGGCGGTGGTGAGTCCGGTGATGCCGCCGCCGACCACGGCGACCCGCGGACGGGTCCCGGTCACCGCTGCGGGTGCAGCGGGGGCTGCCGATAGGGGTGGGCCGGGTTGAGGATCTCCCGACAGCTCTCGTTGGCGCAGCCGTGGCAGCGCAGTCCGAATTGCGGACCGGCGCAGTCGCCGGAGCGCAGATGGTCGGCGACGACCTGGGCCAGCGCGTCAAGGAACAGCGGGTCGTCATTGGGCGCCGGCGCACGGTGGAATTCCGTTATTCCGGCGTTCCTGGCCACCTCGGCGAACTCGATGTCGATCTCCGACAGCGTATCGAGATGGTCCGTCGTGAAAACGATTCCCACTATCAGAACCCTACGCCGACCCTGTTTTCCGAGGGCTTCCAACACCGATTCCGTGTTGGGCCCCTGCCAGGAAACGGGGCCCACGTCGGCCTGGAAACACAGCGCGTATTGCAGGTCCTCGTCGAGCTCGCGCATGACATCGCGCACCGTCCCCGCGACTTCCTGAAGGTAGGGATCCCCCTGATTGATCACCTTCCTGGGGAGCGAGTGGGCGCTGAAGAGTACAACTGCGTCCCGGCGTTCCGTTTCCGGGAAACTCCCCAGCCCTTCCCGCACCTTCGCTGTCATGGCTCGAACAAATGACGGATGGGCCGACCAGCGGTCGATGACGCTCCACTGGAAGGTGTTCGCCAGCCCCAGCCGGCGGGCGTCGCGCCAGAGCTGACCCAGGCTCGAGCCGGTGGTCGAGCAGGAGTACTGGGGGTACTGCGAGAACGCCACGGCCCGGCGCACCCCGTCCGCGGCCATCTGCCGCAGCGCGTGCTCACTGCTCGGTTCCGTATAACGGAAGGCCAGGTAGAAGCGGTGCGGCGCGGTTTCCGGGCACAGCGCGTCCAGGCGCTTGACCATGCCCTCGCCCTGCCGGGTGGTCCAGTCGTACAGCGGTGAGCCGCCCCCGATGGCCTGGTACAGCCGCTGGAGCTTCGGCGTGCGACGGCGGGCGATGAACGGACCCAGCCGCTCCTGGGCGGGCAGTTGGATGATCTCCCGATCCAGGAAGAGATTACGCAGAAACGGCCCCACGTCGCTAAGCGTACGAGGACCACCGAGGTTCAACATCACGACCCCGGTGGGATTTTGATCAGCCATATGTGGCACACCCCCGATTTCTCATGCACGTTCATTGCGGTGTGGTTCTCCGGCGGCGGTTCTCCAGGACTCTAGGCACATCCTTGACAGCAATACAACCCCCTTACAGACTGTCAAAGGCCCCGTGTACAGAGCGAGGTACCGGGCGCCACAGGGGGGAACCAACGGGGAACGGAGTACCGGGGATGAGTCTGTTTCTGGACGCCGCGCGGGGGAAGGACACCGCTCGGGCACCCATCTGGATCATGCGCCAGGCCGGCCGCTACCTACCGGAATACAACGCGATTAAAGAGCGTCACGGCTTCTGGGAGATGTGCCGAAATCCCGAGCTCGCAGCCGAGATCACGCTCCTTCCGCTGAAGCGATTTCCGCTGGACGCGGCGATTCTGTTCAGCGACATCATGACGCCGCTCGCCGACATGGGCGTGACGGTCGACTTCGCCCCGGGCCCGGTCATCGCCGACCCGGTGCGCACCGAAGCCGACGTGGCGCGGCTGCGGGTGCCGGAGCCGGGCGCCGTCGCGCCCTTCGTCGCCACGGCGGTCGGCATGGTCCGCGAGCGCTGCCCCGTGCCGCTGATCGGCTTCGCCGGGGCGCCGCTGACCCTCGCCACCTATCTGGTCGACAGCGGCGGCGCCCGCGACGGCCATGCCGCCTTCCGCGGCTGGCTGCACCGCGAGCCGGTGGCCGCGCACCGACTCCTCACCAAGCTGACCGAGCTGACCACCGGCTATCTGCGCTCCCAGATCGCGGCCGGGGTGCAGGCTGTGCAGCTCTTCGACAGCTGGGCCGGGGCGCTGAGCCCGGCCCTGTACCGGGAGTTCGGGCAGCCCTACGCCGCCCGGGTGCTGGACGCGCTGGGCGACTCGGGCGTCCCCCGCGTCTACTTCGCGGTCGGCGCCCACCATCTGCTCGCCGACGTCTCCACGCTGTCGGCGGAGGTCTTCGGCATCGACTGGCGCACCCCGCTGGACACGGCCCGCCGGGCGCTGCCCGGCCGGACGCTCCAGGGCAACCTCGACCCCACCGCGCTCACCGCCGAACCGGCGGCCCTGGTCGAGCGGGCCCGCGAGGTGCTGCGGCAGGGGCTGGGCGGCCCGCACCTCTTCAACCTCGGCCACGGGATCCGCCCGGACGCGCCGCCCGACCACGTAGCGCGGCTCATCGAGGCCGTGCACGCCTTCGACCGGCACGCCGCCGCCGAGCACCGCGACGCCGCCGAGCGCCCTGAGGCCGCCGCACCCCACGCCGACGACGCCGCGCGCCGGCACACCGGTGCGCCGCGCGCCTCGGCCGAGCGCCCGACCGAGGCGGGACGGCCCGCCGGGACACCCCGGGGGGCGGACGCATGACCCGCCGCGTCTCCCGACCCGCGCCCCACCGCGACCAGGTGCTGGGGCTCATGCTGGACGCCCAGGCCGAGCTGATCGCGGCCTTCGAGGAGTGCGACGGGGCCGCCGGGTTCCGTGCCCAGGACTGGACCCGTCCCGGCGGGGGCGGCGGCCACGCCCGGGTCCTGGAGGCCGGTGCCGTCTTCGAGCGGGCCGGGGTCAACGTCTCGGCCGTCGAGGGCGGACGGGTGCCGGAGGCCATCCGGGAGGCCCACGGGCTGGACGCGGACTCCGGGTTCTTCGCCACCGGACTGTCCACCGTGCTCCACCCGCGCAACCCCTGGGCCCCGTCCTTCCACGCCAACTTCCGCTACTTCGAGGTGGACGGGGACCGCACCTGGTGGTTCGGCGGCGGCGCCGACATGACCCCCTGCTACGGCTTCGAGGAGGACGCCCGCCATCTGCACCGGACGCTCAAGGAGTGCTGCGACACCTACGACCGGGCGTTCTACGCGGACGCGAAGAAGGCGTGCGACGACTACTTCCACCTCCCCCACCGTGGGGAGGCCCGGGGGGTCGGCGGCATCTTCTTCGACCATCTGCACCCCGAGGGACCCGACGGCTGGGACCGCGGCTTCGGCCTGGTCCGGCGCGGTCTGGACGCGCTCCTGCCCGCCTATCTGCCGATCGTGCGGCGCCGCATGGACACCCCGTACGGCGAGCGGGAACGGCGCTGGCAGCTGCACCGGCGCGGCCGCTACGTCGAGTTCAACCTGGTCTACGACCGCGGGACCCAGTTCGGGCTGCAGACGCGGGGCAACACCGAGGCGATCCTCATGTCGCTGCCGCCGATGACCGCCTGGAGCTTCGACCTGCGCCCGGAGCCCGACAGCCCCGAGGCCCGACTCTCCGACTTCCTACGGCCCCGCGACTGGCTGGCCCTGGAATCCCTCGAGCCGGTAGAGACCCGACGATGACGACGCTGGTCATAGGAGTGAGCCACCGCGTCGTCCCGCAGGCGGTCCTGGAGCGGTTCGCGCTCACCGCACCCGACACCGCCATGCTGCTGGACCGGCTGTCCGCGACCCCCGCGATCGCGGAGGCCGCCGTCCTCGCCACCTGCAACCGCGTGGAGATCTACGCCGAGACCGGGCAGCCGGACCCGGAGCCCTACGCCGTCGCGGCCCCCGGACCCGGAGCCGGACCGCACGACGCCGCCGTCGGCGACGCGCTGGCCGGGCTCGGCGCCCTCACCGGCAACTCCACCGAGGAACTGCGCACCCACTGTTACGTCCACCGGGGGCCCGCGGCCGTCGAGCACCTCATCCGGGTGAGCTGCGGCCTGGACTCCATGGCGCTCGGCGACGCCCAGATCCGCGGGCAGATCCGCGCCGCCTACACCCTCGCGGCGCACCACGGCAGCGTCGGACCGGTGCTGCACGGGCTGTTCCAGCACGCCCTGCGGGCCGGCAAGCGCGCGGAGAGCGAGACCGGCGTCGGCCGGTCCGCCGCCTCCATGGTCGGCGTCGCCCTGGACGCGGCGGCCGAGGCCGTGGGATGGCTGGCCGGCCGCCGGGCGCTGGTCGTCGGCGCCGGGACGCTCGGCGCGCTCAGCGCGGCCTCGCTGCACCGCGCCGGGGTCACCGACGTCACCGTGGTCAACCGCAGCCCGGAGCCCGCCCGCCGACTGGCGGCCCGGCACGGCCATCGCAGCGCCGGTCTGGAGGAGTTGCCCGCGCTGCTGTACGACACCGACCTCGTCCTCTCCGCGACCGGCGCCAGGGAGCCCGTCGTCACCCGGGAGCTGGCGGCCCCCGCCCTGGCCGGGCGCGCCGCCGACCGCGGCCCGCTGGTCCTCGTCGACCTGGCCCTCCCCCGCGACGTCGATCCGCGACTGGCGGCCGAGCCGCGGGTACGGCTGATCGACCTCGCCGCGCTGGACACCCGGCTGAAGGAGACCGCGGCCCTGGTGCCGGTGGACGACGCGTACCGCATCGTCGCCGAGGAGACCGCCGCCTACCACGACGGCAGGCGGCGGGAGCGGGTCACCCCGCTCATCGTCGCGATGCGCAGCAACGCGCTGTCCATCGCCGAGGCCGAGGTGGACCGGCTGCTCGACCGGGCGCCGGCGCTCACCGGCTCGGTGCGCGGCGAGGTGGAGCGCACCGCCCGCCGGATCGCGGAGAAGCTGATGCACCGGCCGACGGTGCGGGTGCGGGAGATGGCCGCGCAGCCGGACGGACACGCGTATGTGCAGGTGGTCCACGATCTGTTCGGGCCGGCCGAGCCGGCGGGACCGCCCGGCCCGGGGACAGCCGCCGAGCCGGCGGGACCGCCCGGCCCTGGGACGACCGCCAAGTCAACGGGGTCGCCCGGTCCGGGGACAGCCGCCGAGTCGGCGGGACCGCCCCGCCCGGGGACGACCACCGAGCCAGCGGGACCGCCCCGCCCCGGGACGACCACCGAGCCGCCGGGACCGCCCCGCCCCGGGACGACCACCGAACCGGCGGGACCGCCCCGCCCGGGGACGACCACCGAGCCGTACGAGCCGCCGGGGCCACCGCCCGCGCCGACATCCGCGACCACGCCC
The DNA here is from genome assembly GCF_029541745.1 of Streptomyces sp. LX-29. Classification (NCBI taxonomy): domain Bacteria; kingdom Bacillati; phylum Actinomycetota; class Actinomycetes; order Kitasatosporales; family Streptomycetaceae; genus Streptomyces; species Streptomyces sp. LX-29. The sequence continues at coordinate 7,183,374 of NZ_CP089746.1, read as the reverse complement.
ACGCCCGCGACCCACCCCGCACCGAAGACCGGAGGCGACCGACCATGACGACCGGCATCTCGACCCGGACCCTGCGCATGGGCACCCGGCGCAGCGCCCTGGCCCTGGCCCAGTCGGCCGGCTGCGCCGAACGGCTCACCCTGCACACCGGCGTGCCGGTGCGGACCGTCGGCATCACCACCGAGGGCGACACCAGCACCGCGGCCATCACCTCGATGGGCGGTACCGGGGTGTTCGTCCAGGCGGTGCGGAGCGCGCTGTCGGCCGGGCGGATCGACTTCGCCGTCCACTCCTACAAGGACCTGCCGACCGCCGTGCCCGAGGGGATCGTCGTGGCGGCCGTACCGGCACGAGAGGATCCGCGCGACGCGCTGGTGACCGCGGACGGCCGCCGGCTGGACGAGCTGCCCGACGGCGCGCGCGTGGGGACCGGATCGCCGCGCCGCGCGGGCCAGTTGCTGGCGCTGCGCCCCGGCCTGGAGGTGGTCCCGCTGCGGGGCAACGTGGACACCCGGCTGGGCCGGGTGCACTCCGGGGAGCTGGACGGGGTGGTGCTGGCGGCGGCCGGCCTGGCCCGGCTGGGACGGCTCGGCGAGGCCGCCGAACTGCTCGCCCCGGGCCGCTTCGTGCCCGCCCCCGCGCAGGGGGCGCTGGCCGTCGAGTGCCGCGCCGACGACCCCGACCTGGCCCGGCTGCTCGGCGTGCTGGACGATCCGGCGACCCGTACCGCGGTCGAGGCCGAGCGGGCGGTGCTGGCCCGGCTGGAGGCCGGGTGCAGCGCGCCCGTCGGCGCGTACGCCCGGGTGGTGGGGGCGCCGCCCGGTGCCGAGATCGACCTGACCGCCGTCCTCACCTCCACCGACGGCCGGCTGCGCACCCTGCGCACGCTGCGCGCCGCACCGCCCTACGAGGCCCCGACCGTCGGACACGACCTGGCCGACGCGCTGCTGAAGGCCCACGCACGCATCGAGGGAGTCGCCCCGTGACCCTGCACACCGAACCGCCCGCCGAACCGCCCGGACCGCGGCGGCCCACCGTCCGCCCGCGGCGGCTGCGCGCCACCGCCGCGCTGCGCGGGCTGGTGGCCGAGACCCGGTGGCATCCGCGGCAGCTGATCCTGCCGTTGTTCGTCAAGGAGGGCGTCGAGGCTCCGCAGCCGATCCGTTCGATGCCCGGCGTCGTCCAGCACACCCTGGACTCGCTGCGGAAGGCGGCGCGCGAGGCGGCCGACGCCGGCGTGGGCGGGCTGATGCTCTTCGCCGTCCCCGAACGCAAGGACGCCACCGGCTCGGAGGCGTTCCGACCCGACGGCATCCTCCAGCGGGCCATCCGGGAGACCGTCGACGAGGTCGGGGACGAGACCGTCGTGATGAGCGACGTGTGCCTGGACGAGTTCACCGACCACGGCCACTGCGGCCTGCTCACCCCGGACGGCCGGGTGGACAACGACGCCACCGTGGACGCTTACGCGGCGATGGCGGTGCTGCACGCCGAGGCCGGGGTGCGCGCCGTCGGACCGAGCGGGATGATGGACGGTCAGGTGGGCGCCATCCGGCGGGCCCTGGACGAGACCGGCCACCACGACGTCGCCATCCTCGCCTATACGGCGAAGTACGCGTCCGCGTTCTACGGGCCCTTCCGGGACGCCGTGGAGTGCGATCTGCGCGGGGACCGCAGGGCCTATCAGATGGACCCGGCGGGCCGGCGGGACGAGGCGCTCCGTGAGCTCGCCCTCGACGTGGCGGAGGGCGCCGACCTGGTGATGGTCAAGCCCGCCCTGGCCTACCTCGACATCGTGCGGGCGGTGGCGGACACCTCGCCCGTGCCGGTGGTCACGTATCAGATCTCGGGTGAGTACGCGATGGTGGAGGCCGCCGCCGCCCGGGGGTGGCTCGACCGGGAGCGGGTGATCCGGGAGACCCTCACCGCCGTCCGCCGGGCCGGCGCGGACGCCGTCCTCACCTACTGGGCCCTGGAGGCCGCCCGCTGGGCCGCCGACGACGACCTGTGACACCGACGGCCGGGGGTCGCCGGCCCCCGGCCGGGGTACCCGTCGCCGAACAGGCGTGCATGGTTCCCGGCCGGCGCGGCGGCCCCGGCCGCCCGCGTCGGCCACGCGCCCTCTCGGAGACGTCCCCCGTCGGGCGCGGTCCGGCCACGCGTCCCCGTGCGCTACCGGAAGGCGGCGGGACCCTGACGGACGCCCGGCCGACGCTCTCGCGACGGGCCGACGGCGAACCGGCAGGGCGAACGGGCAAAGGGGTACCGCCCGGAGCCCCGGCCCGCAGCCCGGGAGGACACCCGCCCGGCACACCGGCCTCGGGGACACGGCCCCCGGCGGCCCGGGCCGGCCACGCTCCCCGCCGCCGGCGACCACCCTCGAGCACAGCCCGACTCACCCCGCCGACCCGTCAGGCGGGTTCAGCCGCGGTTCAGCCGCTGGGCGTCCTCGCGGCTGAGGAAGGCGAGTCGGGCCCGCTTCTCGGGGAGGTAGACCTCGGGGATGTCGATCTCGGGCAGGGTGACCTCGGGGCCGGTCACGAAGCCGGAGCGGACGAAGCGGGCGATGGCCTTCTCGTTGCGGGCGTCGGGTTCGACCACGATGCGCAGCACCTCGGGGTCCGCGAGCGTGAAGCCGACCAGCGCGCGCATCACCGCGGCGGTGAACCCCGGGCGCGCACCGCCCTCGGCGGGGCCGAGCATCAGGTGGGCGCCGATGTCGCCGGGCTGGACCTGGTAGCACTCGCTGACCCGGTCGGCCTCGGGCTGGTACGTCTGGAACAGCGCCACCGGCTTGCCGTCCAGGCGCACCAGGAAGGCGTGGTGGGTGGTGCGGGAGTCCAGGTCCTGGTAGATCTCCCGCACCTGCTCGCGGCTGAGCTCGCGCATCCCCCAGAACCGGGCCCGCTCCTCCGAGGCCCAGGCGTGGATCACGTCGATGTCCCGCGCGGGGTCCACGGGCGCGATCCGGACCGTCCCGAAGCCCTCGACCGTCTGCTCGTACGCGGCGGCGCGGGCGGCGGGCCCGGTGGCCTCGGTGGTCCGCGGGACCTCGGTGGCCTCAGTCGTCATGTCTCTCCTCGATCAGGTCGTTCCAGTCGGTGATCACGGGGGCGAGCCCGCCGCGCACCCACAGCGGCAGTTGGTCACGGTGGTGGGCGTCGCCCGGCACTCCGGAGGCGCCGAAGGGGACCACCCAGAGGCTGTCCTCGCGTCGCGCCAGGTCCCAGACGTAGCGGGCGGCGGGGCCGCGGGCGCTGAGGTCGGTGGCGCCGGGGACGCTCATGGTGGACAGCACGCAGTCGTGGTCGCCGGAGAGCCCCGGCCACTCCTCGGCGGGCTCGTCCGGCAGGGCCTGCCAGGGGGCGAGCCGGTGCAGTTCGCCCCAGGTCACGGGGGCGGCGTCGGAGCCGGCGGCGGCCTGCTCGGCCGCCACCTCCTCAAGGGCGGATCTGGCGACCTCGGCCCGGTCGATGCCGGGCAGCGACTCGGTGGTGAGCAGGGTCTCCAGGGCGAACGCGACCCGCGGCAGCAACGCCAGCCAGGGCCAGAAGAGGTGCGGATACGGATAGGCGAACGCGGCGGGGTCGGCCAGCCCGGACAGGTCGGGGTGGGCCGCCAGCCGGCGCACCACGGCCGAGCGCACGGCCGCGTACGCGGCGGCGTCCGTGCTGTCGGCGTCCATCCGGCGGTCCCAGCGGAGCAGCCGGTCGCGCAGTCGGGCGGCGTCGGGGCCGAGTCCGCTCACCTCGCCGAGCAGGTCCACCAGGCGCCGCGCGGAGGCCAGGTGGGTGTCGGTGTGGATGGCGGCCATGTCGCCGGCGGACCAGTCGGCGGACGCCGCCAGGAGTTCCCCGATCCGCGCCGCGCGGTGCGGCGGGGCGAACTCGACGCCGAGCGGGCCGGCGAGGCCCCGCTGGTTGGCCATGACCGCGTACCCGTCGACCGGCTCGCGCGGCGGCTCGTGCCAGCCGTGCCACTCATGGCCGGCCTCCCACGCGGGCACGGCGCGCAGCCGGTTGTCGCGGTGGCGCAGCGGCACGGCGCCGGCGACCCGGTGCAGCAGCCCGCCTTCGGTGTCCGCGGCCTGGACGACGTTGACCGGCTCGGCCCACTGGTCGAAGGCCCGGTCGACGTCGGCGACGGTCCGGGCCCGCAGCAGGGCGGGCAGCGCGCCGAAGCCGAGTTCGCCGCGGACGCGCGGGGGGTAGCGGAGGCTGATCGCCCGGCCCGCGCCCTCCGGTTCGGCGGTGCCGTCGGGGCCCTCGGTGTGCTCCGGGCCCCCGACGATGACGGGCCCGCGCTCGGTCTCGATGATCTCGACCTGGACCGGGTCTCCGTTCGCGACCTCGATGGTCTCGACGTGCCGCGTGGCGGGGCGCCAGCCGTCCGGGCCGAGGGCCTCCACCTCGTCGGCGCCCGCGCCACGGCGCAGCCGCTCCCGGTAGAGGTCCTGGTAGTCGGCCATGGCGTTGGTGATGGCCCAGGCGACGCCGCCGGTGTGGCCGAAGTGGGCGAGGCCGGGGACGCCGGGCACGGCGAGTCCGACCACGTCGTACTCGGGGCAGGCCAGGTGGATCTGCTGGTAGACGCCGGGGTCCTCGATGAAGCGGTGCGGGTCGCCGGCGATGACGGCGGCGCCGGTGGCGGTGCGTTCGCCGGCCACCAGCCAGCCGTTGCTGCCCGAGGTGCCGGGGCCGTCGGTGGCGAACAGTTCGATGGCCTCGTCCCCGAGCCGGCGGGCCACCTCCTCGCGCCACAGCTTGGTGGGGAAGCCGGCGAAGAGGATGTGGGTGGAGAGCCAGACCCCCAGCGGGGTCCAGGGCTCCCAGTGTCCGGGGGTCAGTCCGGTGGCGGCGAACTGGGGGGCGCGGCTGGCCCCGGCCGCGAGCCCGGCGTTGACCCCGTCGACGTAGGCGGTGACCCAGGCGGCGGTGTCGGCGTCGAGGGAGCGGAAGCAGCGCCGCGCGGTGTCCTCGAGCCGGGCCTGCCGGGCGAAGCGGTCCCAGCCGACGGCTTCGGCGCCCAGGAAGGCGGCCGTGGTGCCCCGCACGCGGTGCCGCTCGACCTCGAGCTGCCAGGCCCGGTCCGTGGCGGCGTTACGGCCCTGGGCGAAGGCGAGCTCGTGCGGGCTGCCCGCGCGGAGATGGGGGATCCCCCAGGCGTCCCGATAGACCTCGGTACTCACACGTAACTCCCCATCTCCTTTAGGTTAGGCTGGCCTAACCTAAAGGACCGTTGCACGGAAAACAATTTCGCACGGGGATTCGCACGGGAAGACACCCGACCGATGTCCCGGTCGATGGGGAGGAGCAGGCAGTGGGACATGGCTGGGAGGGCGTCGTCCTCAAGCTGATGCGAGGCAAGGACTTCGTGTTCACGGTGACCGGCGCCGAGCAGGTCACCGAGCGGTACCGTCGGGTGTCGTTCACCGACGGCGGGATGCTCGCCGCCACCGGGGTGCACCCGACCATGTGGGTGCGGATGTGGTTCCAGAACTCGGGCAAGCCGCACCAGCGCGCCTACACCCTGGTGGACCCCGATCCGGCCGCCGGCACCTTCAGCCTGGAGTTCGCGCTGCACGACGGCCGCGCCAGCGACTGGGCGCGGGAGGTCGAGCCCGGTGACACGATCGAGGCGACCGTCCAGGGCACCGGCTTCACGATGCCCGACCCGCTGCCCTCCCGGCTGTTCGTGATCGGCGACCCGGCGTCGCTGCCGGCCGTCAACTCGCTGCTCGACGCGGCCGGCGAGGTGCCCGCGACCGTCTGGTTCGAGACGCCGCACGCCTCCGACCGCGAGCTGCCCTTCCGGGTGCGCCCGGACCACCACGACCTGCGGATGGTGGAGCGCCGGGACGCCGGCGCGCATCTGGTCCGGGAGGTGAAGGCGGCGCTGCCGGGGCTTCTCGCGGACACGGCCGACGCCTACGTCTGGATCGCCTGCGACGCCCTGACCACCCGCACCCTGACCTCGTTCGTGCGCAAGGAGCTGGGACTGCCCAAGGACCGGGTCAACGCCCTCGGCTACTGGCGCACGGTCTGAGCCGCCCGCCCCGAGAACGACACCGTGCCCGCCCGGCGAGTTCGCCGGGCGGGCACGGTGCTTGTGTGGGGAGAGTGCATGGGGGCTTCGGTCGTACGGCACCCGGTTCACGGGCGCCGTACGCCTCGGCCGTCGAGCTCCCGCGGGGTCAGCCGGCCTTGATGCCGTAGCGCCAGAGGCTGTTCACCCGGGCCCGCTCGGTGGAGTTCGGGTAGGCGTTGGTGCAGGACGGGCCGGGGCCGCCACCGGACATCAGCTCGCTGCACGGGCCGCGGTAGTTGTCCGGCAGGCCGAGCACGTGACCGGTCTCGTGGGCGGTCACGCGGGTGGAGTCGTACTGCTGGTTCTGGCGGTAGTCCAGGAAGATGTAGCCGCGGCCGTGGCCGTCGGTCGAGGCGTACGAGCCGCGCGAGTCGTTGCCCTCGTAGTAGCGGAAGTCCGCGTTCGAGCCTTCCTGGAGCTTCACGTTGGAGACCGAGGAGTTCCAGATCTGCGCGCTACGGGATATCTGGGCGCGGAAGCTGGGCGCGCTGGAGGCGTTGTAGACCACGGTGACGGCCGTGGCGCCCGGGTTGGCGGCGCGCTTCTTGGCGACCGACTTCATGACGGCCTGGTAGAACGCCTTGTTGTTGGCGGCGTTCTCCTTCGACCCCTCGTACTGGGCGTACGAGGAGACCGCCGCGCTCTTGGTCGCGGTGGTGGTCTGGGCGGTGGCGCTCTGGGCGGGGACGGCGGCCAACGTGGCGGCGGCCAGGCCCAGTCCGGCAAGAGCGGACAGCGCGGTCCTGCGGTGTCTCATGGGGGGCTCCTACTCGTCTGAGACGGTTCGGTACCCGGATCGTCGGGGACGGTGGGGCCCGTGGGGATGATGTCAACCGGCGATAGCCTCATCGCATCACCGACGGACACCGGTGCGAGAAAGGTGAAACCCGTACCTGAATTCGCTGGTGTGACTCAGGCCACCGCCTTACTCTCAGTGCATGGAGCTGGAGGTGAGACACCTGCGCGCGATCTGCGCGATCGCCGACACCGGGAGCCTGCACAGGGCGGCCCGCCAGCTGGGGCTGACCCAGCCCTCGCTGACCACGCAGCTCCGGCGCATCGAGAACTCCCTGGGCGGGATGCTCTTCTCGCGTGAGCGCACGGGCTGCCGACCCACCCCGCTGGGCAGCGTGGTGCTCAGCCGGGCCCGGCCGCTGATCGCCGAGATGTCCGCCCTCCTCACCGAGGCCAAGGCGGCGGCCGCCCGGGCCGCCGGCCCCCGGCTGCGGATCGGCTCCACCGCCAGCCGCGCGCTGCCCGGTTGGCTGAGCCGGCTGCGGGTGCGGCTGCCGGACACCGAGACCACCCTGAACATGGACGTCTCGGCGCAGCGGCTGCTCCGCCTGGTCGCCGCCGGACAGTTGGACATCGCCTTCGTCCACGAGGTGGAGGGCTCCCCACTGCGCGTGCCGGAGGGCCTGACCCTGGAGGTCCTGGTCGAGCGGGAGCCGCAGTTCGTGTCCATGGCCGTCGACCACCCCGCCGCGCGGCGGCCGGTGGTCGACCTGACCGACCTCGCGGGCGACCGCTGGATGGCCGACCCGACCGTGGACGGCGAACTGGACGGCTTACGACGGGTGCTGAAGGACGCCGGGCTCAACCCCCATGTGCTGCACGGCGACTACCTCACGGCGTCCACGCTGGTCGCCGTCGGCGAGGTGGTCACCCCCTGCCAGCCGACCTCGCGGTCCCGCTCCGACATGGTGATCCGGCCGCTGCGCGGCGACCCGCTGGCCGTCCGGCTGCTGCTGGCCCGGCGCGTCGGCCCGTACCCCGAGGACTTGGACGCGGTCTACGCCGACCTGGAGGCGGCCTACTGGGAGGCGGCCTGGCAGTCCGCCGCGTACCGCCAGTGGCTCATGAGCTCGGGCGTGGACCGCATGCCGGCGGCCGGGGCGAGCAGCCCGGCCGGCCGCCCCGGCGCGGCGCGCGAGCGGGTCGAGGTGGCGGACCGCGGCGCGGCGCGGCCGACCGCGCGGGACGGCCACGCCCCGGCGGTTCCGGGCCCGCTCGCGCCGGTGGCGGGCGACGGCCCCCCGCCGGGGGGCGTGGTGCCGGTGGCGGGCCGCCGTCTTCCGCGTCCGCGGCTAGGGCTCGACCCAGTTGTGTGAGCGGGCGATGTCCAGCACCCGCTGACGGATCAGCAGGATCTGCGCCGCGGTCAGCTCCGGGGCGGCCTTGAGGAACGCCTCCGTCACCTCGCCGAGCAGCTCCTTCTCGGAGAGCACGTCGCACAGCGGCTCGTCCTCGGGCCCGACCTGCTGTCGGCCGGCGCCCTCGACGGCCGGCGCGGCCCGGCGGGTGGCGTGCGCGGCGCCGCCCGTGGCGGCCGACCGGTCCAGGATGCGCACGCTGGACGCCTTCAGGCCGCGGTCGCCGGTGTCGATCTCGAACTCGACCAACACCCCGGGGCGCAGCAGCGACTTGTCGTCCAGCAGATCGTTGACGTGCATGAAGACGTCTTCGCTGGCGGAGGTCGACGAGATGAACCCGTACCCCCGGAACTCGTCGAAGTTCAGGACCTTGCCCGTCGCCGTCGCCACACCAACCCCACAATCACTCGCTGGCCACAATCCACACAACACGCCCAATGCGCCGCTCCATCCTTGCCGCTGCCGGGCGGTGGGGTCAACCTGCGCCGGCTCAGCCGGGCAGCGGCAGCGCGGCGGTGATGTCGATCTCGACGAGCTGGCCGGGGACCCCCAGCACGGCCACGCCCAGCAGGGTGCTGGCCGAGGTGAACGCCGGCGCGAGAGGTGAGGCGAGCAGCCGGTCCCACACTCCGCCCAACACGTCGGCCTCGGAGCTCACCACGTAGATGACGGTGCGCACCACGTCCTCGGGCGTCGCGCCCGCGACCGTCAGGGCGGTCATCGCGTTGGCCACGGTCTGGTCGACCTGGGAGTCCAGGTCGGGCCCGCTGAGCCGGCCGTCACGGGTCAGCGGCATCTGGCCGGCGAGGTGGAGCGTGCGGGCGTGGTCGACGAGGTTGAGGTGGGAGTAGCCGGCGGTCGGGTGGAGTTCCGGGGGATTGATCCTGGTGATCGACATGGGGCGCAGTATCACCGCGCCGCTATCCGTCCGCCAATGCTTTTCGGTGGGCTCAGGCCCGCAGGGCGTGCACCACGCCGTCGTCGTTCCCGATGAAGACCAGTCCGCCGGCGACCGCCGGGGAGGACTTGACGTCCGCTCCGGTGGCGAACCGCCAGCGCCGCTCGCCGGTGTCGGCGTCGACCGCGTAGAGGCTGCCGCTCTTGGCGCCGACGTAGACCACTCCGCCGGCGACCGCCGGAGAGGAGTAGACGATGTGGCCGACGTCGTAGGCCCAGCGCCGCTCGCCGCTCGCGATGTCGACCGCGTACAGGTGGCCGTCGTCGCTGCCGACGTGGACCGCGCCTCCGGCGACCGCCGGGGAGGAGCCGACGCCGGCTCCGGTGCGGAACCGCCAGCGCACCTCCCCGGTGTCGGCGTCCAGCGCGTAGAGGCTGCCGTCGTAGGAGCCGACGCAGACGACCCGGCCCCACATCGCCGGGGAGGACTTGACCGCCGCTCCGGTGCGGAACCGCCAGCGCTGCTCGCCGGTGCGGGCGTCGACGGCGTACAGGCTGCGGTCCCTGCAGCCGACGTAGACGACCCCGCCCGCCACGACGGGTGAGGAGCGCACCCAGGCGCCGGTGGGGAACCGCCAGCGCCGCTTCCCCGTGCGGGCGTCGATCGCGTACAGATGGCGGTCGTCGCTGCCGACGTAGACGACCCCGCCCGCCACCACGGGCGAGGAGTTGACCTCGCCGTCGGTGTCGAGCCGCCACTTCTCCTTGCCGGTGGCCGCGTTCACCGCGTAGAGCGCGTAGTCGGCGCTGCCGATGTAGACGACGCCTCCGGTGACGGTGGCGGAGGAGTAGACGCCGTTGCCGGTGGTGAACTGCCAGCGGATGTCGCCGGAGGCGGCGTCCAGGGCGTAGAGGCTGCCGTCCTTGCTGCTCGCGTAGACCACGCCGCCCGCGGCCACCATGGCGGCGGTGACCGCGCCGCCCGTGGTGAACCGCCACGCCACCCGCCCGGGCGGGCGTCGCGGCTCGCCGGAGTCCCGCCCGGCGGTGTCGGCGCCGTCGCCCTCCCCCGCGCCCCACAGCCGCCGGGCGCCGAGGCCGGCGGCCGCGGCGACGACCGTGCCCACGAGCGCGGCCAGCACCCGTCGCCGCGTGGCCGCGCGGCCGCCCGCCCCGGCGTCGGACGCTTCGCCCGGTGGCGGGGCCGCCGGGTCGACGCCGTCGCGCGGTGGGGCCCCCTTGCGTACGGCGGGCGGCACCGGGCCGGACGCCGTCGGCCCGTACGGGGTCCCGGCCCCGCCGCCCGGTCCCGCCGGGCCCCCGGCGAGGGGCGCGGCGCCGAAGCCGGTCGCCGCGCGGTCGACACGGCTGTCGGGGGGCGCGCCCGGGGCGCCGGCGGCGGCACGGGTGTGCGCGCGGTCGACGGCGTCGGCGACCGGCGTGGGCAGCCAGTGGGCGCCGCGGAGGGCGAGCACCACGGTCTCCGCGCCGCCGCCCGGGGCCTGCGAGGCGGCCTCGGGGACGACGCGCTCGGCCAGCTCGCGCAGCAGCTCCGGGACGGTGGGGCGGGCGGGCGGGGCCTTGGCCAGACAGCGGTCCACGACGGGGCGCACCTCCTCGGGCACGTCCGTCAGGTCCGGCGGCTCGTGGACCGCGCGGTAGCCGAGGGCCGGGGTGGTGCCCTGCCCGAACGGGCCGCGGCCGCAGGCGGCGAAGACCAGGACGGCTCCCAGGCAGAACACGTCGGTGGCCGTGCCCACGGGCTCGCCGGTCAGCTGCTCGGGGGCCATGAAGCCCGGGGTGCCGACGACGAGACCGCTGCGGGTGAGGGTGCCGGCCGCCTCCGAGGCCACCGCGATGCCGAAGTCGATGACGCGTGGGCCGTCGGCGGCCAGTAGCACGTTGGACGGCTTGAGGTCGCGGTGGATCAGCCCGGCCGCGTGGATGGCCTGGAGCGCCTCGGCCAGCCCGGCGCCCAGCGCCCACACCGAGCGCGCCGGCAGCGGGCCGTGCCGGGCGACCGCCTCGGCCAGCGAGAGTCCGGGGACGTAGAGCGTCGCGAGCCAGGGCGGGACGCTGTGCGGGTCGGCGCCGACCACGGCCGCGGTGAAGGCGCCGCTGACGGCCTGGGCCGCGGCCGCCTCGCGGGCGAACCGGGCGCGGAAGCCGGGGTCGTCGGTCAGCTCCGGCCGGATGACCTTGACGGCCACCGCGCGCCCGCCCGGGGAGCAGCCCAGATAGACCTGCCCCATGCCGCCGGCGCCCAGCCGGGCCGTGATCCGGTAGGGCCCCAACCAGCGCGGGTCCCCGGCTGTCAGCGCTTCGACCATCGGCGTTCCCCCCACGCGGTGCCCCTCGGGGAGCCGGCCGCCCTCCCACCGTCGTCATGAATGGTGTCCGGAAACCCTCCCTCCGACACCCGTGGTGGGCGACCGGCTCCCGCGCGTCAGCGGTCGACGGCGTCGGGGCAGAGCCGACGGGGCTCCGTGTCGCCGCGGAGCCTGGCGTCCACGCAGCCGCCGGGCAGTCCCTCGTGGGCGGTGGTGCCGAAGTTGGCGGTGACGGTGAGGGTGCCGTCGCCGAACTCGGTGCGCTGCACCAGCCGGTCGGCGGTCAGGGTGCGGAAGTCGGTCATCGGCTCGGTCCCGGCGGCGCGGTGCAGCGGCGCGAAGTACTTCTGCAGCGCGGCGAGCTCGGCGCCCCGCTTCTCGATCGACGGTCCGTCGAGGACGACGTTGAGGGGGGTGTTGTAGAGCATCGCCAGCAGCGCACGGGTCGTCTTCTGCTTCGGCAGCTTGTCGTACGACAGCTCCCAGCGCTCGGTGTTGACCAGGGAGTCGTGCAGCGCGGTCTCGTACAGCGGGACGCGGTAGGCGGGGTCGTACATCGCCTTGGCCACCGCCGCGGGGAGCTCGGCGGGCTTGAAGAAGACGGCGGGGGCGTTCGCGGGCGCGTAGCCGCCCCACTTCTCCTTGTCCCTCTGGACCTGCCAGAGCCCGTCGGCGACCGGGGTGCCGGAGCCGTGGTCGAAGGCGAGCACCTGGTTGGCCCAACCGCCGGCGGACTCCGAGCCGAGCACCAGGTGGTCGCCGGCGGACAGCCGCTCCATCCGGGCCAGGCGGTTGGCGCGGTCGCGCGCCCTGTCCATGGGGTGGGCGGGGTCGTGGTCGCGGAACAGCTCGCCGGCGGCGTCGACGTCCAGGAAGTAGCTGTCGGCGCCGTTGGCGGTCATGGCCCGGGTGCGGTTCGCGAGGTGGTGGCGGGTGGGTTCGGCCCGCTCGAACGCCTCGGTGCTGAGGTAGCAGCCGCGGTCGTGGAAGCCGGGGACGGGCTTGCCGTCGGCGCCCTGGACGCAGAAGTCGGGGTAGACCGGGTCGGGCCAGACGGAGGTGGGGGCGTCCGCGGTCTTCGGGTCCTGGCCGTTGGCGAAGGAGTCGTACGGGCCGACGAGGTATCCCGCCTTCTTGGCAGCGGTGACGGCCGCCGCGTCCATGGGCCGGTCGTCGGCGTCATAGCCGAGCCACATCCGGGAAACACCCAGCGCGCGCAGCCGTCGCACCCCCTCGGCGGTGCGGGCCTCGCCCCACAGGTAGGCGTGGAAGGCGCCCAGGAGCTTCGCCGTGGCGGGGGTCTGCCGGATCTTGTCGCGCAGGCTGCCGAGCTGTCCGTGCTCCGTGAGCCAGCCGCGGTAGTCGGCGGCGGGGGCGACCGGGGAGCCGTCGGTGAGCGCGAAGGCGACGGTGTACTCCGTGGTGCCCTCGGCGCGGGAGAAGTGGTGGGTGGCGGTGGTGCGCAGCCGGCCGCGCTCGGAGGTGAACCGCAGCGAGGTGCCGATGTCGGTGGGGACGAGGTAGCCGACGCCCAGGCCCTTGCCGAGGGTGTGGCCCCACAGCGGCAGGGACAGCGCCGACTCCATGGCCAGGTCGGCGTCGGTGAGCTGGGCCTCGGAGGAGTTCCAGAAGCGGTCGGCGAGGGGGATGGAGAGCCCCTCGCCGCGCGGCAGTTGGACCGCGGAGGCGGCGCGATCGGTGCCGGTGACCGGCCAGGCCAGCCGGGAGTCGGTGCTGCCGGTGGCCGTGTGGGTGACGAGCAGGCGGCCCCGCTCGGCACGGGCGGTGACGGTCAGCCCGCGGTCGGGGTAGCTCCAGCGGGCGCCGCCCTTCACCGGGGTGGCCCGACCGGGCCTGCCGAGGTCGGTGGCGGTGGGGGCGGACAGCTCCACGGCCCGGCCGCGGGTGTGGGCGGTGACGCGCAGCGATACGGTGTCGACGGTGACGGTGCCGCCCCGCACGGGCAGGTCCACGACGTGCCCGTGGAGGTGGGCCGTCGGCGTGGCCACCGGCCCGGCGTGGGCGGTGGAGACGACGGGGACGCAGGTCAGGGACGCCGCCAGAGCCACGGCCGCGGCGCGGGCGGTGCGGGATGAGGTGATGGTGCGCATGGGGACTTGATAACGAGCGGTTGTAAGAGGCTTTCTAAGACCGTGTCCTATGTGGTGAGGCGGGCGTTGACCGGTCATGGGGCGGGGTACGTGGGACTGGATCGTGCCGGATGGGCTGTGGGAGATCGCGAAGCCGCTGATCCCACCGTCGAAGGTTCGGCCACAGGGTGGCGGCACGCAGGACACGCCTGATGAAACGCTGTTCGCCGCGATCATCTACGTGCTGGTCAGCGGCTGTGCCTGGCGGGCACTGCCGCCGTGCTTCGGCATATCGAAGTCGACCGCTCATCGCCGGTTCCTGATCTGGTCGCGCGCTGGCGTGTGGGGACGGCTGCACGAGGCGGTCCTGCACCGGCTCGACGACGCGGGTCTGATTGACGTGACCCGCGTCGTCCTGGACTCCGCCCATGTACGGGCGAAAAAGGGGGCGAACTCACAGGCCCGTCGCCCGTGGATCGGGGCAAGCCGGGTTCCAAGATGCACGTCCTGTCGGACCAGAACGGGCTGCCCCTCGTCGTCGGCGTCTCCGCCGCCAACACCCACGACAGCGAAGCCCTGAAACCCATGGTGACCGGTCACCAAACGAGACACGATCCCCACCGCGGCCGCCACTTCAAACCCCAGCGCCTGCACGCGGACAAGGCATACGACGTTCCCCATCTGCGGAAATGGCTCCGCGGCAAGCGCATCGGCGTCCGCATTGCACGCAAGGGCATCGAGTCCAGCGAACGCCTCGGCCGCCGCAGGTGGGTGATCGAGCGCACCATGTCGTGGCTGACCGGCTACCGCCGACTCTCGCCCCGCTACGAACGCGATCCCCGCAACTACCTGGCATTCCTCGGACTTGCCGCCGCAATCTGCTGCTACAAGCGACTCGTCCGCCTCACCACATAGGACACGGTCTAAGTGCCCCCAGGCCACGGCCCCTTGCGACGTGCCGGATCAGAACTCAAGGACGTACCAGCCCTTCTTCAGCTCACCGTCCGGGGTGGTTTGAGGTACTGGCATGTGAGGTCCGGGTTTACCGTCCCGGTCCGGTATCAGCCCCGCGTGCCCCAGGTCACCCCGGCGATCGAGCCCTCCTGAGGCCCGCCGGGCGATCCGGTTGAATTCGAGTAGTCATTCGTCCCGCGATCGCGGAATCTCACCACCGCGCGCTCCCGCTGCGCGCCTTCCCAGGACGGGGGGTCGGGCGCACGCTGTGCGCATCGGTGGATTCCGGCTCGCGAGAGACCGCAATCCACCTCCCTGTCGCCCCTCGACTCCCGGCTTTCTGGGGCCAATTGCCGCGGCTGGTGTACGCCGGTGACTCCCCCTCAGGGCTTCGGTGCCCGAGTGGGCCTTTCACGCGGGAATCCATGGGATTCGCGCGGTTCACTCCACCCCTTCCCCTCGCTACCCGCCGCACCGGCCCGTCGTGGACGAACGACGCCGCCGGGCGGAGAGGAGCACCTCATGAAACGGATCTCGCTGCGTCACGGCCTTGCCTGGATGGGCACCGTGGCGCTGATCGCTCTCGGGACGGTCGGGCTGTCGGCCACCTCCGCCTCCGCGCTGCCGTTGCAGTGCGTGGGGTCGGAGACCAGCGGCGACGACAACATCCTCTGCCCGTTCCTGCTGGTGGGGCAGACGGTCAACAGCGGTGGCGGCAACGACTCGATCACGGTCGTCGCCAGTGCCGGTGGCACGGTTAACGCCGGCGCCGGTGCCGACGACGTCACCGTCGGCGGCATTGCCCTCGGGGGCAGCATCTCCACGGCCGGCGGCGCCGACACCGTGACGATCCTCGGCGTCGCCACCGGCTCCCTCGACACCGGTGCCGATGACGACGTCGTGAACGTGGACGGCAACAGCTCGGGCACCGTCTCCCTCGGTGGTGGCGCGGACCGGATCACGGTCCTCGGCACCGTGACCTTCGACTCGATCTCCGGTGGTCTGGGCGCGGACATCTTCAACCTCGCCGCCGTCCTCAACAGCAACAGCCCTGAAGGCGGCGGTGGTAACGACACCGTGAATGTCGCCTCGTGCACCAACAGCACCCTGGCAGGCAACGGCGAGAACGACGTCATCGATGTTGACATCGCCCTGGACTGCAACATCCTGGGTGGCGCGGGGGACGACAGCCTGCACGTGGGCGTGGGAGGCACCGGCACCGTGAACGGCGGCTCCGGCACCGACACCTGTGAGGAGGACCTTCCGTTCTTCGGCAGCGAGATCGCGTGTGAGGTCTGACCCCTCACCCTTCTCCGCACCTGTACGGGCCCCACGGCGCACCCCGCCGTGGGGCCCGTACGGGAATAAAGCGGAGTCGTGCTCCGGTTGTGCTGGCGGGAGACTCCGTAGCAGTGCTGAGCACAGAGAGGGCGCGCACCGTGGCCGAGGAGCAGGGCGGACATGCCGGGGGGCACGACACCATCCGGGGCACGGCCCGCGGCACCGCGCCCGTGCCGCTGTCGGTGCTCGACCTGGCGACGGTGGGGAGCGGACTGACCGTCTCCCAGGCGCTGCGCACCACCACCGAGCTGGCGAAGCAGGCGGAGCGGCGGGGGTTCCACCGGTTCTGGGTGGCCGAGCACCACTCGATGCCGGGGGTGGCCAGCTCCTCCCCGGCGGTGATCTCGCCCACCTGGCCGCGCACACCGAGCGGATCCGGCTCGGCTCCGGCGGGGTCATGTTTCCCAACCACGCGCCGCTGGTGATCGCCGAGCAGTTCGGCACGCTGGAGGCGCTGGCACCGGGGCGGGTGGACCTGGGGCTGGGCCGGGCGCCGGGGACCGACGGCGCCACCGCGGCGGCCCTGCGCCGCAGCGACCGGCTCCATGAGGGCGCCGACGAGTTCCCGCAGCAGCTCGCGGAGCTGACCCGGTTCCTCGATGACGACTTCCCCGACGGGCACCGGTACGCCCGTATCCACGCCGTCCCCGGCCCCGTCCAGGGCACCGTGCCCGGCGGGGTGCAGTCCGCCGACCGGCCCTCGGTGTGGCTGCTGGGATCCAGCGGGTTCAGCGCCCGGCTCGCCGGGACGCTGGGGCTGCCGTTCTCCTTCGCGCACCACTTCTCCTCCGCCAACACCCTCCCCGCGCTCGACCTCTACCGCCAGAGCTGCCGGCCGTCGGCCGTCCTCGACCGGCCGTACGCCTCCATCGGCGTCTCGGCCTTCGCGGCCGAGGAGGAGCGGGAGGCCCGGCGGCAGGTGATGACCGGCGCGCTCTCCATGCTGCGGCTACGCACCGGGCGGCCCGGGCTGGTGCCCACGCCCGAGGAGGCCGAGGCGTATGAATTCAGCGATATGGAGTGGGACTTCGTGACCAGCTGGCTGTCGAATGTCGCATTCGGAACGCCGGACGCGGTCCGCGAAGGGCTCAACGACCTGATCAAGAGCACCAGCGTGGACGAGGTCAAGATCACGGCGGTGGGGCATGGCCGGGAGGCCCGGCTCCGCTCGTACGAACTGATCGCGGACGCCTATGAACTGCCGGCCGAACCGCCGATGGACGTGGCGCTTAAGAAGCGGCCTCGGGGACTGTCTCAGGAGCGGCCTGGGGAACTGTCTCGGGCCTGTGCCCAGGAAACGGCCTCGGGGACTTCTAGGAAGCGGCCTCGGCGGGTTCCTGGGAAGCGGCCTCGCCGGGCAGCCGTAGCCGGAAGCGGGCGCCGCCGTCCTCGGGCCGCTCCGCGGTGAGTTCGGCGCCGTGCGCGCGGGCGATCTGCCGGGCCATCGCCAGCCCGAGCCCGGAGCCGGGCAGGGCGCGGGCCTCGCGGGAGCGGTAGAAGCGGTCGAAGACGTACGGCAGGTCCGCGGCGGCGATGCCGGGGCCGTGGTCGCGGACGGTGAGCTGGACGGTCCGACCGGAGACGGTCCGGACGGAGACGGTCAGCGCCACCTCGACCGGGGTGCCGGGCGGGCTGAACTTGGCGGCGTTGTCGAGCAGGTTGGACAGCAGCCGGGCCAGCCGGGCCGGGACGCCGTGCACCACGCACGGGGCGAGCTCGGCGCCGAAGGAGGTGTTCGGCCAGTGGCCGCAGGCGTCCTCGACGCAGCGGGCCGCCAGTCGGTCCAGCCGCAGCGGCTCCACCAGCGGCTGCGGCTCCTCGTCCCTGGCCAGCTCGATCAGGTCGTTGACCAGCCCGGTCACCTCGCGCAGCTGGCGGCCGAGAGCGCCCGCGGCCCGGTCGCGCTGGGCGGGGGTGAGTCGCTCGGCGCGGGCCAGCAGCTCGGCGTTGGTGCGCAGCGCGGTGAGTGGGGTGCGCAGCTCGTGGGAGGCGTCGGCGACCAGCCGGCGTTGGGCGGCGACGGACTGTTCGAGCTCGCCGAGCATGGTGTTGAAGCTGTCGGCGAGCCGGGTGACCTCGTCCCGGCGGTGGGCCTCGGCCGCGGGCAGCTCGATGCGGTGGGCGGGGTCGCGGGTGGCGGCGATCCGCTCGGCGGTGGCGGTGAGCCGGGTGACCGGGGCCAGCGCCGCGCGGGAGGCGAGATAGCCGAGGACGGCCGCCAGCAGCACCCCGGCGGCGCCGACGGCGGCGAGCAGCCGGCCGGCCCGCCGTACGCCCTGGTCGACGGTGTCGGCGCGGATGGCCAGTTGGAGCGCGCGGTGGCCGGGCTGCGGGGTGGTGAGCATCCGCATCCGGTGGCCGCGCAGGGTGATGTCGCTGTAGTACGCGGCGCGGCCGCCGGCCGCGACCTGGCGGGTGGCCTCGCCGACCGGCAGCACCAGGTCCTCGTCGCGCGGGCCGCCGGGGGTTCCGGTGCGGTCGGTGACGATCTGCGCGCAGGCGGGCGCGGCCAGCCAGACGCACTCCCCGTACAGCGGTCCCGGCCCCTGGCCGCGCTTCTCCTGGTGGACGAGGGTGGCCTGCTGGGTGAGCTGGAGGTCGAGCTGGCGCACCAGCTCGTGGCGGATGACGACATACGCGGCCGCGCAGCCGCCGAGCGCCACCAGCGCCACCGCCGCCGAGGTGATCAGCGCCAGTCGGGTGCGCAGCGGTCTGCGGCCGAGCCGGAGCCCTCGGAGCCGGAGCCCACGGAGCCGGAGCCCACGGAGCCGGGGCCACGGTCGGCGGCGGGGGCGCGCGGCGCTCACCGCTGCGCCAGTTCGTAGCCGACGCCGTGCACGGTGTGCACCAGGCGCGAGGCGCCGCCGGCCTCCAGCTTGCGGCGCAGATAGCCGATGTAGACGGCGAGCGAGTTGGAGCCGGGCCCGAAGTCGGTGCCCCAGACCCGCTCCTGGATCAGCTCGCGCGGCAGCACCTGGCCGGGGTGGCGGAGAAGGATCTCCAGCAGCGCGAACTCGGTCCGGGTGAACTCCAGCCGCCGCCCGTCGCGCACCCCGGTGCGGGTGGCCGGGTCGACGGTGAGGTCCGCGAAGGACAGCAGTTCGTCGGCGGCCTCCGCCGCGGCGGGCTCGGGGGCGGCCCGGCGCAGCAGCGCGCGCAGCCGGGCCAGCAGCTCGTCGAGGGCGAACGGCTTGACGAGGTAGTCGTCGGCGCCGGCGTCCAGCCCGGCCACCCGGTCGCTGACCTCGTCCAGGGCGGTGAGGACGAGCACCGGGGTGCGGTCTCCCAGCGCGCGCAGCCGGCGGCACACCGCCAGCCCGTCGAGCACCGGCATGGCCACGTCCAGCACGAGGGCGTCGGGCGGGTCGGCGGCGACGGCGGCCAGCGCGGCCAGCCCGTCCGCCGCCTCTCGGACCGCGTAGCCCTCGACGGCCAGCCCGTCGGCGACGGCGGCCCGGACCTCGGGGTCGTCGTCGACGACGAGCACGGTCTTGGTGGCGGCGGCGGGCATGGGCGAGGTCTCTCTGTGGCGTGGATCTGCCCACACCCTGCCAGAAGCGTCTCTTAGAACCTTCTTAGGGGGCTCCGCTCGGCGCTCCGCGGGAGGTGGGCGACGAGCCGTCCCTCACCGGCGCGTGGTCGGCTCCGGTCGCCGCGCTGCCGGTCCCTCCTCGCTGAGCGTGAAGCGCTCGGTGCGCCAGGACTTGGGGGCCCACCAGGTGGTGCGGCCGAAGACGGCCATCAGGGCGGGGACCAGGAGGCAGCGGACGATGGTGGCGTCGACGAGCACGGCCAGGGCGGTGCCGAGGCCGAGCATCTTGGTGAGGGAGATCTGCGAGCTTCCGATGGCGATCATGACGACGGCGAGCAGGACGGCCGCGGCGGTGATGACGCCGCCGGTCTGCGAGACACCGGCGAGGACGGCGCCGCGGTGGTCGCCGGTGCGCTGGTAGTTCTCCTTGATCCGGGAGAGCAGGAAGAGGGAGTAGTCCATCGACAGGCCGAAGGTCAGGCAGAACATCAGCACCGGCAGCGAGGTCTCGATGAAGCCGGTGGGGGTCACCCCGAGCAGACCGCTGAGGTGGCCGTCCTGGAAGACCCAGACGGCGGCGCCGAACATCGCGGTGAGGCTGAGGGCGTTGAGGACCACGGCCTGGAGCGGCAGCACGAGGGAGCCGGTCATCAGGAAGACCATCAGCAGGGTGACGACGACGATGAAGAGCAGCGCGTAGGGCAGGAGGTCGCCGATGACGGCCCGGCTGTCCACGAGCATCGCCGCCTGGCCGCCGACCTTCACGTCGAACGGCGCCTCGACCGCGCGCACGTCCTCGACCAGTTGCTGGCTCTCGGCGGAGATGTCCTCCACGTCGTGGGCGGGCCAGACGGTCAGATAGCCGGTGCCGGACACGGTGCGCTGCGCGGCGATGGCGGGGGTGGGCGGCGCGACGCGCTCCCCCGCCCGGTAGCTCCCGGTGGGGGCGTCGACGCGGGCCACCTTCGACACCTTCGACAGCCGCGCGGCGTAGGTGCTCAAGGAGTCGGCCGGGGCGTCCTCGGCCAGCACGTCGACACCGCCGGTCGGGCTGCCCGCGAAGGACTCCCTGATGGTGTCGTGTACGGCCCTGGCCTGTGCGGAGCTGCCGAGTTGGCGGTCGTCGACGGTGCCGAACTCCACCTTGAGGAAGGGCAGCCCCAGGAGCACCAGCAGGGTGGTGACGGAGACCGCCACGATCGGGCCGCGGCGCATCACGCCGCCGGTGAGGGCGCGCCAGCGCCGGTCGGCCGCCGCCTCGCGGGCGGCCGGGTCGCCGCGGACGATCCGCAGCGCGTTCACCCGGTGGCCGAGGAGCCGCAGCAGGGCGGGGAGTACGGTGAGCGCGGCCAACGCGGCCAGGATGACCACGGAGATCCCGGCGTAGGCGAACGAGCGCAGGAAGTACATCGGGAAGATCAGCATCGCCGCCAGCGAGACTGCCACCACGAAGGCGGAGAACAGCACGGTGCGGCCGGCGGTGTGCAGGGTGGCGCTCAGCGCCGCGGACGGGTCGGGGTCCTTCTTGAGCTCCTCCCGATATCGCCGGACGATCAGCAGCGCGTAGTCGATGGCGAGGCCGAAGCCGAGCGCCGTGGTGAGGTTCTGCGCGAAGATCGAGACGTCGGTGAACTCGGTGATCAGGAACAGCACCGCGCTGGTGCCCATGATGGCGATGACGCCGATGGCGAGCGGCAGCAGGGCCGAGACCACGCTGCCGAAGGCCAGCACCAGGATGACCAGCACGATCGGCAGCGCGATGACCTCCGCCTTGACGAGGTCGTCGGCGGTCTGCCGCTGTGCCTCGTTGCGGACCGCGACGGTGCCGCCGAGGGAGACGTCCAGGTCGCCGATCCGGCCCTGGTAGTCGTCGTCCAGCCGGTCGAACACCTTGCCCGCCTGTGTCTCGTCGCCGGTGATGCGGGCGACGATCAGGGCGTGCCTCCCGTCCTCGGCGCGCAGGGCCGGGTCCTTGCGCTGCCAGTAGTGGACGACGCCGGTGACCCCCCGCTCCCCCGCCAGCCGGTCCGCCAGCCGGGTGCCCTGCGCGGCGACCTCGGTGTCGTCGGCGCCGCTGTCGGTGTCGGCGCCGGTGTCGGTGTCGGCGCCGCTGTCGACGAGCATCACCAGGTTCGGCCGGCTGGCCGGGAACTTGGCGTCCATCACCTGCGCCGCCCTGCTGGACTCGGCGGCGGGATCCTCGGTGCCGCCGAGCTTCAGCCGGTCGGTGAGCCCGCCGCCGACCAGCACGGCGCCGATCAGCAGCAGGACGGTCAGGGACAGTAACAACCGCGGACGTGCGGTGATGCGCAGCAGCAGGGACATGCGGTACCCCAATTCAGCCTGGATGCGAGGAGCGGGACTCGGTTCAGGTCGGGTCGGGACGGGCCGCCGCCCCGGGAGCGGGGCCGGGGGCGGACGACCGGGCGCCCCGGGCCGGGCCGTGAGCCCGGTCCGGGGCGCGGCCCGGGTGCGGTCAGGGCTTGGTGACCGCGAAGACGAAGGCGGAGCCGAACTTCACCAGGCGGTAGTTGACGAAGCCGGCCTTCTCCAGCTCCTCCGGCAGCGTCGAGAGGTCGGTGCGCCGGATGCCGGTCAGCTTCACGCCCAGCTTGCTGGTGGGGTAGTCGTTGAGCGCGAAGGTGGAGGCGGTGTAGACGCCGCCCGGCTTGAGCAGCCGGAAGACCTCCCGGTAGGCGGACTGCGGGTCGGCGTACAGGTGCAGCGAGCCGGGGTTGCTGACGCCGTCGAAGACCTCGTCCCGGAACGGCAGCCCGCGCACGTCGCCGCGGACCAGCTCCACGTTGGGCCGGCCCACGGTCTCATGGAGGGCCTTCTTCAGCATCGCCACCGAGATGTCGAGGCCGACCACGGTGGCGTTGGGCACCGCGCCGGCCAGCCGGTCGGTGAAGTAGCCGGCGCCGCAGGACAGGTCGAGCCAGGCGCCGGTGCGCTCCTCGTCCAGCTTCAGCCAGTCGTTGTAGACCTGGAACTCCTCGGCGTAGCTGGGCACATGGCTGCCGAAGCCGGCGAACAGCCGGGCGAAGAAGGGCCGCATGGCGACCTCGTAGAGCCGCACGAACGCCTTGGACTCCATGAGCTTCTGGGCGGTCGTGGGGGCGGCCGGGTCGGGCTTCCCGGCCTCCTGGATCATGTCGATGAAGCCCTCGGTCGCCGTGGAGGTGCGGACGCAGGAGGTGCAGGCGATCTCCAGGGCCGAGGTGCGCTCGATCGTTCCCGCGCAGGCGGGACAGGCGAGGAGATCCAGCAGCTGGACCGGCATGGGTGGTTCTCGCTTTCCTTGACAACGGGTGGGGTTCGGGTGGTCGGGGTGGGGCCCGCCGGTGCGGTGGTGCCGCCCGGTCAGTCCCCGGTCAGCTCGTCGATGAACTTCGCCAGCTGGTCGACGTGCGGGGTGGTGAGCATGGTCAGGTGGTCGCCGGAGGTCTCGTGGACCTCCACCGGGCGGGTGGAGAAGCGGCCCCAGCCGCGCGCCGGGTCGTCGAGGATCCACGACAGGGCCGGGGGCGGCACGTTGTCGCGGTGCAGTTCGGCGGCGCGGAAGAAGGTCAGCGTGCCCTCGTGCGGCTCGGCCGGCGCGTACAGGCTGCGCTGGTCGGCGATGTAGGCGCGGACGAAGCCGTTCAGCTGGGTGTCGTCGTCGAACTCCGGCGGCAGCACCCGCTGTTCGGCCAGCACCTGGCGCAGCCGGCCCAGCTGCTCGCCCTCCGGCAGCGCGCGCAGCTCCTCCTCGCCGAGCTCCAGCTCCCGCCGGAAGATGCGGGCGAAGACCCGGGCCAGGGTGGCCAGCCAGGCGGCCTGGTCCCAGTCGTCGAAGTGCTCCCGGCGCTCCGGCAGCGGCGCGGCGGTGTCCACCAGGCCGACCAGCCCGACCTCCTTGCCGAGCCGGCGCAGCCGGGCCGCGAGCTCCATGGCGATGTGCCCGCCGAAGGAGTGTCCGACGAAGTGGTACGGCCCTTCGGGCTGGTTCTCCAGCACCAGCGGCAGGTACTGGTCGGCCAGCTCGGGCACCAGGGTGGCGGCGGCGATGTCCTGGGTGAAGGACGGCTGGAGGCCGTGCACCGCCAGCCGCTCCGGCAGCGCGCCGACCAGCTCGTGGAAGTAGACGAGGTTGCCGCCGGCGCCGGGCAGCAGGTACAGCGGGGTCTCGCCGCCGGGCCGCAGCCGGATCAGCGAGCGCCGGCCGGTGTCGCCCTTCTGGTCCAGGGTGTGGGCCATCTCGGCGATGGTGGGCCCCTGGATGAGGGTGGCCAGCGAGAGCCGGCGGCCGAACTGCCGCTCCACCTCGGCCAGCAGCATCACCGCGAGCACCGAGTTGCCGCCCAGGTGGAAGAAGTCGTCCCGCACCCCGAGGGAACGCGTCCCCAGGACGTCCTCCCAGAGCACCGCGAGCCGCATCTCGGTGAGGCCGCGTGGGGCGATCCACTCGGTCTCGGCGCGGGCGGCGTCGGCGGGGGCCGGCAGCGCCCGCCGGTCCACCTTGCCGTTGGGGGTGTAGGGCAGCTCGGGCAGCTCCCGCAGGGAGGCCGGCAGCATGTACCCGGGGAGCCGCTCGGCGAGGTGGGCGCGGAGCTCCGGCACGGAGAGCCGGGCGCCGGGCCGGGCCACGGCGTAGCCGGCGAGCTGTCGGTCCACGCCGTCGCCGTGCACGGTGGCGGCCGCCTGGGCGACGTCGGGGTGGGAGCGCAGCGCCGCCTCGATCTCGCCGAGTTCGATGCGGTAGCCGCGCACCTTGACCTGGTGGTCGGTGCGGCCGATGAACTCCAGGGTGCCGTCGGGGCGGTAGCGCACCAGATCGCCGGTGTTGTACATGCGGGCGCCGGGCGCGGTCGCGAACGGGTCGGCGGTGAAGCGCTCCTCGGTGAGCTCGGGGCGGCCCAGGTAGCCGCGGGTGACCCCGGCCCCGCCGATGTGGAGTTCGCCGGGGACGCCGACGGGCACCGGGTTGCGGGCCGCGTCCAGGACGTACAGGGCGGTGTTGGCGATGGGCCGGCCGATGAGCGCGGAGCCGTCGGGGTCGACCCGGTGGGTGGTGGACCAGATGGTGGTCTCGGTGGGCCCGTACATGTTGTGGACGCGGGCGTCGGTGAGCCCGACGAGCCGCTCGGCCAGGGCCGCGGGGAGCTCCTCGCCGCCCAGCAGGAGCAGCTCCAGCCGGCCGAGGGCCTCGGGCCCGCCGGGTTCGGCGAGGATCATGGCGGCCTGGGAGGGGGTGCACTGGAGCCGGGTGACGGCGTGCTTCTCGATCAGCGCGGGCACCGACAGCGCGGCCTCGGCGCCGCGGTCCGCGTGCTGTTCGCGCGCCCGGGCCAGCAGCGGCAGCGCGTCGAGGACGCTGTCGTCGTCGAGGCCGAAGTCGATGAGGCAGGCCACCTCGTCGACGCCGGTGTCGGCGATGGCGTCCAGCCGCTCGACGACCCGCTCGGTGGTGCCGAAGAGCGCGGCGGTGTCGTAGAAGCGCTCGAAGGCGTGGTCCAGGAGGGTCTGGAGGTCTTCCTCGGGCAGGGCGCCGAGGTCGTCGCCGAGGCCCATGGTGCGGGCGAGGTTGCCGATGAGGCCCAGCGAGGAGGCGAGGTAGTCGCGGAAGGGGCCGCGCACCCGCTCCCGTACCGCCTCGGGGTCCTCGCCGAGGAAGGTGTGCACCATCAGCGTCACCCGGCCCGGGCCCTGGTGTCCGGCCTCGGCCCGGGCCCGCCGGTAGATCTCGACCTTGGCGGCGAGGTCGGCGAGGTCCTGGCCGAGCAGGTGGGTGAGGACGTTGGCGCCGGACTCGCCGGCCGCGCGGAAGGTGTCGGGGCTGCCGGCGGCGGTGACCCACAGCGGCAGCTCGGCCTGGACGGGCCGGGGCAGCGCGCGCACGGCGGTGGGCTTGCCGTAGCCGTTGGGGAGTTCGACGGAGCCGCCCGCCCACAGGGTGCGCAGGGTGTCGATGCCGTCCAGCATGACCTGCTTGCGGTCGGCGTAGTGGTCGGGCGCCAGCACGAAGTCGTCGGCCTGCCAGCCGGAGGCGACGGAGATGCCGGCCCGGCCGCCGGAGAGGTTGTCGACGACGGCCCACTCCTCCACCACGCGCAGCGGGCTGTGCAGCGGCAGCACCACGCTGCCCGCGCGGATGGCGACCCGCTCGGTGACGGCGGCGAGGGCCGCGCCCACCACGGACGGGTTGGGGTAGATCCCGCCGAAGGCGTGGAAGTGCCGCTCGGGCGTCCAGACCGCCTCGAAGCCGTTGCGGTCGGCGAATCTCGCGCCCTCCAGCAGCAGCCGGTAGGCGCCGGGGGCGGACGGGCCGGTGGTGTCGGAGGCGCTGGCGAAGTAGAACAGGCTCAGGTCCGCGACCTTGCCGGGGCGACGCCCGGTGTGCCGCGGCGCGTCCGGCTGGAGCACCACGGTCGAGCCGTGGCTGAGGGTCCACACCAGCTCCAGCACGGAGATGTCGAAGGAGACGGTGGTGACGCCCAGCCAGGTGCCGGCGCTCTCGGCGCCGAACTCCTCGCTCATGGCGGCCAGGAAGTTGACCACGTTGCGGTGCTCGACCATGACGCCCTTGGGGCGGCCGGTGGAGCCGGAGGTGTAGATGACGTACGCCAGGTCCTCGGGCCCGGCGGCGGCCGGCTCTCCGGCCGCCGCGTCGACGGTAGCCGTGTCGACGGTGGCCGTGTCGACGGTGGCCGCGGCCTGGTCCTGCTCGTCCAGGCAGAGCACCGCGGTGCCCTCCGGCACGGTCAGCCGGGGGCGCAGCGCGGAGACGGTGAGCACCAGCGGCGCCCCGGCGTCCGCCAGGATGTGGTCGTTGCGCTCGGCCGGGGCCGACGGGTCCAGCGGCAGGTACGCGGCCCCGGACTTGAGCACCGCGAGCAGCGCGGTGACCAGCCGGGGGGTGCGCGGCAGGCAGAGCCCGACCAGGGTGCCGGGGCGGGCGCCGCGCTCGCGCAGCAGCCCGGCCAGCCGCTCGGCCTCCGCGTCGAGCTCGGCGTAGCTGAGCCCGCCGTCGCCCTGGACGACCGCCGGCCGGTCGGGGGTGGCCGCGGCCTGCCGCTCGACCAGCTCGTGGACGGTGGCGGCCGGGACGTCGAGCGCGGTGTCGTTCCAGTCGGCGACCATGCGCCGCCGCTCGTCGCCGCCGAGCAGCTCCAGCCGGGAGACGGGGGTGTCGGGGGCGGCGAGGGCGCCCTCCAGCACGGTGCGCCAGTGGCCGAGGTAGCGGCGTATGGTCGCCGCGTCGTAGAGGTCGGTGGCGTACTCCAGGGTTCCGCGCAGCCCGTCGGGGCCCTCCTCGGCGATGAGGGTGGTGTCGAACTTGGCGGTGCCGGTGTGCGTCTCCTCCAGCCGGCAGCGGAAGCCGGGCAGCTCGAAGGTGTCGGCGGTGGCGTTCTGGAGGATGAACATGTGCTGGAAGAGCGGGCTGTAGCTGAGCGTCCGCTCCGGCCGCACCACCTCCACCAGCTGTTCGAAGGGCAGGTCCTGGTGGTCGAAGGCGGCCAGTGAGGTGGCGCGGACCCGCTCCAGCAGCTCGGTGAAGCCGGGGTCGCCTTCGGTGTCGACGCGCAGCACCAGGGTGTTGACGAAGAACCCGATGAGCGGTTCCACCTCGGGCCGCGGCCGGCCCGCGACCGGGGTGCCGACGGCCAGGTCGGTGGCGCCGCTGAGCCGGGAGAGCACCAGCGACCAGGCGGCGAGCAGCACCATGTACGGGGTGCAGCCGTGCGTGGCGGCCAGCCTCCGTACGCCGTCGAGGAGTTCGGCGGGCAGGTGGTACGGCTCGGCGGCGCCCCGGTAGGACTGGACGGCCGGGCGGGGCCGGTCGGCGGGCAGGTCGAGCAGCGCGGGCAGCCCGTCCAGCCGCTCCCGCCAGTAAGTGACGTCGTCGGCGAGCGCCTCGGGGGTGAGGTGGGTGCGCTGCCAGCCGGCGTAGTCGGCGTAGCCCACGGTGAGTTCGGGCAGTCCGACCGGCTCCACGCCCTGGGCGTAGCCGCCGTAGAGCGCGAAGAGCTCCCGGTAGAGGATGCCCAGCGACCAGGCGTCGGCGCTGATGTGGTGCACGGACAGCAGCAGATGAGCGCGGTCGGGTCCGTCGTGGACCAGGACGGCCCGCAGCAGCGGGGCGGTGCCGAGGTCGAAGGGGAGCCGGGCCTCGGCGGCGGCCAGTTCGGCGACGCTCTCGCCGGCGGCCAGATGCCGTTCGGGGAGCGGGACCTCGACATCCGCCAGGACCTCGGCGTACGGCTGCCCCTCGCCGACGCGGACCACGGTGCGCAGCGCCTCGTGGCGCCGCACCAGCTCGGTCAGGGCGCGGCGGAGGGCGGCCACGGCGGGGGCGTCGAGCCGGCCCTCCAGGGTGATCCGCCCGGAGAGCACATAGGCGGCGGCGCCGCTGTCGGGCAGCATCTCGGCCATCACCCACATGCGCTGCTGGCCGTAGGAGAGCGGCAGCGGGCCGGCGGCGCGGTCCAGCGGGGTGACCGGCGGCCGTTCGGCGGCGCGGCCGCCGCGCACCCCCTTGAGCAGGGCGATCAGTTCGTCGCGGCGGGCGGTGATCCGGCCGCGCAGCTCGGCGTCGAGGGCGCCGGGCGGGGCGCTGAAGCGCAGCCGCCCGTCCTCCTCCCAGAGCCGGATGTCGCGGGCCCGCAGCTCCGCGAGGAGTTCGACCGGTGATGTCACAGCTCTCCCTCTTCCCGGGCATGGTCGGTACCGGCGATGGCGGTGGGTGGGCCGTCGGCGGCCCACAGCAGCGTCTCCAGGCTCTCGGCGACGCCGCCCACCGTGGGATGGGCGAAGATCACCTGCGCGGTGACGTCGACGCCGTGTTCCTCGCTGAGCCGCAGCGCGGCGCGGGTCACGGCGAGCGAGTGTCCGCCCAGGCGGAAGAAGTCGTCCTCGACGGCGACCTCGCGGACGCCGAGGACCTCGGCGAAGACGGCGGCCACGGACTTCTGCAGCGGGGTGCCGGGTTCGGTGCCGCCGCGCTCGGTGCGCTCCGGCTCCGGCAGCCGCCTGCGCTCCACCTTGCCGGCGACGGTCAGCGGCAGGGCGTCCAGCGGCACGAAGACGGTGGGCACCATGTACTCGGGCAGCCGGTCGGCGCAGTACCGGCGCAGCGCCTCCACCGACGGCGGCTCGCCGTCGGCGGCGACCACCCAGGCGATCAGCGCCTGGGCGGCGCCGGTGCCGCGCGCCTCGACCACGGCCGCCTTGACACCGGGGTGGGTGAGCAGCGCGGCCTCGATCTCGCCCGGCTCGACGCGGAAGCCGCGCACCTTGACCTGGTGGTCGATGCGGCCGAGGTACTCCAGCTCGCCGTCGGCGCGGTAGCGGGCGAGGTCTCCGGTGCGGTACATCCGCTCGCCGGGGTGGAAGGGGTCGGGCACGAAGCGCTCGGCGGTCAGGTCCTCGCGGTGCAGATAGCCGCGGGCCAGGCAGTCGCCGGCCACGCACAGCTCGCCGGCGACGCCGCGCGGCACCGGGGTGCCGTGCGGGTCCAGCAGGTAGATGCGGGCGTTGTCCACGGGGCGTCCGACCGGGGGCAGCGCCTCCCAGTCGGCGGGCGCGGCGGGCAGCGTGTGGGAGGTGATCACGTGCGCCTCGGAGGGCCCGTACTGGTTGTGCAGCGCGGCCCCGGTCCGCTCGAAGAAGACGCGCAGTTCGGCGGTGGCGTGCAGTTGCTCGCCGGCGGTGAACACCTCGCGCAGCGCGGTGGGCCAGGTCCGGCGGGCGGCGCCGACCTCGGCGAGCTGCTGGAGGGCGACGTACGGCAGGAAGAGCCGGGTGATGCCCTGCTCGTCCAGGTACGGCAGCAGCCGCAGCGCGTCGCGGCGGGTGTCGGCGTCCACCAGGACGACGGTGCCGCCGGCCGCCCAGGTGCCGAAGGTCTCCATCATGCAGATGTCGAAGTGGAGCGGGCTGAACTGGAGCACCCGGTCGTCCTCGGCGAACGGGAAGGCGCGGGTCTGCCAGGCCAGCAGGTTGGCGAGGGCGCCGTGGCGCATGGCGATGCCCTTGGGGCGCCCGGTGGAGCCGGAGGTGTAGATGACGTAGATCAGGTCGTCCCGGCCGGTGGCCGGCGCCGGTTCGGCGGCGTCCTGCCCGGACCAGTCCAGGGTGTCCAGCCGCAGCAGGGTGGCGTCGGCGGGGACGTCGAGGGGCGCGTCCGCGAGCACCACGGGGCAGCCGGCCTCGGCGAGCATCTCGGCGGTCCGCTCGGCGGGGTGCTGCGGGTCCAGCGGCAGGAACGCGGCCCCGGCCTTGAGGATGGCGAGCATGGCGACGAGCTGCCGGACGGAGCGGTGGGCGTAGAGGCCGACGAGGGCGCCGGGGGTGACCCCGCGGTCGGTGAGCAGTCGGGCCAGCCGGTTGCTCTCGGCCTCCAGTTCGGCGTAGCTCAGCGTCTCCGCGCCGAAGGCGAGCGCGGTCGCCTCCGGGCGCAGCCGGGCCTGTTCGCTGAGGTAGCGGTGGACGGGCCGGTCCAGGTCGATCTCCCGGACCTCGCCGCGCCCGGCGGTCTGGAGCTCCTCGCGCTGGTCGGGGGTGAGCAGCGGGAGCCGGTGGACGGGGGTGTCGGGCTGCTCCAGGGCGGCTCGGGTGAGCCGCTGGAAGGCGGCGGCGAGGCGCTCGGCGGTGGCCCGGTCGAAGAGGTCCTCGGCGTACTCCAGGGAGCAGTCCAGCGACGCGCCGCGGTCCTCGGCGAACAGCGTCAGGTCGAACTTGGCGGTGCCGTTGTGCACCCCCTCGCGGGCGACCTCCAGCTCCCCGACGCGACCGCCCTGGTAGGGGGTCTCGTAGTAGGTGAGCATGTTCTGGAAGACCGGGGCGTGGCTGAGCGACCGCTGCGGTTGGAGTTCGGCGACGATCCGCTGGAAGGGCACGTCCCGCTGTTCGAAGCCGTCCAGGAAGGTGCGCTGGACCCGGCCGAGCAGCTCGGTGAAGGTGGGGTCGCCGGTGAGGTCGACGCGCAGCGGGAGGGTGCCGACGAAGAAGCCCACCAGGGAGGCCGCCTCCGGGCGTTCGCGGTTGCTGACCGGGGTGCCGACGACGACCTCGTCGGTGCCGGCGTGCCGGGCCAGCACCGCGGCCCAGCAGGCGAGCAGCAGCACATACGGGGTGACCCGGGCCCGGCCGGCGAGGTCGGTGATCCGCGCGGTGTCCTCGGGGCCGAAGGAGAAGTCGACCAGGCCGCCGCGGAAGGACTGGCGGGCGGGGCGCGGCCGGTCGGTGGGCAGCTCCAGCAGTGGCGGCGCGCCCTCGAGCTGCTTCTTCCAGTAGTCCAGCCGGCGGTGCTCGGCGACCGGGGACCGCGTCGCGCGCTGCCACTCGGCGGCGTCGGCGTAGTGCACCGACAGCGGCGGCAGGCTGGCCGGCTCGGCGTCGGCCTCGTAGAGCGCGAACAGCTCCCGGAAGAGCACCGACAGCGAGCCGGCGTCGGCGGCGATGTGGTGCACCGACAGCACCAGGTACGCCTCGTCGGGCGCGGTGGTGACGAGCAGGGCGCGCAGCATGCGGCCCTCGGCCAGGTCGAACGGCTCGCGGGCGGACTCCCGGGCGAGCCGGGCGAGTTCGGCGGCCCGCTCCCCCTCCGGCAGCGCGCCGAGGTCGACCTGTCGCACCGGCGGTGCGGCCTCGGCCAGGACGACCTGCTCGGGGATGCCGTCGGGGCCGGAGCGGTAGGCGGTGCGCAGCGCCTCGTGCCGGTTGGCGACGAGGGTGAGGCAGCGGACCATCAGCTCCGGGCGCAGCGCGCCGGTCAGCCGGACGCCGCCGCTGATGACGTACGTCGGCTGGTGGCCCTCGACCTGGTCCAGCAGCCACAGCGCCTCCTGGCCCGCGGAGAGCGGGAAGGTGCGGCCGTCGCGCGGCAGCGGCGTGATGGGCGCGGCGGCCCGGGCCTCGGCGGTGAGGTGGGCGAGCAGGCCGGGCTTGTGGGCGCGCAGGCGGTCGCGCAGCTCGGGGGTGAGCGCCCCCTTGGCCGCCGAGACGCGCAGCTCCGCGCCGTCGGCGGTGACTCTGATGCGGGCCGCGGCCACGTCGTCCAACAGGGCCGTCAGTTCGGCCGCCTCGTTCATGGGTCCCCCGTTCACAGCGTGATCTCCTCTCGTTCCCCGTCGTCGGCCGGCTCGTCCAGCACGTCGGCGAGCAGGTCGAGTACGTGCTGGGTGAGCTCCTCGACGCTCGACCCCTCCAGGAAGCGCACCACCGGGACCACGACGCCCAGGTCGGCCTTGACGCGGTTGCGCAGGTCGAGGGACATCAGCGAGTCCAGGCCCAGTTCGGTGATGGGCTGCTGCCGGTCGATCTCCTGGGCGTCGCTGCCCAGGACGGCGGCCAGCCGCTCGGTGAGGTACGCGGCGCCGAGCTCCAGGCGCCGCTCGGCGTCCGCCTCCGTGAGCTGCCGCAGCAGCTCGGCGGAGCCGGAGTCCCCCGCCTCGCCGAGGAAGCCGGCGAACTGCCGGGTGCTCCGGGCGGTGGGGAAGGCGGCGAAGACGCCGGGCCAGTCCAGGCGGGCCACGGTGACCTGCTCGGGGTCCTGGCGCAGCACCCGGTCGAAGACCTCCAGCCCCTCGGCGGGGGTCATGCTGCCGACGCCGACGCGGGCGAGCTGGTCCAGGCCGTCCTCGCGCACGGCCATGCCGACCTGGTTCCACGGGCCGTAGCCCAGGGCGACGCCCGCGCCGCCGGCGCCGCGCCGGTGGTGGGCGAGCGCGTCGACGAAGGCGTTGGCGGCCGCGTAGTTGGCCGCTCCGACGCCCACGGGTCCGAACACCGCGGGCAGCGCCGAGACCATGAGGAACATCCGGGCGTCGGCGAAGACCTGGTGCAGGTTCCAGGAGCCGGCGACCTTGGGGGCCGCGACCTCCCGCAGCCGGTCCAGCTCCAGGCCGCTGAGCATGGCGCCCCGGACGACGCCCGCCAGGTGCACCACCCCGACCACCGGCGGCAGGCCCGCCTCGGCCAGTCGGTCGCGCACCGCCTCCACCTGGGCCGGGTCGGCCACGTCGGCCGTGGCGATGTGCACCCGGGCGCCCAGCGCGGTGAGCTCCGCGACGGCGGCGCGCTGGGCGTCGGTCCTGACGCCGCCGCGCCCGGTCAGCGTCAGGAAGCGGGCGCCCCGCTCCACCATCCGGCGCGCCAGCACCAGGCCGAGGTCGCCGAGGCCGCCGGTGAGCAGATAGGTGCCGGCCGGGTCGAGCCGCGGCAGCGGGTCGGCGGGCGCGGTCAGCGCCTCGGCGCGCACCAGGCGCGGGGCGAGCAGCCGCTCGCCGCGCAGCGCGAGCTGGTCCTCGGTGTGCTCCCCGCGCTCGGCGGTGAGCAGGGCGGCCAGCCGCGGCACGGCCAGGGCGTCGGACGGGTCGAGGTCGACCAGGCCGCCCCACAGCTCGGGGTGTTCGACGGCCAGCACCCGGCCCAGGCCCCAGACCGGGGACTGGAGCACGCCGGAGGCGGTGACGGGCGTGCCGCCCGCGGGCTGCGCGCCCCGGGTGATCAGCCAGATCCGCCCGCCGCGGGTGGGGTCGTCCAGCTCCAGGGCGCCACGGACCAGCGCCAGGGCGGCCTCGCTGCCGCCCCGCTGGGCCGTGACGACCTCGTCGGTGGTGGCGTCGGGCAGCTCGGGGACGTCCAGCGGCCAGAGCAGGGCCACGCCGTCGAGTGGCCCGGCCGCGACGGCCCGGTAGAGCGCGCGGCGTATCCGGGCCGTGTCGGGCGCCTCGTCGGCGTGCACCACCTCGACCTGGTGGCCCGCGCCGGCCAGCTCCGCGGCCAGCGCCTCGCCGGTGCCGGTGGCGTCGGCGAGGACCAGCCAGCGGCCGGCGGCCGCGTCCGCGGCGGCCGGCGGGGCGGGGACCTCGGTCCAGTCGGTGCGGTAGCAGAGCTCGGCGCCCACGTCGGTGGGCTCCTCGGCCGACTCCACCCGGCGCATCCGCAGCCCCTCGGCGCGGGCGACCAGCCCGTCGTCGTCGTACAGCCGCACATCGGCGACGAGTTCCCCCTCGGGCTCCGCCTCGGGGGTGCGCACCACGTGGGAGTGGACGGTGCCTCGGGGGCGCCGGTACGGCTCCAGCGAGCGCACCCCGATCGGCAGGGCGAGCACCGCTCCCCCGGTCAGTGCCTCCGGGGCGAGCGCGCCCAGCAGCAGGAACGCGTTGTCCAGCAGGGCGGGGTGGAACTCGTAGGCGTCGTCCTCGGGCCCGGTGGGCAGCCGCAGCCGGCCGAGCACCTCGCCCTCGCCCACCCACATCCGCTCCAGGCAGCGCATCCGCGGCCCGTATCCGGCGCCCGCCGTCTCGACCCGGTCGAAGAACTCGCCGGCGTCCACCTCGGCGAGGCCGCGGGCCTTGACGGCCTCCATGTCGGGGTCCCAGACCGGTCCTCGGGCCGCCGCCTCCCGAGGGTCCGGGGCGGGCACCGGGAGCGCGACCGGGATCGGGCCCTCGCGGCGTGCCGTGGCGGCGCCCTGGACCTCCGGGTCCCCCTCGGCGAGGGTGCGCAGCCGGTCCAGGTGCGGCAGGCCCGCCAGCACCTCCTCGGCGGGCGGCCCGAAGTCGAGCAGGCAGGCCAGCTCGTCCACACCGATCTCGGCGAGCCGGCGGACCAGCGGCAGGCAGGACTCGGGCGAGCCGATCAGCGACCGGGAGGAGGCGAACCGGTCGTAGAGGAAGCCGGTGAACTGGGTGAGCTCCTCGTCCGGCAGCGCGGTGATGTCGATGTCGTCGCCGCGGCCGCGGCTCTTCGCCAGCCCCTTGAGCAGGCCCAGGTTGCCCTTGAGGTAGCGCACGTAGGGGTCGCGGGCGAGCTGGGTGACGGCCTCGGCTTCGGTGCCCACGAAGGTGTGGAGCATGACGGTGACCCGGCCGTCCTGCGGCGGGAACCCGGCGTCGGCGCGCGCCTTGCGGTAGCGGGCGATGTTGTCGGCGAGCCCGTCGACGCCCTGGTCGAGCAGGTGGGTGAGGAGGTGGGCGCCGACCCGACCCGCCTTGGCGAAGCTGGCGGGCGAGCTGGCGGCCGTCAGCCACAGCGGCAGCTCCGGCTGCACCGGGCGCGGATGGGTACGGACCCGGATGGGCTTGCCGGTGCCGCTGGTGGCCGGGGTCGACTCGCCGCGCCACAGCGCGCGGAGCACCGGCAGCGCCTCGTCCAGGTGCTCGTTGCGGCCGGCGTAACGGTCGGGGAAGAAGGCGAAGTCGTCCGGGTTCCAGCCGGCGGCCAGGGAGATCCCGGCGCGGCCGCCGGAGAGGTTGTCGACGACCGCCCACTCCTCGGCGACCCGCAGCGGGTCGTGCAGCGGCAGCACCACACTGCCGGCCCGCAGCCCGATCCGGCTGGTCTCCCGCGCCAGGGCGGCGTGCAGCAGGGCCGGGTTCGGGTAGAGCGAGCCCAGCGGGGTGAAGTGCCGCTCCGGGACCCAGATGTTGAGGAAGTCGTGCTCGTCGCCGAAGCGGGCGCTGCGGACGAGCAGCTCGTAACGGTCCTCCCCGTTCAGCGCGTTCTCGTCGCTGGCGAAGAACATCAGGCTGAATTTCATGACGTGCGCTCCCCGTTGCTCACCTCGGTGCGTGCACCGCCGTCGGACACCGCGGACTCCGGTGCCGCGGTGCGGACCAGCCGGGCGGTGGCGTGCTGGGTCCACCCGGAGGTGTCGGCCGTGCCGCGGCTGTGGACGCTGAAGGCCAGCGGCTGGCCCGGCCGGCCGTGCAGCCCGACCTGGACGACGCGCGCGCCGTCCGGCGGGACGCTCAGGACGCTGTGGTACGCCACGTCCTGGAGGGTGTACGTGCTCTCCGGGTCCAGCTCGCGGGCGGCGGCCAGCGCCATCTCGATGTAGCTGGTGCCGGGGGCGACGACCCGCCCCTGGATGCGGTGGTCGTCCAGCACCGCCACCTGGTCCTGCGCCAGCGCGCGCTGCCACGCGTGCCGGCCGGGATCGCCGGCGATGCCCGGCAGTCGGCGGCCCAGCAGCGGGTGGCGGCCGGCGGCCGCGCCGTCCCAGGTGCCCGTCTCGTCGGCGGCGGGCGCGCGCAGCTCGTCGGGCAGCCAGAACCGGCGCCGCTGGAAGGGGTAGGAGGGCAGCTGGACGCGGCGACCGCCGCGCCCTGCGCGCACCGCCGGCCAGTCGACGGACACGCCCGCGGCCCATGCGGCGCCCAGCGCCTGGGCCAGGGCGCGGCCCTCGGCGCGGCCGGCGCGCAGCGAGGAGACCCACAGCGTCTCGCCCGCGCCCTCGCCCGTGGACTTGGCGCCCTTGGCGATCCGCCGGGCCAGGGGGGCCAGCACCGCGTCGGGGCCGATCTCGACGCCGAGCGTGCAGCCCTCGGCGGCGAGGGTGGCGACGCCGTCGGCGTAGCGTACGGCGTGCCGCATCTGGTCCACCCAGTAGTCGGCGGTGGCCATCCGCGGGCCGGCCGGCGCGCCGGTGAGCGAGGAGACCAGCGGCAGCCGCGGCGGACGCAGCGTCACCTGCTCCACGGCCCGGCGGAACTCCTCCAGCACCGGGTCGAGCAGCGGCGAGTGGAAGGCGTGCGAGGTGCGCATCCCCTTCGACGTCCGGCCCTGCTTCCGCAGGCCCTCGGCCACCGCGGCGACCGCCTCGGCCTCGCCGGAGAGCACGACCTCCTCGGGGCCGTTGACGGCGGCCAGCGCCACCCGGTCGGCGTACGGGGCGAGCGCCTCCAGCGCCTCCCGCTCGCCGGCCCGTACCGCCCGCATGGCGCCGCCGGCCGGCAGGCCCTGCATCAGTCGGGCGCGGGTGCCCAGCAGGGTCAGCGCGTCGTCGAGCTCGAAGACCCCGGCCAGGCAGGCCGCGACGTACTCGCCGACGCTGTGGCCGAGGAGATGGGTCGGCTCGACGCCCAGGGAGCGCCACAGCGCGGCCAGGGCGTACTCCACGGCGAAGATGGCCGGCTGGGCGTACTCCGTCCTGGCCAGCGCCTCGGCGTCACCGATGACCTCGTGCAGATCGAAGCCGAAACGCTTGTCCAGGACGCGGGCGCACTCGTCGAACGCCTCGCGGTACACGGTCCAGTCGCGGTAGAGCTCGGTGCCCATGCCGGCCCGGTGCGAGCCCTGCCCGGTGAAGAGGAAGGCCAGGGCGGGGGCGCGGCGCGGGGCCCGGCCGCGGGCCACGGCGGCCGAGGGCCGGCCGCTCTCCGCGAAGCGCGCCAGGGCCTCGCCCGCCTCCTCGGCGGTGGCGGCGGCCACGGCCAGCCGGTGCGGCCACAGGGCGCGTCCGGTGGCGGCGGTGTGCGCGATGTCGCCGAGCGGTTCGGCGGTGTCGGCCAGCAGCTCGGCGTAGCGGGCGGCGAGCTCGCGCAGCGCCTGGGGGCCGCGGGCCGACAGGGTCAGCACCTCGTCGGCGGGGCCGTCCGCGGCGCCCTCGGCCGAGTCGCGACCGAGGGCGCCGGACGACCCCGGCGGGGCCGCGGCGGGCGCCTCGGACAGCACCACATGGGCGTTGGTCCCGCCGAAGCCGAAGGCGCTGACGCCGGCGGTGCGCCGCCCGGCGGGCCACTCGCGCGGCTCGACCGGGATCTCCAGCGGTGTGTCGAGGTCGGCGATGTGCGGGTTGAGCCGGGTCAGGTGCAGATGCGGCGGGATGGTGCGGTGCTGGAGCGCCAGCACGACCTTGATGAGGCCGGCGATGCCCGCCGCGGACTCCAGGTGTCCGACGTTGGTCTTGACCGAGCCCAGGTAGCAGGGCCCGGCGGTCTCGCTCCGGCCCGGCCCCCGGGTGAGCACCTCGGTCAGCGACTCGTACTCGACGGGGTCGCCCAGCGCGGTGCCGGTGCCGTGCGCCTCGATGTAGCCGAGCTCGTCCTGGGACACCCCCGCCGCGCCCCAGGCCGCCCGGATGACGTCCTGCTGTGCCTGCCCGTGCGGGGCGGTCAGCCCGTTGGACCGCCCGTCCTGGTTGACGGCGGAGCCGCGGATGACGGCCAGCACCCGGTCGCCGTCGGCCTGGGCGCGGGACAGCGGCTTCAGCACCACCACGCCGCAGCCCTCGGACCGCACGTATCCGTCGGCGCGCTCGTCGAACGCCTTGCAGCGGCCGTCCGCGGCCA
This sequence comes from Streptomyces sp. LX-29, assembly GCF_029541745.1. Taxonomy (NCBI): domain Bacteria; kingdom Bacillati; phylum Actinomycetota; class Actinomycetes; order Kitasatosporales; family Streptomycetaceae; genus Streptomyces; species Streptomyces sp. LX-29. Next base: position 7,145,928 of record NZ_CP089746.1, on the reverse strand, counting down.
TCATCCGGGCCCGCGAGAAGACGGCGGTGTAGTCGGGGCTGAGGATGAGGTTCACCCCGCCGGCCAGCGCCAGGGTGGCCTCGCCGCGGCGCAGCGCCTCGCACGCCTGGTGCACGGCGACCAGCGAGGAGGAGCAGGCGGTGTCCACGGCCATGCTGGGGCCGCGCAGGTCGAGCAGGTAGGAGAGCCGGTTGGCCGCGATGCTCAGGGCGTTGCCGGTGCCGTAGTGGGCGTCGAGCGCCTCCTTCGCGCCGGCGGTCAGCCGCGTGTAGTCGTTGTTGCTGATGCCGACGTAGACGCCGGTGGCGCTGCCGGCCAGCGCGTCGGGGACGAGCGCGGCGTTCTCCAGCGCCTCCCAGGCGACCTCCAGCAGCAGCCGCTGCTGCGGGTCGATGGCGGCGGCCTCGCTGGGGGCGATGCCGAAGAACTCCGGGTCGAAGTCGGCGACCCGGGACAGGAAGCCGCCCCAGCGGGTGCTGGTGGTGCCGGGTCGGCCCAGCCGCGGGTCGTAGAGCGCGTCGGCGTCCCAGCGCTCCGCGGGCACCTCGCCGATGGCGTCGGTGCCTTCCAGCAGCAGCTTCCAGAAGTCGTCGGTGTCCTCGGCGCCGGGCAGCCGGCAGGCCATGCCGACGACGGCGATCGGCTCGTCGCGGTCGGGGCCGCCCGAGGCCGCCGGCTCCGCCACGGGGGCGTCGTCGCCGGCGAGGTGGCGGGCGATCTCCTCGGCCGTGGGGTGCTGGTAGAGCAGGGCGGCGGGGAGCCGGCGGCCCAGCGCGCGCTGGAGGGCGCCGGAGATGGCGATCGCGGAGGCCGAGTCGACGCCGTAGACGCTGAAGCTCGCACGGGGGTCGAGCTGCTCCGGGGTCAGGCCGAGGTGGTCGGCGACGGTCTCGGTCACCAGCCGTACGAGGTCGTCGTGGCCGGCCTCGCCCGTCTCCCCGGACGAGGTCGCGGGCCCGGCCGGGGTCGGCGCGGTCCAGGTCGCGACCGTGGCCAGGGTGCCGTCGAGGTAGCCGCGCCTGGCGGCTCGGCGGGCGATCTTCCCGCTGGAGGTCTTGGGCACGGCCCGGGTGCGCAGCAGGACCAACGCGTGCAGCGGAACGTCGTGTTCGGCGGCGACGGCCGCGGCCACGGCGGCGCCCAGCCGTGCGGCGTCCGCCTCGTCGATCTCGTCGCCGCGCACCTCCTGGACGACGACGACGCGCTCCTCACCGGTGGAGCCGTCCGCGCCCGCCTCGGGCTCCAGGGCGAAGGCCGCGGTGCAGCCGGGCCGGAAGACGGGGTCGACGCCCTCGACGGTGCGCTCGATGTCCTGCGGGTAGAGGTTGCGCCCGCGGACGATGATCATGTCCTTGATGCGTCCGGTGATGCAGAGCCGGCCGTCGGCGGAGCGGAAGCCCTTGTCGCCGGTGGCCACCCAGGTGGCGGCGGCGTCCGCGGGCTCGTCGGCCCGCCGGTTGCCGAAGGTCTCGGCGGTCTCCTCGGGCCGCTGCCAGTAGCCGTGTCCGGCGCTGGGCCCGCTCAGCCAGACCTCGCCGACCTGCCCGTCCGGCACGGCGCGCCGGGTCCGCGGGTCGACGACGGCCAGCCGCTGGTCGAGGTGGGCGCGGCCGACGCCGACCACCGCGCGGGAGCCGGGGGTGCCGGGGGCGACCTCGACGATCCGGTCCTGCTCCAGGGCGGCGCCGTCCAGGTGGTAGACGGTGGCGCCGTCGCCGGGGCGGTCGGCGGAGACGAAGACGGAGTTCTCGGCGAGGCCGTAGCCGGGGTACCAGGCGGTGTCACGGAAGCCGTGCTCGGCGTAGGCGCGGGCGAAGCGCTCCAGCGTCTCGGCGCGGATCGGCTCCGCTCCGTTGAGCGCCACCTGCCAGTGGCTCAGGTCGAGCCCGGCCCGGTCCTCGGGGCGGGTGCGGCGCACGCACAGCTCGTAGGCGAAGTTGGGCGCGCAGCTCAGGGTGCCCTGGTGGTCGGAGAGCGCCCGCAGCCAGCGGATCGGCTCCAGCAGGAACGCCTCCGGGGGCATGTAGACCAGCTCGGCGTGCCAGAACAGGGCCTGGAGCAGGTTGGCGATCAGCCCCATGTCGTGGAAGAGCGGCAGCCAGGAGACGAAGACCGGGCGCTCGCTGTGGCCCATCGCCTCGGCCATCATCGCGCAGTTGTGCAGCAGGTTGGCGTGGCTGAGCATCACGCCCTTGGGGTTGCCGGTGGAGCCGGAGGTGTACTGGAGGAAGGCCAGTTCGTCCGGTTCGACGGCCGGCTCGCGCCAGTCCTCGGCGGCGGAGAGCGGCACCCGGTCGGTGGCCACCCAGCGCGCCTGCGCGTGGTAGGTGCCGGCCAGCTGGTCGTGCAGCCAGCCGGGGGCGGCGACGATCGAGGCGCCCGAGTCCTCCGCGACCGCGTTGAGTCGGGCGGCGTGCTTGTCGGAGCGCGGCGGATAGGCGGGGACGGCGACCATGCCCGCGTACAGGCAGCCGAAGAACGCGGCCACGAACTCGGGCCCGGACGGGTAGAGCATCAGCACCCGCTCGCCCGGGGCGTTCAGGCGGCGCAGCTCGGCGGCGATGGCGCGGGCCCGCAGATCGAGGTCGGCGTAGGTGAGTCGTTCCGTGACGGCCTCGCCGTCGGCCAGATAGGTGAACGCCGGCCGTCGCCCGTCTTCCGCGCTCCGTAGCCGAAGGAGCTCCACCAGGTTCCCGGCCGAGGGGGCCGGCCGCGCTATTGAGGGATAACTGCTCACGTCTTCCTCTTTCGGACAGGCTCAGGACACATGCGCCGCGGGCGCGCCGGCACACCGCCGGAAGCCGTCGTGTCGAATTCACGACGGCTTCCGCCGGTAGATGGGCGAGAAACTACTCAGCGGCCTTTTCGGCGTCCTCGGACTCCGGCGGCGACTGCGGCGGGTAGAAGAGGTCACGGGCCGGCTCGGCGCGCTTCAGAGCACCGACGAATTCATCGGTGTCGACCAGCGGAATCAGCTTGCTGTTGCTGAAGGCGCCGGTCGAGTAGCCCGTCAGCACTGCGGCGTGGGCGGCCTCGAGGTCCGGGAAGTCGACGACGACGGCGAAGTTGTACTCGACGTCGCGGGTGAACCAGTAGTTCACGACCTTTCCGCCGAGGGAACCGTAGAACTTGAAAGCGTGCTCGTCCCGGGCGACGATGCCCTGGGGATTGTGCAGCACACCCCGGACGACTTCCTGTGAATACTGGGCAAGAATCAGGTACTGCACGACAACACCCCTCAAGGAAAAACCAGCTTTCCCGCAGATGCTGCCTGGCGGGCCGGGGCCGCGACAGACCTCTGTCAGCAAGACGACAGGCCCTGTCGCGCTGCGGCCACGGGGCGGTGTCCGGGCGGTGAGCTCACCGGCGTGAGCGGCGGTGCGGCGTCGGCGTGTCCCGGAGACGGGTCAGGGGCGCAGACGGGTGTCTGCGCCCCTGACGGCGCGGTGGCCGACGCCCCGGTGCGCCGCTGTGGGCACCGGGGCGTCGACACGTCACTCCACGGGAACGAGGTGGAACATCACGCTGTCCGCCGGGACGGAGATGGGGTGCTGTCCCGCCACGCGCCAGCCGGCCTCCTCGAAGACCGGGCCCCACTCCTCCAGGGTGGGCAGGTAGTCACCCATCACGGCGTGCGCGAACTCGAAGGCCATGCTGAAGATGGGCATGTCGCGGTCCCCGTACGCGGTCGTGCGGGTGGCGTCGGCGAGCAGGAAGTGCTTGAGGTCGGGGAAGACCTCCCGGATGCGGCGCAGGGAGGCGACGGCCTCGGCACGGGGCCAGAAGTCGTGGCCCATCATGAAGGAGGTCAGCAGGTCGACCCCGGCGTACTCGGGGCGCGGCTCGAGGGCCGTGGCGTCGCCCTGGGTGATGGTGATCCGGTCGGCGAGGCCCGCTTCCGCGACGGCCTTGGTGGCGACGTCGATGGCTCCGTCGGCCGCGTCGATGCCGAGACCCCGCACGCCGGGCCGGGACTGGGCCAGCCGGATCAGGCGCCCGCCGCTGCCGGAGCCGAGGTCCGCGACGTAGCTGAAGTCCAGCTCGTTCACGACCGGCAGGAAGACCGGGTCCCACCACTCCGCGTTGATCTCACGGCAGGCGACGCTGATGGCGGCCGCGTCGCGCCGGTAGAAGGAGCCGACCCGGTTGTCGGTGCGGAGCAGGTCCGGGAGGGTGCTGAACAGCTCCCCACACCCGCGGGTCATCCAGTGGAACAGGGACTTGGAGCGGTCCGCCTCCGCGAAGTTCGGGCCGGGCCGGACGGCGTCCTCGTGGTCGGGGTCCCGGCTGACCACGTCGGCCGAGGCCAGCACCCGCACGAGTTCCCGCAGGGAGGCCGCGTCGAGCCCCTGTCCGGCCGCGAACGCCCCCATCTCCAGGGAGCCCTGCTCGCGTATCGCGTCGAAGACGCCGATCTCCCACGCCGCGCTGATCGACCATGCCGCCAGGGCGTGGTTGTACACCTCGGTCATCGTCGCGCCAGTCTTGTTCACGCCGTACTCCTCGTGGGGTTCTGTTGCTTCTGCTGCTTCTGTTGCGGTTGCTTGGGTCGGATCGGTGGGGTCTGTCGGTTCGGTGGCTCCGGCGGCTGCCGGTGGTGGGCGGTCCATGGGGCCCTACGCGTCCACGCGGCGCAGCGCGTCGCGGATGTGCTCGGCGACGGCCTGCTCGTGCCGGTGGAGGAAGAAGTGGTCGTCGTCCACCAGGTGCAGCCGGAAGTCGCCGTCGGTGTGCTCGCGCCAGTTCTCCACGGACCAGGTGGGCACCTGGTCGTCGCGGGTCCCGCCGAAGGCGGTGACCGGCATGGCGAGCGGCGACCGCGGTCGGTAGCGGTAGCTCGCCAGGACGGAGAAGTCGGCGCGGATCCGCGGCAGGCACAGGTCGAGGAGGTCCTCGTCCTCGAACAGCTCGCGCGGGGTGCCGTTGAGTCGCCGCACCTGCGCGACGAACTCCTCGCGGGGCAGGTCGTGAATGCGCCACTCGGGGCGTTCCACGTCGGGGGCCGCGCACGCGGACACCGCGAGCAGCCGCGCGGGAGTTCCCGTCAACTCCTCCAGGCGGCGGGCGAGTTCGTGCGCGAGCATGCCGCCCATGCTGTGCCCGAAGAGGGCGTAGCGGTCTCCGGTCCAGGGCGCGATGACCGTCGCCAGGCGTTCGGCGAGGGAGTCGAAGTCCTTCTCGGGCTCTTCGTGGAGCCGGTTCTCGCGGCCCGGGAGCTGCACGGGGACGAACGCCGCGTCGGCGTCGCCGCGTCGGGCCCAGGTGCGGTAGAGGCCGGCGCCGCCGCCCGCGTAGGGGAGGCAGAAGACCCGGACCGGCGCCTCGGGGTCGGGCAGGCCGAAGGGGAACACTACGGCGGGGTCGTCGCGTGTGGGGCTCATGAGGTCCTTTCCGATGAGCGAGCGGTGGCCGTCGGGCCTGCCCGCGGGGGGATGGTCGGTGGCGCCCGGGGCGCGGCCGGGTGGTCTCCCGGGCTGCCGGTGTGCCCGTGGGGTCAGGAGCCTGGGGTCGACGTGGGGTCGAGGGCGGCGGCGCAGGACGCGACGGTGGGGTTCTCCAGCACCGCGCGTACGGAGAAGTCGACCTGCCACTCCTGGCGGACGCGGGAGGCGATGCGGGTGGCCTTGATGGAGTTGCCGCCCAGGACGTAGAAGTCCTCGTGGAGGCCGACCTCTTCCAGGCCGAGGGTCTCGGCCCACAGCTCCGCCATCCTGCGCTGGGTCGGGGTGGCGGGTGCCGTGTCCGCGCCGGCCGGGGCGGCCCGCTCCGGCTCGGGCAGCGCCGCGTGGTCCAGCTTGCCGTTGGCGGTCAGGGGCAGGGAGTCCAGGGTGACGAAGGCGTTGGGCACCATGTAGTCCGGCAGCCTCTTGCGCAGCACCTCGCGCCAGTCGTCCGCCGCCTGTCCGGCGTCGGGCGCCAGGACCAGGTAGGCGACCAGGAGCTGGTCGCCGGCTCCGGCGCCGTCGCGGACGACGACGGCGGCGTCCTTCACCGCCGGGTGGTCGCGCAACGCGCTCTCCACCTCGCCGGTCTCGATGCGCAGGCCGCGGAGCTTGGTCTGGCCGTCCACCCGGCCGACGAACTCCAGCCGTCCGTCGGGCCGCCAGCGCAGCAGGTCCCCGCTGCGGTAGAGGCGGGAGCCGGGCACGTCGGAGAAGGGGTCGGCGGGGAAGCGCTCGGAGGTGAGCTCCGGGCGGTTGAGGTAGCCGCGGCCGACCTGGACACCGCCGAGGCACAGCTCGCCGGGGATGCCGACGGGGACGGGCTGGCCGTTGCCGTCGAGCACATGGAGCCGCACGCCCCGCACCGGGCGCCCGACCGAGGGCCAGTTCCCGTCGGCCGCGCACTCCTCCACCGTGGCCCAGATGCTGGTCTCCGTGTGCCCGTAGACGTTGAACACGCGGACGTCGGGGCACCAGCGGGCGAGCAGCTCAGGGGAGACCGATTCGCCGCCGAGCACGATCCCGCGCAGATGGGGCAGTCGGGTCCGGGCGTCCAGCGGCAGGGCCGCCAGCGCGGAGGGCGCCATGACGAGCCAGCTGACGCGCTCGCGTTCCAGCAGGTCGACCAGGGCCGGTCCGGGCATGACGTCGTCCCGCGTGGCCAGGCAGAGGACCGCGCCGGTGCCGAGGGCGAGGAAGACCTCGAACACCGAGGCGTCGAAGCTCGGGGAGGCCCACTGGAGCACCCGGTCCCCCGGGCCGGCGCCGAACGCCTCCCGCTGGGCGAGGCAGCTGTTCACCGCTCCGCCGTGGGTGACCAGGGCGCCCTTGGGCCGTCCGGTGGACCCCGAGGTGTAGATGACGTACGCGAGGTCGTCGGGCTCGACGCCGCTGGGGAGGGCCTGCGTCGGCCACCGGTCGAGGGCCGCGCTCGGCTCGTCCAGCAGGATGCGGGGGACGTCCAGCTCGGGCAGGTGTCCGCACGCCGTGCCGCTCGTGAGCAGCAGGGAGAGCCCGGCGTCCCGGCTCATGAAGGCCAGGCGCTCCTCGGGGTAGGCGGGGTCGAGCGGCACGAACGCGCCGCCGGCCTTGAGCACCCCGAGCATCGCGACGATCAGGTCCGTCGAGCGGTCCAGACAGAGACCGACCCGGAGTTCGCGGCCGATGCCGTGTTCGCGCAGCAGGTGCGCCATCTGGTTGGCGCGGTCGTCGAGCTGTCGATACGTCAGCGTCTTGTCGCCGAAGGTCAGGGCCGGGGCGTCCGGGGACAGCGCCGCCCGCTCCTCGAAGAGCTGCTGGAGGCAGAGCGTGGAGGGTGCCACGGTCTCGCCGCGTCCCCACGCGTCGACGGCGCGCCGCTCCTCGTCGGTCAGCAGGGAGATGTCCCGCGGCGGGAGCGTGAGGTCGGCGGCCAGGGTCTCCAGGATCGTGGCGTAGTGGCCCAGCATGCGCTCGACGGTGGCCGCGTCGAAGCGGCTCCTGTCGTATCCGATGCGCAGGCTGATCTCCTCGTCGGGGATGACGAGGACGGCCAGCGGATAGTTGGTGTGGTACCGGTACTCGCCCCGCCGGACGGCGAGTTCGCCGCTGCGGTTGCCCAGGTTGCCCATCCTCGGCACGTTGAGGATCGTCATGATGCTGTCGAACAGCGGCTCGCCCGGCTCCGCGTCGCTCCACTGCTGCACCTCGGCCAGGGGGCTGGCGAGGTGCTGCCGTACACCGGTCTGGGTGGCCTGCATGCGCGCGCAGGCCTCGACGAACGGGCGGTGCGGGTCGAGGTGGGCCCGCAGCGGCAGCGTGTTGATGAACAGTCCGAGCGTGTCCTCGATCCCGTCGAGCTCGGCCGGGCGGTGCGTCATGGTCATCCCGAAGACGACGTCCGACTGGTCGGTGTAGCGGCTCAGGAGCAGGCCCCAGGCGGTCTGCAGCACGGTGCTGAGGGTGAGCCGGTGCTCCCGGACGAGGCGGCGCAGGGCGTCGCCGGTCTCCCTGGAAAGCGTTCGCGTCACCTCCGGGTTCTCCCGGTCGTCGCCCTGCGCCCCGTTCGGCCGCTCCGACAGGTGCTGCGGGGCCGCCACGGCCAGCGGTGCCGGCCGGAAGCCGGCGAGTTGGGCGCGCCAGAACTCCTCGGTGCCGCGCATGTCCTGGCCGCGCAGCCAGGTGACGTAGTCGTGGTACGGCCGCACGCGGGGGGTGGGCGGCGTCTCGCCGCGCACGAGGCGGTCGTAGCCGACGAGCACGTCCTCCAGCAGCATCAGGGCCGACCAGGCGTCCAGCAGGATGTGGTGGTAGCGCAGGACGAAGATGTGGCGCCGCTCGGCGACCCGGATGAGGTGCAGCCGGAACAGGGGCGGGCGGTCCAGCTGGAAGCCGCGACCGCGGTCGGCGCGCAGGAAGTCCTCCAGGCGCTCCTCGACGCCCGCCGCCTCGCCTGTGTCGGCGTCCCGCCAGTCGTGTCGCTCGATGCGCGCGGAGCCGTGGGCGTGCACGACCTGCGCCGGCTCGGCGATCTCCTCCCAGTGGTACGAGGTGCGCAGGATGGTGTGCCGGTCGACGGCCCGCTGCCAGGCCCGTTCCAGCGCGTCGGTGTCCAGGTCGCCGTCGAGGGTCTGGATGATCTGGTCGACGTAGAAGGACGTACCGGGGTCGAGGATGGTGTGGTAGAGGAGGCCCTGCTGGAGCGGGGAGAGGGGGTGGACTCCCTCGATGCTCGTGGTCATCGGCTCCGCCTTTCTGTGGTGCTGTCGTCGGCTTGGGTGTCGTCGGCCGCGTCCGTGCAAGCCTCGGGTGCGGGCTCGTCGGTCATGACGGCGCCGATGCGCGAGAGGAGCCGTTGCAGGTCGCCCTCGGCCAGGTGACTGCCGGCCACGCCGGAGGGCGCGGGGGCGTCGGGCTCCGGGGCCGGCCGGTCGCGCTCGTCGGCGGGCGGCGGGGTCACCGTGCCGGCCGACGCGGCGAGTTCGGCGATCGTGGGGTGGGCGAAGAAGTCGGCCTCGGTGAGCCGGATGCCCGCCTGCTTGGCCCTGCTGACGATGCGCAGGCTGGTGATGGAGTCGCCGCCCAGCCGGAAGTAGTCGTCCTCGACGCCGATGGGGTGGATGCCGAGCAGCGACTCCCAGATCGTCACGAGCGCGGCCTCCCGGTCGTCGCGGGGCGCGACGGCGGGTCCGAGGGTGTCGGGGCGGTCGTAGACGGTCTGCCGGTCGGCGGACCGGCCGTCGCGACGGGCGCGGGCCGCGGTGTCCGCCGCGGACGAGCGCCTGCCGCCGGCCTCGCCGGCGTGGACGTACGCGTGGTGGACGCCGGTGCGCAGCACGTCCTCCAGGGCGTGGAACGCGGGTTCGGGCTCCAGCATGCCGAAGCCGCTCTCCCGCACCCGGCGGCCGGCGTGCTCGTCGAGGGTGGCGACCATCCCGGAACCGCTCCACGGCCCCCATGCCACGCTGGTCGCGGGCAGTCCGAGGAACTGCCGGTGATGGGCGAGGGCGTCCAGGAACGCGTTCGCGGCGGCGTATCCGCTCTGGCCGCGCGAGCCCATGAGAGCGGCCACGGACGAGTAGAGGACGAAGAACTCCAGCTTGGCGTCGCGCGTCAGCCGGTGCAGGTTCCAGGCGCCGCGCATCTTGGGGGCCATGACCGCGCGCAGCCGGCCGGCGTTCTGCCGCCGCACGCTGCCGTCGTCCAGGACGCCGGCGGCGTGGATCACGCCGCGCAGCGGCGGCATGGCGGCGGCCACGTCGGTGAGGACCCGCGCGACGGCGTCGAAGTCCGAGACGTCGGCCTGGTTGACGACCACCTCGACGCCCGCCCGCCGCCATGTCGCGATGCGCTCCCCGGCGGTCGCGGAGGGGGCCTTGCGCCCGATGAGGGCGAGGTGCCGGGCACCACGCCGCACCAGCCAGTCGGCGGTGTGCAGGCCGAGCGCGCCGAGCCCGCCGGTCAGCAGGTAGGTGCCGTCCGGTCGCACGATTTCCTCGGGGGCGGCCGTCCCGGGCGGGGCGACCCGCTCCGTTCCCGCGACGTACCGCCGGCCGTCGCGGATCGCGACCTGGTCGTCGCCGCCGCGGGCGAGTGCCTCGGCGGTCAGCGCCGCGGCCTCGCTCCGCGGCGACCGCCCGGCCGGGTCGAGGTCGAGGAGGACGCAGCGTACGTCGGGGTTCTCGGCGTTGGCGATGGCGGCGAGGCCCCACAGCGGCGCGTGCGTGACGTGGACCGGGTGGGCGGAGAGCGACCGCGCCCCCCGCGTGGCCACCAGGACCCGCGCGCGGTGCCCGGGGGCGCCCAGTGCCTGGAGGACGGCGAGGAGGGCTCCGGTCCCGCTCTCCTGGGCCCGGTCGAGGTCGTCCGCGGTGGGCTCCTCCCGAGGCTCGTCCAGTCCCCAGAGGAACGCCACGTTCGAGGGCGGTTCGGACCCGGCGTGCTCCCGGAGAAGCGTCGCGACGCCGTCCGCGTCGCGGGCCGTGGCCTCGACCAGGGTGACCCGCTGCCCGGCCTCGTCCAGCTGTGCGGCCAGGGCCGCCCCCACACCCCCGCGGTCGGCCAGGATCAGCCAGTCATCGGCGTCCGGGGTACCGGCGGGGTCGGCGTCCACGGCCTTCCACGCGGGGCGCCGGACGACGGCGGTGTCCCGGCGCAGCAGGGCGTCCGCCGCGACCCGGCGCACCCAGAGGCCGTCCAGCCGCAGCACGGCCTCGCCGTCGTCGTCGAGCAGCAGGACGTCGGCGACGACCGTGTCGCCGTCGGGACTCTGCTCCGGGCGCTCCTGCACACGGCACCACAGGGGTGCGGACGGCGGCTCCTTGTGGAAGCGCAGCGCGTCGAGCCGGATCGGGACCCGCACGCCGAGCTCCGCCTCGGGCCGGGCCGACCAGGCCAGGGCCACCACGGCCTGGACGCACGCGTCGACGAGGCCCGGGTGCAGCAGGAACGGCCCGTCCCCGCCGTCGTGGGCCGGCGGCACCATCCGGATCAGCAGCTCGCCTTCATGGCGGGTCAGTTCACCGAGGCGACGGAAGCCGTCGCCGAGCTCGGCGCCGCTCTCCCGCATGGCGGTGTAGAAGTCCTCGCCGTCGAGTCGCCGGCCCGGCCGGTCGAGCAGGTCGCCGAGCGCGGGCGGGCGGACCTCCGCCTCGGAGCCGGTGCGCACGGTGCCCACGGCGTGTGTCGTCCAGGCCCGCTGGTCCGTGGTTCCGGCGGGCGCGCTGACCACGCGGAAGTTCCGCGGCTCGGTGTCCTCGCCGGCGGCGGGGCCCGGGACGCCGTCGGATCCGTCCGGCCCGGCGATGATCAGTTGGATGTCGCGCTCGGCGTCGTCCAGCGCGAGCGCCTGCGGGAAGGAGACCCCCTCCAGCACGGCGCGCCCGCCGGTCCCCTGCCCCGCGGCGAGGTCGTGCACGGCGGCGACGGTCATGGCGAGGTGGGACGCGGCCGGGACCACCACCTCGTCGAAGAGCACGTGGTCCGCGAGGAAGGCCGGGGAGTCGGCCGTGAAGCGGGTCTGGTGGACGGTGTCGCGCAGCGCGGGCGAGCTCAGCCGGGTGCCGGGGAAGACGGGCGTGCCCGCCGGCCGTGAGCCGCGTGCGCCCCGGGTGTCCCGCCAGTAGCGCTTGCGTCCGAAGGGGTACGTGGGCAGGGACACCCGACGTCCGCCCGATCCGGCGTGCACCGCCCGCCAGTCGATGTCGGCCCCGGCCTCGTACAGCTGCCCCAGGGTCTGGAGGATCTGCCGCTCGTCGTCGGTGCGGCGGGACAGGGAGGGCAGCCAGAGCCGATCCCCTCGCGGGTCCAGGCCCTGCTTGGTGACCAGGCGGGTCAGGACGGGGTCGGGGCCGATCTCCAGGGCCGCGTCGAAGCGCCGCTCCAGCAGCGTGGCCACGGCGGGCAGGAAGCGGACCGCGTCGCGGGCGTTGCGCCGCCAGTAGTCCGCCCCCGCCATGTCCTCACCGCGGACGCGCCCGCCGGTCACCGTGGAGATGACGGGGACCGTCGCCGGCGCGTGCGGCACGTCGGCGGCCAGGGCGCCGAACGGCTCCAGCATCGGATCCATGAGCGCCGAGTGGAACGCGTGCGAGGTGGTGAGGCGGCGGACGCCGACCCCCTCGGCCTGGGCCCGTGTCAGCAGCTCGTCCAGGGCGTCGGCGGCGCCGGAGACGGCGGTCTGGTGCGGGCCGTTGACCGCCGCGACGCTCAGCCGGCCGTCGAAGGGGGTCAGCAGGGCCCGGACGGTGTCCTCGTCGGCGGCGACGACGGCCATCCCGCCCTCGCCGGGCAGCCGTCCCATGAGGCGGCCGCGTTCGGCGACCAGCGTCAGGGCGTCCTCCAGGCGCAGCACTCCGGCGGCGCAGGCGCCCGACAGCTCGCCGATGCTGTGGCCGAGGACGACGGAGGGCTTGACGCCCCACGACTGCCACAGCGATACCAGTGCGTAGGCCAGGGAGAACAGGGCGGGTTGGGCGTACTCGGTGCGGTCGATGAGCGTCGGGTCGGCCTCGTCCGCGTACAGGAGGTCCGTCAGGGACCAGCCGTACCGCTCCCGCAGCAGCCGCGCGCAGGTGTCGAGCGCCTGGCGGAACACCGGCTGGGTGGCGTACAGACCGGCGCCCATCCCGACGTACTGGGAGGCCTGCCCGGTGAAGAGGAAGGCGGTGCGGAACTCCCGGCCGCCGCCGCGCGGAGCGGACCCGGTGGCCGGCGCCCGCCAGGCGGCGAGCTGGACGGCGAGGTCCTCGGTGTCGGACGCGGCGAAGAACGCGCGGTGGGCGAAGTGGGCCCGTCCGGTGTCGGCGGAGTACGCCAGGTCCGCGCAGTCGAGTTCGGGGTGGAGCTCCAGGTGCCGACGGTAGCGCTCGACGACGCGGCCCAGGGCGGCCTCGTCCCGCGCGGACAGCGCGACCGGGTGCAGGGCCGGGCGGGCCGTGTCCCCGGCCGCGGGCGGGGGCGGGGAGACGGCGGGGGCCTCGGCGACGATCACATGGGCGTTGGTGCCGCCGATGCCGAAGGAGCTCACCCCGGCCGTGCGGGGCCGCTCGCCCCGGGGCCAGGGGCGGGCCTCGGCGGGCACGTCGAGCAGCAGCTCGTCCCAGGAGACCTGCGGGGTGCGCTCCCCCAGGTGCAGATGGGCCGGGATCTCCTGGTGCTGGAGCGACAGCACCACCTTCATCAGGCCCGCGACGCCGGCGGCCGCCTCCAGGTGACCGAGGTTGGTCTTCACCGTGCCCATCAGGAGCGGGCGTTCCGGTGAGCGCCCGCCGCGGTAGGCGGCGCCGAGCGCGTTCGCCTCGATGGGGTCGCCGATGGGGGTGCCGGTGCCGTGGGTCTCCACGTAGTCGACGTCCGCGGGCGCCACCCGTGCGGCCTTCAGGGCGGTGGCGATGAGGTCCTTCTGGGCGCTGCCGCTGGGGACCGTGAGGCCGCTGCCGCGGCCCCCGTGGTTCACCGCGGAGCCGCGCAGCACGGCGAGCACGGTGTCCCCGTCGGCCTGGGCGTCCGACAGGCGCTTGAGCACGACCATTCCGGCGCCCTCGCCGCGGGCGTACCCGTCGGCCGCGGCGTCGAAGGCGCGACTGCGTCCCTGGGGCGAGAGCACCCCGGCCTGGGACAGGTCGACGGTCATCTCCGGGGAGACCATGAGGTGGACGCCGCCGGCCAGCGCGAGGTCGCACTCCCCGGAGCGCAGGCTCTGCATCGCCAGGTGAACGGTCACCAGGGACGAGGAGCACCCGGTGTCGACCGCCAGGGACGGGCCGTGGAGGCCCAGCAGGTACGAGATGCGACCGGCCGCCACGCAGAACAGGTTGCCGGTGGCCATGTGCCCGTCGAGCCGTGTCAGGTCGGCGGTCTGCAGGAGCTTGTAGTCGTCGATCCCGATGCCGACGAACACGCCGGTCTGGGATCCCCGGAGGGCGGTGGGGTCCTGCCCCATGTGCTCCAGGGCTTCCCAGGCGACCTCCAGGAGCAGCCGGTGCTGCGGGTCGAGCGTCTCGGCCTCCCTCGGGGGGATGCCGAAGAACTCGGCGTCGAAGGTGTCGATCGTCTCGAGGAACCCGCCGCGTCTGGCCCGCGTGGTGCCGGGGCGTGCCCCCTCGGGGTCGTGCAGGCTCTCGGCGTCCCACCGCCCCTCGGGGACGGTGGAGGTGGCGTCCGTCCGGGACCGCAGCAGGTTCCAGTACGTCTCGGCGTCGTCGACGCCTCCGGGGAAGCGGCAGCCCATGCCCACCACGGCGATCGGCTCGGGAGGCGGGGTGGCGTGGGACCGCTGGCGGCGCAGGCGCTCCTCGAGGAGGCTCCGCTGGGCGGCGGGGAGCGCCGCGATGCGGTCGGCGATGCTAGTCATGGGTCGTGTCCCCTCCGGGCTCGTTCCCCAGCGTGAGCTGGTCCAGGTACCGGGCCGCCTCGTCGGCGGACAGGCTCTCCACCTCGGCGAGCAGTGCTGCCATGTCGTCCGGGTCCGCGGGATCCGCGGGATCCGAGGTGTCCGCGGCGTCGGCGTCGTGGGCGGTGGGCGCGCCGTTCGCGTCCCGCGGGGGCTCGGCGTCCGCCTCGTGGGCGCCCGGGGTGAGCGCCAGCTCGTCGAGGAGGTGGGCGGCGAGGGCGGCGCAGGTCGGGTGGTCGAACGGCAGCGTCCCGGGGATGGTCAGGCGGTCTCCCAGGTCCTCGCGCAGCCGCGTCACGAGTTTCAGCTTCATCAGTGAGTCCAGCCCGAGTTGGAAGAAGCCCGTGTCGGGGTCGACGGTGTGGTCCGCGGAGAAGCCCGCGATGTCGGCCACCAGGGCGCTCAGGTGGGCGATCAGCTGCTCCAGCCGGTCGCCGGGTTCGGTCGCGGCCAGCCGGTCGGGCAGCGACAGCGCGGCGGCGGTGTCCTCCGCGTCCGGTGCGGCGTCCTCGGTGACGGCTCCGTCCGGACCGTGCACGAGGGCGAGCAGGTCGCTGTTGGCGGTGGCGGGCAGCCAGCTCCGGTACGTGGCCCAGTCGACGGAGTACACACCCAGCTGGGGGGTGTCGCGGGCCAGGATCCGGTCGAGCAGCGGTGCGCCCTGTGCCCGGTCGATGGTCCGGGCCCCGCGCTCGCTCCACCGGTAGGCCGCCGCGGCCGTCGAGTCCGTCATACCGACGCCCTGCCAGGGGCCCCAGTTGACGCTCGTGGCGGGCAGTCCGAGCGCCCTGCGGTGGTGGGCCAGGGTGTCCAGCGCGGCGTTGGCGGCCGCGTAGTTGCCCTGCCCGGGGGAGCCGAGGACGGCGACGAACGACGAGAAGAGCACGAAGAAGTCGAGCGGCAGCTCGCGGGTGCACACGTCCAGGTGGTGGGCGCCGTGCACCTTGGGTGCCAGCACCGCGCGGTACCGGTCCCAGTCCTGCTGGAGCAGGGTGCCGTCGTCGAGGACACCGGCGGCGTGGAAGACGCCGCGCAGCGGCGGGCGTTCGCGGCCGAAGGAGGCCACGAGGTCGCGTACCTCGTCGGCGCGCGTCACATCGGCGTGCACGACGTCCACCCGGGCGCCCGCCGACCTGAGCTCCGCCAGCGTCGCGCGGGCTTCCGCACCGGGCGAGCGGCGGCCGACCAGCACCACGTGCCGTGCCCCGGCGTCGACCATCCAGCGCGCGGCGACCAGGCCGATTCCGCCGAGTCCGCCGGTGATCAGATAGCCGCCGTCGGCCCGCATCGTCACCGGTCCGGTCGTGCCGGGCTCCTTCTCCGCGGCCGTCACCCGCGCCACATGGCGCCGTCCGGCGCGGAAGGCCACCTGGTCCTCGCCGTCTCCCGCGAGGAGTTCGGCGACGAGAGCGGTGCCCGCCGTGTCCCCCGGTGCCGGGTCGAGGTCCACGAGACCGCCCCACACCTCGGGGTGCTCCAGGGCGACGACGCGCCCGAGTCCCCACAGCGCGCCCTGACCGGCGGAGCCCTCGACGGGCCGCTCGCCCACGGGCTGCGCCCCCGACGTGACCAGCCAGACGCGCGGCGCCCTTCCGTCCTCCCAGGAGGCCAGGGCGCGCACCGTGGCGAGCGCCGGGCGCAGCGAGCGCTCCAGGTGCTCCTCGAGGGTCGCGTCCGGCGCGTCGCCCACCAGGTGCAGCACGCCGCGGCAGGCGGGGCCGGACGCGCGGACGGCCTGGCGCAGGGCGTCGGGGAGATGGGTCTCGGGTTCCGCGGGGACCGGGAGTACGGTGCAGCGCTGTCCGGCCGTGCGCAGGGCCTGGGAGACCGAGCGGGTCAGCGGCCCCTCCGGGTCGTCCGTCAGCACGATCCACGCGTGGGGGTCGGCGGTCCCGGCCGTGCCGGTGAGCGGTCGCTCGTGCCACCCGAGGTGGTGCAGCCACGGGTACGCGTCCTCGTCGCCGGCCGCGAGCCGTCGCAGGATCGCGGGGAGCAGCTCGCGCTCCGCGTTCGACAGTCCGCCGCGGCGGGCCATCTCGTCGGCGACCCGGTCCACCTCGCCGCGGGCCAGCAGGTCGAGGAGCGTGCCCGTGGCGGGCTCCGTCGCGGTCAGCGGCGCCGGGGTGATCCAGTGCCGTTCGCGCTGCCACGGGTATTCCGGCGTGGTGACCAGACGCCCGGCCGCGGGGCGTACGGCCTTCCAGTCGATGGGGTGTCCCTGGGCCCAGAGGGTGCCGACGGCCTCCCGCAGAGCCCGCCGCTCCCCCGTCTCGCGGCGCATGGTCGGGACGACGACGCCCTCGTGGCCGGTGTGCTCCAGGCTCTGCGCCGCCGGCGCCACCAGCACGGGGTGCGGCCCGAGTTCCACGAACGTCCGGTGTCCCGCGGCGGCGAGCGCCTCGACGGCCGGCGCGAACCGGACGGGCTCGCTGATCGTCCGCACCCAGTACGCGGCGTCGAAGTGCGTTCCGGGGCGGAACTCCGCGTCGATGGTGGAGAACACCGGGATGTCGCACGCCCGCGGCCGGACGTCGGCCAGGAGGCGGCCCAGCTCCTGCTCGTACGCGCGCATCCGCGAGCTGTGCGAGGGGTAGCCGACGCGCAGCTCCCGCCGGAAGACCGCCGGGGCGAGGCTGTCGAGCAGCGCGCGCAGGGCCTGGGTCTCGCCGCTCACCAGGGTGGTGCGGGGCCCGTTGACGGCGGCGATGGACACCTCGCCGGAACCGGTCTCCAGGAGCTTCGCCACGTCCGGCGCCGCCAGGCCCACGGCGGCCATCCGGCCGGTTCCGGTCGCCTTCTGCAGGGTGCGGCCCCGGTGCAGCGCGACCAGTAGCGCGTCCTCCAGGGTGAGGGCTCCGGCGCAGTAGGCCGCGGCGATCTCACCGGCGCTGTGTCCGATGACGGCGGCGGGCCGGACGCCCCAGGAGCGCAGGAGTTCGGCGAGGCCGGCCTGGAGGGCGAAGAGGGCGGGCTGGGTGATCTCCGTCTCGTCGATGCGCGAGGAGTCCTCGGGCGCGTGCAGTTCCGCGATCAGGGACCAGCCGGCCTGTGCGGTCAGCCAGCGGTCGCACCGTTCGAGGACGTCGCGGAAGGCGGGTTCGTGGGCGAGGAGTTCACACCCCATGCGCGCGGCCTGGGCGCCCTGTCCCGAGAAGAGGAAGACCGGTCCGCTCGTGGTGCGCCGGGCCTTGCCCGTCATGAGGCCCTCGGCCGCGCGGCCGGCCTCGTACGCCTCCAGCAGGTCGGCGAGTTCGCCCGCGGTGGTGAAGACGGCGGCCGCGCGGTGCTCGTGCTGGTCGCGGCCGTGGGCGGCGGTGTGGCTCAGGTCGTCGAGGTCGACCCGGCCCGTCCCCTCGACCAGTCCCCGGGTGTCGCGGGCCAGTTGACGCAGCGCGGGGGCGCTGTGGGCGCTCAGGGGCAGGACGCGCACGCCGTGGGCCGGTACGGCCGGGTCGGCGAACTTCTCCGCCGCGGGCGGCAGCTCGGCCGGGTTCAGGTCGGCGGGGAGGATCTTGCGCCAGGCGAGGTCGCGTCCGGAGCGGTACAGCTCGCCGAGGGCGCTCAGCAGGGTCTCGCGGGCGCTCTCGTCGCGCCGCTGGGAGGCCAGCACCTGGACTCGCGCGCCGCGGTCGGCGGCGACGGCCGTCACCGGGCCGGTGAGCACGGCGTGCGGGCTGACCTCGAGGAAGTGGTCGTAGCCCTGGTCCAGGAGCAGCTGCACGGCCGGCGCGAAGAGCACGGGCCGGCGCAGGTTGTCCGCCCAGTAGTCGGCGTCGAGTTCGGCGCCGTCGACGACGTCCGCGGTCACCGAGGACACCATCGGCAGGGATGCCGTGGTGGTCCGGATCCCGCTCAGGGCGGCGCGCAGTTCGGGCAGGAGCGGGTCGCACTGCGCGCTGTGTGAGGCGACGCCCATGTTCACGCGTCGGCATCGCACGCCGCGGGCGTTCAGGTCGGCCAGGAGCGCGTCGAGGGCGTCGATGTCGCCGGACAGGACCGAGGTCGTCGGGGAGTTCGCGCCCGCGGCGTCCACGCCGGGGTGGTCGGCGAGGAGCCGGGGCACGTCGGCGAAGGGCACGTCCACGACGGCCACGGCCCCGTCGCCCTCGATCCGGCTCATCAGGCGGCTGCGCTCGCACACGACCCGCACCGCGTCCTCCAGGCTGAGGGCGCCCGCCACATGGGCGGCCGCGACCTCGCCGAGGCTGTGTCCGACGACGGCGTCGGGCTCGACGCCCCAGGAGCGCCAGAGGGCGGCGAGGGCGATCTGGACGGCGAAGACGGCGGGCTGCAGCACGGCCGTGTCGTCGAGCCTGGAGTCCGCGGCACCGCGGCGCAGTTCCTCGACGACGGAGATCCCGGACTGAGCGTCGATCAGGGCCGCGCACTCCTCCAGCGCGGCACGGAATGCGGGTTCGCCGTGCAGCAGGTCGAGGCCCATGCCGCACCACTGCGAGCCCTGGCCGGAGAAGACGAACGCGAGGCGGGAGGGGGCCGTCGTGGTGGGCGGGGTGACGCCGCCGGCGATGTCGCGCAGGGCGCCGACGAGTTCGTCCCGGGTGCGGACCGTCGCCACCACGCGGTGCGGGTGGCCGCTGAGGTTCAGTGCGGCGGACGCGCACCAGTCCGCGACGGAGTGCGTCGGTGTGTCGGTCACCGCGTCCAGCAGCGCGCCCGCCGCCGTCCTCAGGTCTTCGGGGGTGGGGCCGGACAGCGCGAGCGGCTGCGCGGGGCTGGTGGGCGGGCCTTCCACGACGACGTGGCAGTTGGTGCCGCCGAAGCCGAAGGAGCTGACGCCCGCGAGGAGCCGGTCGCCGCGGGCCGGCCAGTCGGTGGGCTCGGCCGGGACGGCGAGGCGCAGGTCGGCGAAGGCGATGTCGGGGTTGGGCGCGGTGTGGTGGAGGGTCGCGGGCAGCACGCGGTGCCGCATGGACAGCACCACCTTGATGAGCCCGGCGATGCCGGCCGCCGCCTCCAGGTGGCCGATGTTGGTCTTCACCGAACCGACCAGCAGGGGCGCGTCCGCCGGCCGGCCCGCGCCGAGGACCGTACCGAGGGCGTGCGCCTCGATGGGGTCGCCGAGTCGGGTCCCGGTGCCGTGCGCCTCCACGTACTGCACGTCGTGCGCGTCGACGCCGGAGCGGGCGTAGGCCGCGCGGAGCATGGCCTCCTGCGCCGCCGGGTTGGGGGCGGTGAGGCCGTTGCTGGGGCCGTCGTTGTTGACCGCGCTGCCCCGGATCAGGCAGTGGATCCGGTCCCCGTCGGCCAGGGCCGCCGAGAGGCGCTTGAGGACCACGACGCCGCCGCCCTCACCGCGGACGTAGCCGTCGGCGGAGGCGGCGAAGGCCGCGGACCGCCCGTTCGGGCTCATGGCGCCGAGCTTCGACATCGCGGCGCTGCCCTCCGGCGCGAGCACCAGGTTGACGCCTCCGGCCAGGGCCAGGGTGCTCTCGCCGGACCGCAGGCTCTGGCAGGCCAGGTGGAGGGCGACGAGCGAGGAGGAGCAGGCGGTGTTGACGCCGATGCTGGGCCCCTGGAGCCCGAGGGTGTACGAGACACGTGCGGGCACGATGCTCGGCTCCTGGCCGGTGGCGGTGTGCTGTTCGATCGCGTCGAGGCCACGCCCGGCCAGACGTGCGTAGTCGCTCCACAGGGTGCCGAGGAAGACGCCGGTACCGCTGTCCTTCAGGGACGAGGGGCGCACCCCGGCGTCCTGCAGGGAGCTCCAGGCGAGTTCGAGGGAGAGCCGCTGCTGGGGGTCCATCTGCGCGGCTTCGCGCGGGCTGATCCCGAAGAACCGCGGGTCGAACTGGTCCACGTCGGTGAGGAAGCCACCGCGACGGGTGCTCAGCTTCCCGGGGGCGGCCGGGTCCGGGTCGTACAGGGCCGCGGAGTCCCAACGCTCGGCGGGCACGTCGGTGACGGCGTCGGTTCCGGAGCGCAACAGGTCCCAGTACGCCTCCACGTCGGGGGCGCCGGGGAAGCGACAGGCCATGCCGATCACGGCGATGGGCTCGTCGGCCGGCGCCGCGGCGCCGAGGCCGGGCGACGACGCGGACGGCTCGGCCTCGGGACCGCCGTCGGCGAGTGCGCCGGACAGGCCCGCGATCGTCGGGAAGTGCCAGGCCACGGTGGGCGCGAGCGATATCCCGAGGTGCGCGGCCAGTCGCGCGGTGAGGGCGGTCATGCCCTCGGAGTCCATCCCCAGATCCCGGAACTGGGTGTCCATGTCGGCGTCGCGGACCGCTGTTCCGACTTCTTTCTCTACTTCTTGCCTAAGCCAGTCGGCGATGCCGTCCACGGTACGCACTTCCGCGCCCCCCGCTCCATGATGATGAATGACAACCAAGAGAGAAACATGACGTGAAACTGACCGGTTGTTTACCCGGAATGCGGAACCTCTCGCCGGAAGCCGAGCGCATACGTGGGCAGCACGGAACCACCGCAACGCGGAATGCTCTCGACCCGGAAAACCGGAGGCCGCGAGTGAAGATCAACTTCTTTGTAACCCGACCGACGAAGACCAGTCAATCAATTTCCTCGGCGAACCAGTTGAATGTCCGTTATCTCCGGGTATCGACCCATAGAATCCGTCATATTGACGGCATTACGGAGCCACTCGATAACGACGCGTGACCAGCGAGACGCAATCGATGTGATCGGCGAGATAAAAGCAACTAGATGCAGTCTACAACTATTACCTCATGGCAATGCGGCACCCATTCGACCGCGCCGCTTTGGAGTTTCTTTACCGAAGCAGAACGACGGACGGGCACCGACGGCGATCCAAGGCCGTGGGTGCCCGCACAGAAGGAGGTATGTTTCAGGAGGAGCCGCCGGGCGGCACCTCCTCCCCGGAAGGACCGAGACGCGGAAGGAATCGGTCGCCATCAAGAGATTGCAAAGCTTTGGTCATCGTGCGTACATGAATCTCCTTCTCATGACGCTCGAACATCAGAGAAAGCGCGTCACGCAGCGCTCGCGTCTCGGAGACGAGCGCCTGCGCGGCCCGCAGAGCCGTGTACGTCCCCGTAGTCTGGGTGGGGTTGACGCTGCTCAGACGCTTCAGCACTGCCAGGTAGGCATCCACCACCTGGCCTTCGGCCTCGGTGAGAGCCGGGACTCGGGGACCTTCGGAAAACATCATGGACGCGACCTCCTGTCTGTACTCGACTTCTCCATGCCCTCTCGGCGACCTCTCCCGCGCCGGGTGACGGCCGGACCGCGCGCGGCCCGCCGGCACCCGGCACGCCGATTAGCCCAGCTGGTTGTTGCGGGGCACGACGACCTGGTCCACGATTCCGTACTCCAGGGCTTCCTGGGCGGTCAGGATCTTGTCGCGCTCGATGTCCTCGCGGACCTTCTCGAGCGGCGCGTTGGAATGCTTGGAGAGGAGCTCTTCCAGCTGGTCCCGCATCCGCAGGATCTCCGCGGCCTGAATTTCCAGGTCCGAGACCTGGGCGCGCCCCAGTTCGGTGTACGGCTGGTGAATGAGGATCCGGGCGTTGGGCAGCGCCATACGCTTTCCCGGAGTACCCGCCGCCAGCAGCACGGCGGCACCCGAAGCGGCCTGCCCGAGACACACCGTCTGAATGTCGGGCTTCACGTACTGCATGGTGTCGTAAATGGCCGTCAGCGCAGTGAACGAGCCGCCCGGGCTGTTGATGTAGAGGGCGATGTCCCGGTCCGGGTCCATCGACTCCAGGCACACCAACTGCGCCATGACGTCATTCGCCGACGCGTCGTCGATCGGCGCGCCCAGGAAGATGATGCGCTCCTCGAAAAGCTTGGCGTACGGGTCGTATTCACGGGTCCCGTGAGCGGTGCGCTCGACGAATCGCGGCACCACATAGCGCGCCTCGGCGCGGGGCAGTCGGTCGGCGGCGTGGGCGGCGGTGTTCGGATTCACGAAGTCCTCCTGGTTCAACTGGCGGAAACCGCCCGACGGGCGATTGTCGAAGCTACGAAAGGTGCGCACCGCGCGGACCGCGGACCGCGCGAGGCGAGCGAGGTGGTGTCGTGCCGCACCTCGCGGTGTGGGCGGCTACCCGGAAGCGGGCCTTCACCGCTGCGCCGTGGCACCGGCCCCGGCGGAGGCCGCCGGCTCGCCGTGGGGTGCCGGTGTCGCCGCCCAGTCGTCGACGGCCTGGTCGATCACCCGGGCGACGTCGGCGAGCCGACCCTCGTCCATCATCGAGTAGTGCGTGCCGCCGGCCCACGCGACGGGCACCGGACGCCCGACGACCGTGGACCAGCCGAGGCAGTCCGGCGCCGCGTTCCAGCCGGTCTCGTCGCGCGCCCTGATCATCAGCAGCGGCGCGGCACAGGGCCGCGCCTGCCATCCCCCGTCGAAGATCCCCTGATGCCAGGCGTAGACGTCCCAGAAGGGACGCAGGTCCGCGCCGGTCAGACCGGGGGTCTCGCTCGCCACGGCGATGAACTCCGCCGCGTGGTCGAGCAGTTCGTCGACCGAGGTGGCGCCCGTGCCGGAGAGGTCGACCCCGAGGAGGCCGCCCACCTCCGTGACCGGGTCGGTCGTCCGGCCGTCCAGGATGTCGTGGGTCGCGCTGTCCAGGAGGATGACGCCCGCCGGAGCGTGCCCCCGCTCCTCGCTGAGTCGCGCCATCTCCACGGCCACCGGGCCGCTGAAGGACCAGCCGACGAAGATCGGCGTCACGTCGGCGTCGGCCGCGCGGAACTGCGCGAGGTAGGTCTCCGCGATCCCCTCGATGGATCGGGGGGCGGAGGGGTCGATGCCCGACGCCTGGAAGGCGTACACGGAGCAGTCCGAGCCCAGGTGCGGCTGCAGCGCACGGAACGACGCCGCCGATCCGCTCGCCGGGTGGATGAAGACCAGCGCGTGCCGTCCGCTGGACTCCCTGAGACGGACCAGGTTCCCGCCCACTTCAACAGCTCCTTGTCGCTCTCGTACACGGTCGACCGACGGGCAACGCGTGCGTTCCCCCCGGCGAAAACGTTGTCAGCCAAATGTACAGGACGTACAGAACGTAGGATACGCAGCATGGCCTATGAGATTCCGGTGACGCAAGCCAGGTCCGAGCTGGCGGAGCTCATCAACCGCGTGGTGTACGGCGGCGAACGCGTCGTGGTGACCCGGCACGGCAAGCCGCTCGTCGCCCTCGTGTCCGCCGCGGAGCTGGAGCGGCTCGAATCCGCCGAACAGGAGGCTCCGGAGCAGGTGATCGAGACCGTGTCCGTCGTGTCGGACGTCCCGCCCACCCCCGCCGAGCCGCTCCAGTTCGGCCTCGTCGCCGAGTACCAGAGGCCCTACGGGAACTACGGGTCGTACTGAGCCCGTACGGCGCACCCGCGCCGGGACGCACGGGGCGGGCGTCGGTCCGCCCGCGGGCATGCCGAAGCGGCCCTGCCATCGCGGCACGGCCGTGGCGGCTCGGCCCTCGCGACTCGGCCGTGACGGCCGGTCAGCCCCCACGATCGTGGGGAGGCGCCCGATGCGCTCCCGCGGTTGGTGAGGCGTGCGCCACTGTCGAGGGTCGGGCGGGGCGCCAGCCATCCCCCGGGGCGTCTTCGGACACGCCACGACACCGGGAGCGCCCTGAAGGGGCGCGGGGAACTGCGCGACCGGCCACCACGGGCCCGCAGGCGATCGACGCATGTCGCGGCACGTCCCCCGGAGCGCTTACCCGGCTGGCGCCGGGCAGGGCGCGCGTCGTGGGTGCCGGGCGTCGGCGCCGGGCATGGCGCGCGTCGTAGGCGCCGGGCGTCGGCGCGCGTGGTCGGCACCGGGCACAACTCGGGTGGTCGACGCCGGCCACGGCGCACGTCGTTGGGCCGGGCGTTGGTGCCGGGCGTTGGCGCCAGGGCATGGCGCGCGTCGTTGGCGCGCGCGGCCGGCGCCGAACACAGCTCGGGCGGTCGACGCCGAGCATGGCGCACGTCATTGGTGTCGGGCCTTGGTGCCAGGCGGCGGCGCGCGCGGCCGGCACCGAACACAGCTCGGGTGGTCGACGCCGGCCACAGCGCGCGTGGCCGGCGCCGAGCAGGGCGCGTCGTTGGCGCCGGGCGTCGGTGCCGGGCCCTGGCACCTGGCCTTGGTGCCGGGCGTCGGCGCGCCTGGTCGGCGCCCCGCGCACCTCGCGTCGCCGGTGTCGAGTGTGGCGCGCGGCGCCGGTGGTTACCGTGCGGCCGGGTGGGCCGGTGCCTGGTCGGCGGGGTGGGCGTCCGGCTGGGAGAGGGCGCGGTCGACCAGGGTGGCGGCGGCGCCGATATAGCGCTCGGGGGCGCACAGCTCGGCGAGTTCCTCGGCGGTGAGGACGCCCGCGATCTCGGAGAGTCGTCCGAGGGCCTCGGCGAGCGGTCGCCCGGTGCGCCGCGCGGTCGTGGACGCCTCGTCGAGGAGGCGTTTGGCGGCCGTCCTGCCCAGCTTCGGGGCGAGCACGGCGCTGACGCGTTCGGAGACGACCTGGCCGCCGGTGAGGCGGAGGTTGTCGTGCATCCGCTCGGGCCGCACCTCGATCCCCTCGGCCAGCTCCGCCATGGTCGAACCGGCGCCGCCGACCAGGCGCAGGCACTCACGGAGCAGCAGCCACTCCGCGTGCCAGCCGCCGGCGGACCGCTCGTCCTCCGAGACCAGCAGCTGGGTCAGTCCGCCGGCCAGCGCGGGGACTTGGAGCGCGGCGCTGCGGACCAGCGTGGCCAGCACCGGGTTGCGTTTGTGCGGCATGGCCGAGGAGGCGCCGCGGCCGGCCACGGCGGGCTCGGCGACCTCCCCGATCTCGGTCCTGGCCAGGGTCTGCACATCGGCCGCGATCTTCCCCAGGGCCCCGGCGGTGAACCCCAGCGCGGCCGCCAGGTCGGCGATCGGCGTGCGCAGCGCGTGCCAGGGCAGCCGGGGGCGGGCGAGCCCCGTCTCGTCGGCGAACGCGTCGGCCAGCCGTACGGCGTATCCGGCGGGGTCGAAACCCCCACAGCCCTCAGCGCCCTCGGAGCCTTCCGGGAGGGCGGCGGAGTCCAGGCGCGCGTACTCCAGGTATCCGGCCAGCGTGCCGGCGGCGCCGCCGAGCGAGACCGGCAGCCCGTCCCGCTCCACCCGCGCCAGCCGGTCGTCGGCGTCCCGCACCAGCTGGCGCCAGCCGGCCGCCTTGAGTCCGAAGGTGACGGGCACCGCGTGCAGGGCGAGGGTGCGCCCGGCCATCACGGTGTCGCGGTGTTCCGCGGCCAGCCGGGCCAGCGCGTGCGCGGTGCGGCGCAGGTCCTCGCGGATCAGCCGCACCGCCCGGCGCGCGACCAGCATCGCGGCGGTGTCGAAGACGTCCTGGCTGGTGGAGCCGCGGTGGACGTACTCGGCGGCCGTCGGGTCGGCGGCCGCCACCGCCTCGGTGAACATCCGCACCAACGCCACCACGGGGTTGGCCGACTCGCGGGCCGCGACGGCCAGCGCCCGTACGTCCAGCCCGCCCGCCCGGGCCACCTCCGTGATGGTCTCGGCGGCCTTCGGCGGCACGGTGCCCAGGCGCGCCTGCGCCCGGGCGAGCGCGGCCTCGGCGTCGAGCATGGCCGCCAGCCACGCCTCGTCGTCCACCACCCGCTCGACCGGGGTCCCCGCGCGTACCGGGGAGAGCAGCCCGGCGTCCACCGGGGCGTCGGTCCTGTCGGCTCTGCTGTTCATGCGTTCACTCCCAGGGAATCGGTGACGGGCGTCTCCGACTCCCCCTCAGGAGAGGGAAGTTGTCGGATCGCCCGCGCGATCGCGTCCGAATCGCCCAGGGTGACGGAGTCCACGCCGGGACGGATACCGGCGGCGGTCACCCAGTGGACATACTCGGTGGGGACGCCGTAGGCGAACCGGCGCGGATGGGCGCGGCCGTCCGCCTCCACCAGCCGGTAGGGCCGCTCGGTGACCGCGAGCCCACCGGTCTCCCAACTCCCCCCGTCCGTCGACCCGATGCGGTACGGCACCGCGGCTCCGGCGCGCACCAGCCGCAGCAGCAGCGGATCCGCGGTGCGGCGCAGGTCCGGTTCGTGCAGCCGGGCCTCGATCAACGCGGAGCAGCGCACCGGTGGGCCGGGCACCCTCTCGGACGTGGCCACGAACGCCGGCCGCGCGGTGTCGACCCGGATCTCGGTTCCGGGGCCGGTCAGCTCCAGTACCCCCGCCTCGATCAGCGCGATCATCTCCTCGATGCGCGACGCCGGCGGGCCGATGGAGAGATAGGCGTTGAGCGGGGTGTACCAGCCGGCCAACTCGTCGCGGTACGAACCGCCCTCCAGCCCGCCGTGGTCCACCAGCTGCCGCACCTCGTTGCGGAGGTCGCGCAGCACGTCCAGGGCGGCCTTCAGTGGGCCGCCGACGTTGCCCGCCCGGGCCGCGGCCACGTCCCGCGCCAGGTGCTCCAGCAGCCAGCGCCGGAAGTCGTCGCGGTCGGCGAACCGGCGGCCGTCCGTGGGGCGGGAGAGCCGACCCCAGTCCCAGCGGTCGGCGGCCGCGATGCCGTACGCGTCCAGCACCGCGGCCCGCTCGGCGGCGTCGGCCGCGTCCAGGAACCGTCGGGTGAACTCCGCCCGTTCGGCGCCCCGACCGCGGGCCTGGAGGAGGGTGCCGTAGTAGACGGCCTCCACCTCGACGGCGATCAGCGGCCACAGCTCGGCGCCGAAGCGCACCGGCTCGCCCTTCTCGGTCCGCTCGCGCAGCCGGGCGATCAGCTCGGGCGTCAGCAGCCGCGGCAGGTGCCGCTCGGCGACGCCCTTCTCGTTGCGGCCGCGGGCGTGGTACGGGATGCCCCGCCGGGAGCTCGCGTACAGCCGCGGCTCGCGGCCCGACGGGTGGTAGACCAGCCGCTCCCCCACGCGGGCGAAGGCACCGCCCCGGCCCTCGGTCAGCAGCGCCTGGTAGTCGAAGAAGTTCAGCCCCAGGCCGCGGAGGAGCACCGGCTCGCCGGGACCGATGGCCTTCAGGTCGGCGTCGGCCGGGTTGCCGGGGGCGAGGTAGGTGAGGCCCAGGTCGCGGGCGAGGCCCGCGGTGCGCCGCTCCTCGGGCCGCGGGTGGACCGGCACATGGCCCTGCGCCAGCACGACGGCGTCCAGACCGGTGAGCCGGCGCCCGTCGGCGAGCCGCACGGACTGCGCGCCGCCGGGCCGGTCCTCCGTCAGCTCGACGGCGCGCGAGCGGTGCGTCTCGACGGTGACATGGGCGGGGGCGCCCCGCACCACGCGCCGGAACACGGCCCGCAGATAGGCGCCGTAGAGCGCGCGGGTGGGGTAGTCGTCGGGGCCCAGCCCGCGCGCCTCGGCGCGGGCCGGCCCCTCCTCCTCGGGCCCGGCGGAGGCCCACGCGTGGAGACTGGGGCCGGGTTCGATCGGCCCGTCGATCCGCGAGGTGTGGTCGGTGAAGACCGTGATCTGCGAGGAAACGGTGTTCATCAGCAGCCGGCGGGACTGGTCGGTGCGCCAGACGGCGCCGGCGCCCGGCGGGTACGGGTCCACGACGTGGACGGTCAACGGGACCGCCGCCGCGCCCGCGGTCCGTTCCTGGGCACACAGCCGCTCCAGGACCGACAGCCCCCGCGGCCCGGCCCCCACCAGGCATATCACCCTGGGTCTTCTGCTCATGTCGAGGTCTCCGCCGCTCCGGTCAGGGCCGGCGGGCTTCGCACACGAGCCGCATGTCCCGGTGGGCCAGGTGCCAGACCGTGTGGTAGCTCTCCAGCAACGGCGAGGCCACGTGGTCCAGTTCGCCCTTCTCCACCTGGAGCAGCGCGTTCTCCAACCGCTCCGGGTAGCTCGCCCACAGCGGAGCGGCCGACACGACCGCGTCCAGCGCGCCGCGCGCCTGCTCGTGGAAGTCGCGCAGATCCTGCCCGACGGTGTCCCGAGCACCGGCCTGGTACCTCGTCACCAGGTGCTTCAACGCCCCGTCGTGGGCCTCGAACCCGGCGAGCGCCGCCCCGAGCGCGGCACTCCCGGCCGGGTCGAGGCCGGCCAGCCATGCGGCCACCGCGGACGTCGCCGCCTCCGTGCCCTCGGGTGTCAGCCCGTACATCTCGCCGCGCGGGCTGCGCACCAGCCGCACCCGGCCCGCCTCGACCAGCCGGGTCAGCGCGTCCTCGGGCTCCGCCACTCCCCAGGCGGGGAAGCGCTCGGCGCCCAGCCAGCCGGCCACCCGCAGCGCGTGCAGGATGCCCCCGTCGACCTCGTGGATGCTCATCCGTCCGTTCTGCCTTTCGTGTCGTCTCCGTGCCCCGGATACGCCCGGGGCCAGCGGATAGCGGATGCGTGCGGGCGCACGCGTCACAGGTACGCCTGGGCGTGGGCGACGGCGAGCCGGGCCAGCGGGCCGTCCGCCCGCAGCCGCTCCCGGGCCTCCGCGGCCGCGCGGCGCGTCACCGTCTTCACCCACGCCTCGGCGGGTCCGGAGACCACGTCCGTGGCCTCCGCCGGCCCGAACGTCCATCGCCCGAGCGGGCCCGCGTCCAGGTCGAGCCGGAGCGTGTGTCCCGGCGGGGTCCGCACCCGCGCCCGCAGCAGGGCGAACCGGAGCGTGTCATGGCCGAGGGAGGCCACATGCCACGCCTCCGCCGTGAGCCGGTCCGGTGTGCCGAGCGCCCGGCCCAGGTCCCAGCCGTGCGCCCAACTCTCCATCAGCCGCGCCTGGGTGAAGGCGCCGACCGAGAGGCCGAGCCCCCAGGGCACCCGTGCCCGCGGCCCGGCCCCCGCCAGCGCGGCCAACGTCGCCTCCTGCGCCCGGCACAGCCAGGCCACCAGCTCGTCCCGCCCGCGGCCGGCCGCCCGCGCGGCCCCGGCCGCTGTGAACGCCGCCGCGTCCGGATACGGGCGCAGCGCCTCGGCGAAGCTCCGCGGCCCCCCGGTGACGGTGTCGGCCGCGACCTCCTCGGTGTCCGCCAGGTGTCCGATCTGGTCCCGCACCGTCCACCCCGCGGCCGGGGTGGGCAGCTCCAACTCCCGCTCGCCGACCTCGGCCAGCAGCGCGCGCACCGCCTCGAACTGCCGCCGCAGGTCCCGCAGCGCGGTGCCGGGACCCGGGTCGACGCCCGGGTCGAGAGCCGGGGCGACTCCCAGGTCGACCACGGGGACTCCCGGAGCCGCTCCCAGGCCGAGGGCCGGGGCGACCTCCGTTCCCCCGACCGGATCCCGAGCCCGGTCGCCCGTCGCCACTCCCCCGTTCCCGGGGCGGGCCCCCGCCCCTGCGTCCGGCGCGGCGCCGGGGCGCGTGCCGGGCTCCGACCCGGTGACGCGGAGGACCGCTCCGGCACCCGACGAGACACCGCCGCCCCGATCGACGTCCCAAGGCTCCGACATCAGACCGGCGCCCCGCCGCGCATCCGCGCCCGTATCGAGGTCCGGATCGACATCCGACGGGTCCGACACCCCCGACTCGGCCGCCGACCGCTCCCCCGAGCGGAGCGCGGCAGCACCCCCGGGAGCCCTGGCAGTCGACGTGAAGCCGATGCCCGGCGGCGGCGCCCCGGGCCCGGCGGGCGCCGACTCCTCGGGGGTTCCCGTCCCGGTACTCCCCGCGGCGGCACCCGGTGGCGTCTGGGCGGGTGCCGCCCCCTCCCCTTCGGGCCGTTCCCAGGCCCGCGCGGTCGGGTGGCCGGGCGCGCGGGGCCGGTCGGTCGCGCGCCCGGCCGGTGGTGCGGTCACCGGGCGTCTCGCCGGGCCGCGGCGATCGCCAGGGACCAGCGGGCGTGCTCCCGTTGGTCGGCGGCGGGCAGCGCCACGAACGCGAGACGGCAGTCCGGCAGTCGGGTCCGCCAGGGACGGGCGGGGTCGGGGGCGGGGTGCAGATACGCGACCCGACCGCCCCGCGCCGCCCAGGTCTCGGCCACGGCCGGGTCGCCCGTCGCGACGAGCCGATCGCCGCCGTCCGCGGGCAGCTCGTCCTCCGCGGCGCACACCAGCGCCCGTTCCGGGGCCGATGCGGCGGCCGTCGGGTCCGGGTCCGCCGCGACGGCCAGCGGCCGGCCGGTGGCCCGGTCCACCAGAACCACGGCGCGGCCGGCCTCGGCCGCGGCCTCCGGCCCCGCCGTACGGCAGACCACCGTCCCCGTCTCCACGGCGCCCGGGAGCTCCGCCGCCCGGCCCAGGTCGGGGTCGCCGGGAGCGGGTGGCACCCGGCCCAGCCAGACGCGGCCGGTGGTGCCGCAGACCGTGACTTCGGGAAGCGGCTCCCCCTCGGTCTCCGCGGCGCGCAGCCGGGCCGCGAGGTCGGGATCCAGGAGCTGGGCGCCGACGACGGTGGGGAGGTCCAACTCGCGGGCGACGACGGCCGCGTGCGAGGTGCCTCCGCCCTCCAGGGTGAGGACCGCGGCGGCCTGGGTCATGGCGGGGAAGTCCGCGGGCTCGGTGGTCGGGCGGAGCAGCACCGCCGTGCCCGGCGGGTGCCGGAAGACCTCCTCGACGCCGGTGACCAGCGGGCCGTGGGCGACGCCGGCGCAGGCGGGCAGGCCGACCGCCAGCAGCCCCGGCGGCTCGCCGGCGACCCGCGCGGGCGGCGAGGCGAACAGCGCGTCCGCGTCCAGCCGGGCCAGGGCCTGCCGCGCGGTGAGCCGGCCGTCCCGCCACATGCGCTGCGCGACCCGGTTGAGGACGTGGGGCGCGGCGGCCGCGGGGCGCACCTGGACCAGCCACAGCCTGCCGCGTTCGACCACGAACTCGACATCGGCCATGGCGCCCAGCTCGTGGTGGAGCCGGGCGACCAGCTCGGTCAGCAGCCGGTGCGCCCGGGGGTCCTGCGCCTCCAGCGCGGCGACCGCCTGCGGGGTGCGGGTGCCGGAGACCAGGTCCTCCCCGGTGGAGCCGGTGAGGTACTCGCCGAACAGCCCCTCGTCCCCGTTGATCGGGTTGTGGCTGAACACCACCCCGCTGCCGGAGGCGCCGCCGGCCATGCCGTACGCCAGCGCCTGCACCACCACCGCGGGGCCGGGCCGCTCCGGGATGCCGTGCGCCTGCCGGTACTGTCGGGCGCGCTCCGAGTTCCAGGAGGCGCGCACCGCCTCGACGGCGACCCGCACCTGGTCGACCGGGTCCACGGGGTAGTCGGCGCCGGTGAGTTCGGCGTAGAGCCGGCGCAGCCGGTCGTACCGCTCCGCCGGGCCGCCGGTCGGGTCGCCGGTCAGGCCGCCGGTCGGGTCGCCCTCGGCGGCGGCCAGCCGCGCCGGGTCGGCGCCGCCGACGTGGCGGCACAGATGGCGGGCCTGGGTCAGCAGCACCTCCCAGGCGGCGGCGCGGTCGCCCAGCCGGCGGGCCAGCGGCTCGACGTCCGAGGGGGACAGCCCGATGCCGAGCAGGGTGTCCATCATCCCGGGCATGCTCCGCGGGGGGCTGGAGCGCACCGCGAGCCCCACCGCGGACTCGCGCGGGGCCATGGTGTCCGCCGCCGCCTCGGCCAGCGGGCCGAGCAGCTCGCGGATCCGCTCCGCGTCCACCGGGCGCGCGGCGAGTTCGGCCGAGTCCAGCACCGCGAACGGCGGTACGGGGAGGCCGAGTCGGCGCATCAGGGTCAGGTGGTGACCCTTGCCACCGAGAAGGGCGCGCGACTCCTCCGCCGAGCGAGGCACGGCCCCGTCCAGGCGGGCGGCCCCGTCCGGTTGGGCGGCTCCGTCCGGGCGGGCGGCCCCGTCCGTGCCCTCGCCCTCGTCCCTGTGCTGCGGCACGACCCGTGAGCGGCCGCTGTCGGGGTCGGTGGTGAAGGCGTAGGGGAAGTCCTCGCCCAGGTGCACCGGGGTGCCGGTGAGCTCGCCGCCGACCAGCGACCGCCAGAGTTTGCCGCGCTGCGGCTTGCCGCTGGTGGTGCGGGGCACGGCGAGCGCGCCCACGTGCAGCACGGCGGTGCGGTCGGCGGAGAGCCCGAAGGACTCCAGGACGTCCCCGAGCCGGGTCACGTCGAGGGTCTCCGCCCCGCGCTGGACGGTGACGAGCGCCGCGGGGGTGCCGGAGACGGAGTGGAGGACGACGGCGAGCTTGTCGTGCTGGAGCTCCAGCACCCGCACCAGCGCCAGCTCCACGTCCTCGGCGGTGACGTACCGCCCGTTGACCTTGACGGAGTCGCCGACCCGGCCCAGGACGTAGATCTGCTCCTCGTGGCGGAAGCCGAGGTCACCGGTGCGGTAGCCGCCGGTGGTGAACCGGTCGTCCTCCGGCGGCGCGCCGAAGTAGCCGCGGGAGAGCGCGGGCGAGCGGACCAGCAGTTCGCCGACGTGCCCGTCGGGCAGCGCGTGGCCGTCCTCGCCGGTCACCGTGATGTCGACGCCGACCAGCTCGGTGCCGCAGGACACCACGCTGTGCAGCGTCCGGTCGCCGGGTTCGGCCCCGGCGAGCCGGCGCCGTCCGGCGATCCGCACCGGGGCGCCCTGGCTGAACTCGGTGGACCCCAGCAGCAGCGCCTCCGGCTCCCGGCCGTGGCCGACGCCGGAGACCGCGAGGGTCGCCTCGGCCATGCCGTACGAGGGCGAGAGGGCCTCCCGGGTCAGCCCGTGCGGGGCGAGCAGCCCGTGGAAGGCGTCGAGCACGGACATGCTGACCCGGTCGGAGCCGATGATCAGCGCCCGCCAGCGGCCGAAGTCCATGCCCTCCAGGTCCTCCGGGCGCACCCGGCGCACCACCCGCTCCAGGGCGAAGTTGGGGATCGCGGAGATGGTGCCGCCGCGCTCACCGAAGATCTTCAGCCACTCCAGGGGGCGGCGGACGAAGTGCTCGGGCCGCATCAGCGACACCTCGCAGCCGAGCACCACGGGGGTCAGGAACAGCCCGATGAGCCCCATGTCGTGGTGGAGCGGCAGCCAGGAGCCGAAGGAGGACTCCGGTTCGATGCGGTACTTGTCCTCCAGCAGCGCCACCTGCGCGAGCGCTGCCTCACTGGTGAGCGTCACGCCGCGCGGGGCGCTGGAGGAGCCGGAGGTGAACTGGATGAGTGCCAGGTCGTCCTTGTCCAGCACGACGCGGGTGCGGTCATCGGCGGGTGGCAGCGGCCGCCGCGCGTCGATGACGCGCGGCGCCGCTTCCGGCAGCCCGGCCAGCAGGTCCAGCACGGGCCCCTCGGCGACGACGCAGCCGGGGCGCAGGGTGTCCAGCAGCCCGGCGACGAAGGTGCCGTAGTCGACGGGGCCCTGGTAGCCGCGGGGGGCGATCGGCGTCGGGGTGGCGCCGACCGCCATGGCGGCGAAGAAGTACCGGGTGAACTCCGGCCCGGAGGGCAGGACCAGCGCGACCCGGTCCCCCCGGCCGACCCCCTGCCGCCGCAGGGCGGCGGCGGCGCCGAAGACCTGGTCCGCGAAGTCCGCGTAGGTGTGGCGGGTCCACTGCTTGCCGTCGTAAGTGGTGATCCCGGCGTCGGTGGCCGGATTGTCGAGCCAGCTCGTCAGGTCGCGCATCCGGTCTCCTACACCGCCTGCCCGGTATCGGCGCCGGTGGCGGCGACCTTGCTCTGGATGACGGCGGCGAGGTCGCCGACGGTGCCCGCGGTGTAGGTCTCCGGGGTGTCGATCAGCTCGATGCCGAACTCCTCCTCGACGCGGGTGAGGACCTCCAGCAGGGCGAGCGAGTCCAGCCGGATGTCCTGGCTGATGGAGTCGGTCAGCCGCAGGTCGCGGCGGGGGCGGTCGACGGCGATGGCCTCCTCGAGCGTGGCCACGATGGCCTCGATGGAGTGCGGGGCCGCGGTGCCGGCGGCCGTGTCGATGGCGGTGTTCTCAGTCAAGGATCCTCACTTCTCCCGTATCACCGTTCACGTGCACGCGGCGGCCCGGTGCGATGTCGGAGGCCAGCGGGTGCGACACCACGGCCGGCACCCCCATCTCCCGGCACAGGATCGCGACGTGCGAGTACTGACTGCCGCGCGCGGTCACCACCGCGCCGACGAAGGGCAGGATGGGCATGATGTTGGCGTCGGCGCTCTCGCAGACCAGGACCACACCGTCCTCGGTCGGCATGTCCTCCACGCCGATGGCCGTGCCCTCGAACACCCCGGGCGAGACGCCGGTGGGGCGGCGCCGGGGCACCGCGTCCGGGGAGGCCCCCGGGCGCAGGTCCAGATAGTCCGGCATGACCAGGCCGAGCGCCTCGGCGCAGGACTCCCGGCGCCGGTCGATCTCGACGGGGTCGGGCACGGCCGGGCCGCTGAGCTCGTCCATGGACAGGTACGGCCAGTCGGCGTCGGCCACGCCGCGGGCGCGGGCCAGCTCCCGGGCGAGGGTGCGGTGCACGTGCAGCAGCCGCATCGCCAGGGACTTGCTCTGCTCGCGCACCGACATCATGTCGCCGAGGAAGAGCACGGAGGCGTCGACGGCCCGGCCGCGCAGCGCCCCCCGCATGCCGATGAGCGCCTCGCGCGGACTGACCTCGGCCGGGCCGCCGTTGCCCTCCATGGGCTTGGCGAGCGGGCGCACCGCGTACTCGGCCCAGGGCAGGTGCTGGTCGGCGACCTCGTAGAAGACCTTGTCCAGGAAGCCGGCGGGGCCGTCCGCCATGGGGCCGAGGCCGAAGAGCCGGGTCCAGGGCAGCTCGGCGGGCTCGCGCAGCCAGCCGGCCACCGAGTCGGCGTGGGGCACCAGTCTGTCGGTGACCTTGCGGCGCACGACCTCGGCGGCGACGGCGCCGGAGGTGCAGGTGATGTGCACCTCCCAGGCGATCTCCAGCAACCGCTTGCCGCGGGCCGTGAACTCCCCCAGCCGCCAGTCGAGTCCGCCGGCGGCGGCCGCGTCCCGCACGTCCTGCTCGAAGGCGAAGACCTGCTGCTCCAGCCTGGCGTTGCGGGTGCGCAGCCGCAGCAGCTCGGTGAGCATCCGCGGGCCCACCATGACCTTGCGCCAGCCCATGACCCGCTCCACGTCGGAGGGGGGCGGCGGCTGGACGCCTTCGAAGTACGCCTCGGTGACGTCCTGCGGCTCGGTGAGCACGACCTCCTCGGCGACATGGCAGTACGCCGTGAGGTTGTGGTACGGGCGCAGGCCCAGGTATCCGGTGAAGACGTAGGTCGAGCCGGTGGTCCAGCGGGGGTGGCCGAGGACCCGGCCGATGAACCGCCGGGTGCCCAGCTCCATGGGACGGCCGACCAGCGACCAGGACATCGGGGAGAGCCGCTCGGGGGCGACCTCGCCGAAGTTGCCCGCGGAGTAGACCCGCAGCCGGGGGTGGACATGGGTGTCCACCCGGCTGAAGGGCGGCTGCCAACCGGTGTCCCGCTCGGTGCCGTCGGGCGCGAGGGCGGGTGTCGTCATCGAAGGCTCACTTCCGCGTCCACGGGCAGCAGCACCCGCCGCGCGTCGCGCAGGATGTCCGCTGTCGCCGAGATGTATCCGGGTCGTTCGGCCGGCACCGGCCGGGGCAGGGCGTCGAGCACCTGGGGGTCGAGGGTGGGCAGCGGCGAGGCGTACTCCAGGGTGCTGGCCGCGAGCCCCAGCCGGCGCACCGCCTGGCGTTGCAGCCAGCGGCCCCGGGTGCCGCCCTCCACCAGCCGCGGCACGACGTTCCACGGCTGGCACAGCTCGTGCAGCACGCGCGCCAGGGTGGGGCGGGCCGGGTCGAAGTAGGTGCAGACGTCGGGGGCTTCGGCGGCCAGCGCCAGCTCGGCCACCACCTGTCCGGCGGCGGCCACGTCGCCGACGTGGACCGGGTAGCGGCCGCCGTGTTCCAGGAACAGCGGCATGCCCTGGAGCAGGTTGGGCAGCGCCTGGAGCGGTCCTCCGGTGCGCGGCACCAGCTCGGCGGGGGCCGGGCCGAGCAGCGGCCCGAAGCGGACGACGCTCACCGGGACCCGCCGCTCGCGCCGGGCCACCGCCTCGCCGCGGTACTTGGCGTACTCGTACCAGTTGCGGAAGGTCTGGCCGACGGCGAGTTCGCGGTTGCCGACCAGGCCCTCGGCGCGGCCGAGCGCCAGCAGGGACGAGGTGTGCACCACGCGCTGGACGTTCGGCAGCTCCGCCGCCGTGTTCAGCACGTTCCGGGTGCCGGTCACATGGAGGTTGACCAGGGCGGAGGGGTCCAGGTCCCAGTCGACCGAGCCGAAGCAGGACACCACGGCGGTCACGTCGGAGAGTTCCTCCAGCGCCTCGGGGCCCAGCCCGAGGTGGGTGGCGGTGACGTCGCCGACGATTCCGGTGCCGTGCCGGGCGTGGCCGCGCCGGCTGAGCTCCACCACCTGGTGCCCGGCCTCGCTGAGCGAGCGGGTCACCCAGTAGCCGAGGTATCCGGTGGATCCGATGACGAGAACCCTCACTGGAACCTCCCGAGCGGCAGGTCGGCCACCGGCGCCGCGGGGCGCTGTTCGGCCAGGTCGAAGGTGATGCGCAGGGTGGTCTCCAGCGGCACCGCCGGCAGCCAGCCGCCGGTCAGGGCGGCGAACCGACCGCGTTCGAAGACTCGGTTGACGGTGACGTAGCGGAGCCCGTGCAGCCGGTTGCCGGCCTGTCGGCTCCAGCGCACATAGCGGGTGCCGACCCGGGTCACGGTCTGGAGGACGCCGCGCGAGGCGGGCACCAGCCGCGGCACGTGGTAGCGGGAGCCGGCGTCCATGCCCTCCAGCTGGGCCAGCAGCGCGGCCAGGGTGGGGGCGCGTTCACCGGCCGCGACCTGCGCGATCACGCCGGAACGCCAGCCGGCGAAGCCGTCGCCGCGGCCGTGCCCGACCAGCCGCAGCAGCGACTCGCCGATCACGTCGCGCGGCAGGGTGTCCACACGGGCGCCGCGCTGCGCGGGCAGCACCCGCAGCGCGGAGTCCTCCTCGCGCCGGGACACCAGCTGGTACAGCGAGCTGCGCCGGGTGGTGCGCCCGGTCGCCGAGTTGCCGACCACCCCGCCGACGCGGGCCACCAGCACGGGGTGTCCGGTGCGTCGGGCGCGGGCGATCAGCGCTCGCTCGGAGGTCCACTTGCTGAGCTCGTACGGGGTGCGGTCGGTGTCCGGGGAGAGCAGGTCCTCCACCACGCTGCCGTCGCTGAGCCCGGCGACGAAGACCGAACTCGCCGACAGATAGGGGACCGTGCGGCCGAGCCGCGCGCTCAGCCCCTGGGCCACCTCCAGCCCGTTGACCGCGCCGAGGACGTTCACCTTGTCCAGCAGGGCGTGGCTGGCGGTCCAGTCGGTGGCGCCGGCCAGGTTGAGCACGGCGTCGATCTCGCCGAGCCGCTCCAGGTCGGTCTCGGTCAGTCCCCAGCCGGGCGCGGTGACCTCCCCGACGAGCTGTCGGACCACGGCCGGGCCCATGAGGTGCGCGGCCCGTGGGCGGCGTCGCACCAGCGCGACGATCTCGGGCGCGTCCTCGCCGAGGGCGGCACACGCCTCCAGCAGCCCCTGGCCGACCTGTCCGGTGAGCCCGGCGACCAGGAGACGCAGGCCGCGGGTGGCGGGCGGCGGGGTCGGTCGCGGCAGCCAGGAGTCGGCCGGCCACGCGTGCGTCATCTCGCTCGCCCCGCTCATGTCGTGATCCGCACGGCGGAGCCGTACGCCTCTGCCGCGCCGCGGAGTTCGCCGGCGACCAGGGCGAGCATCATCTCGTCGGTGCCGCCGCCGATCCGGGCCAGCCGCACGTCCTGCCACATCTGGCCGAGCGGCGTCTCGCGGGTCAGGTAGCCGGCCCCGCCGAACACCTGGAGGCACTCGCTGACCAGCCGCTCCGCCAGCCGGGCGGCGTGCACCTTGACGGCGGCGACGCGCGCCACCAGGGCGCGGTCCAGCGGCTTCGTCATCAGCTGCCCGGCGGTGTGGTGCACCGCCCCGCGCAGCACCTCCAGCTCCACCAGGACGTCGGCGAGCCGGAACTCGAGGTGCTGGTGGGAGCGGAGCGGGGCGCCGAACTGCTCGCGGCGCTCGCTGTGCTCCACCGCCAGCCCCAGCGCGTGACCGACCGCGCCGAGCACCTGGGCGCCCACCGCCAGCCGCTCGAAGGACAGCCCGTAGCTGACGTTGACCAGCCCGAGCCCGGGCCGACCCAGCAGCGCCTCGGCCGGGACCAGCACGTCGTGGAACTCCACGGCCACCGTGTCCAGGGCGTGGGTGCCGAGCTTGTCGTGCTCGCGCACCACATGGGCCTGGTCCAGCGGCACCACCACGGTGGCCAGCCGCTGGGTGGGGCGGCCGTTCTGGTCGGCCAACCGGCACAGCACGATGACGAAGTCGCCGACGGCGCCCAGCGAGACGTACTTCTTGCTGCCGTTGATGCGCCAGCCGCCGGCCACCGGGGTGGCCAGGGTGCGCACCGCCGACAGGTCGCTGCCGCCGGTGGGCTCGCTGGCGGCCAGCGCCCCGATGGCGGTGCCGTCGAGGGCGCGCTCGCGCAGGTCGGCGACGTAGTCGGAGTCGCCGCCGAAGCGGTGCAGGATGGACAGCACCGACTCGGTGTGCAGACTCACCCCCACCGCGATGCCGGTCGGCGCGCTCAGGGCGACCTGCTCGGCGAGCTCGACGCCGAAGACGACGTCGCCGGGGTGCGGGCCCGCCCAGCGGCGGCGCAGTACGCCGAGCGCGCCCAGCCGCTCCAGGACGGCGCGCGGGAAGCGGCGCAGTCCCGGGGCGTCGTCGAGGCCGGAGAGGGCCTCCCGGACGGCGTCGGTCAACGAGTCGGTGGATGGTTCTGACGTGGCGTCGTGGACGACGGCCATGGCTCCCCCTACCCCCTGTGAAGGGATGTTGTTCAAGGTTTCGCGTGTGGGCGAGGTGTGGCGGACGGTGGGACGGGGCGGACGGTGGGACGGTGGGCGGCCGGAGAAAGGGCGGCGGACGGTCGGTCGCGGCGGGTCAGGCGATGAACAGCGTCGGGACGAGCAGCCCGAGGAACCCGAGGTCGTAGGCGACGAACCCGCACAGCCGGGCCTTGAGCCAGTTCTCCTGGGCCACCCCGTACCGCAGTTGGGCGGCGTGCAGGGCGACCGCGGGCAGCAGGGTCAGCACGCCCCACCACGGGACCGAGGGCAGCAGCGCCCAGCCGGCCAGCAGTCCGACGTCGGCGACGAAGAACAGCACCATCGCGGTCTTGAAGACCTTCGGCCCGCTGACCACCGCCAGCGTCTTTCGGCCGACGGCGGCGTCGCCTTCCTTGTCGTTGACGTTGGAGTACGAGATGACCATGACCAGCCACAGGCCCATGATCAGCGCTTCCAGCACGGCCGCCGGCGACCAGCCGCGGGCCAGCGCCACATACGGGAAGATCAGCCCGCCGGCGGTGGAGAGGCCCAGCATGGTCTCCGAGCCGCCGGTGCGGAAGCTGAACCGGAAGCCGCCGGAGTACTGCACCGCGCAGGCGGCGACGGCCAGGAAGACGAGGATCGACTCGGCCGGCACGTCCCAGCCCAGGGCGGCGA
Organism: Streptomyces sp. LX-29; assembly: GCF_029541745.1. Classification (NCBI taxonomy): domain Bacteria; kingdom Bacillati; phylum Actinomycetota; class Actinomycetes; order Kitasatosporales; family Streptomycetaceae; genus Streptomyces; species Streptomyces sp. LX-29. The sequence continues at coordinate 7,106,323 of NZ_CP089746.1, read as the reverse complement.
AGCCGCCGAGCCCGGCGAGGAGCGTCAGCGCCCCGGTGGCGGCGGCGAAGAGCCGCGCCTCGCGTTCGGTGATCGCCCCGCTGAGCAGCGGCTTGCGCCGGATGTCCCGACCCAGGTCGCCCTCCCGGTAGTTGGCCGCGTCGCTGCCGTTGCGGTAGCCGACGATGTCGTCCACCGCCGAGGTGCAGGCCACGATGGCGGCCGAGGCGACCAGGAACAGGGCCAGGGCGAGCACCGCGCCGGAGCGGTCCAGGGCCGCGCCGTCCAACAGCGCCACGGCCAGCGCCCAGGGGAAGAAGTGCTGGTAGACGGTGACCTTCGACAGCCGTACGAAGGCGCGGGCGACGCCCGGGGCGGAGCGGTCCACCCGGCCGCCGCGGCCGGTGCCGCGGCCCGTGTCGGCGAGGGTGGCGTCAGGATTCATCGATGTGCTCGGACACCTTGATGCCGACGTGCCGGCCCGGCTCGGTGACCAGGCCCAGCAGGGTGCTGCCGGGGGTGACGTCGGTGAGGTTCTTCGGCTTGCCGTCGCCGCCCATGACCCGCACGTGCCAGTCGTCCTGGAGGATCACGTTGACCGTGACGTCGCCGTGGCGGGCCTCGATCAGCCGCAGCGGGCGCAGCTCGGTCTTGACCCGGCCGATCCCCACCTCGCGGAAGGTGCCGTCGGCGGCGACCGCGTGAGAGTGCTCCCCCGCGCTCAGGTCGGTGATGTACGCGGTCTCCTCGGCGCCGAAGACGTAGGAGTGCACCGCGCCGGCGTTGACGCGGAACGGACGCAGGTTCATGTAGGGCAGGTAGTGCACCTCGGCGCAGACCAGGATGCCGCCGGAGGAGGTGGAGCCGACGATCATGCCCTCGTCCTCGCCGAAGAGGGTGGTGGTGTCGACGCAGCCGCGGTAGCCCATGCCGACCGACTCGGCCCGGGTGACCTCCAGCTCCACCAGGTCCTTGCGGATCCGGCTCCGGGCGGCGACCACCGAGGTGACCAGGTCCACGTCGGCGAGGCGCTCGGCGGAGACCATCAGGCCGGCCGGGCCGCTCTCCAGGACGCCGGCCACCGTGGCGGCCTCGGCGGTGTTCAGCAGCTGCTTGACGACGCCGGTGCGGGTGCCCTGGGCGCGGGCCAGCAGCAGTTCGAGCGGGATGTTGGTCTCGTCGCTGAAGGCGGCGACGACCGTGTCGACGGTGCCGGACAGGTCGGCGGCCTCGTTCATGGTGTCGCCGTCGACGATCTCGCAGCGCACGCCGACGGGGCGGGAGCCGGCGGTCCGGCGGGCGGTCTCGACGTCCGCGGGCGAGCGGGCGATGACGGCGTCGACGCGCTCGTCGGCGGAGATCAGCTCGGCGAGCTCCGCCTCCTCGGCGCCCACCAGGCAGGCGGTGCGCAGCCGGTCCAGCGGCTGCCACTCCTCGTACTGGTCGTAGCGCAGCACCAGCACGGTGGCGGCGGAGGAGCGCAGGTAGGCCAGCGCGTCGGGGGTCTCGGCGGGGGTCAGGGTGCTGACGTCCACCCAGAGTTCGGTCTGTGCCACGGGTGTTCCTCTGTCTCGAAGCGGTTGCCGCGAAGCGGGTGTGCCGCGAAGCGGCGTTTCTCGAAGTGGTGCGGTGACGTCGGTGGCCGGGGACGGTGGTGCGGTCACCCGCCGTGGGCGGCCGGTGTGCCCACCCGCCCCCAGCTACCGCTGGGGGTGGCCCCCGGCCCCAGCGGAACGCGTGCCCACACCGGCCGCGCCGTGGACCACCGCGCGCAGCTCGGCGACGGCGGCGGCCGGGTCGGGGCTGCCGAAGACCCGGCGGCCGACGCACAGCCCGGCCACGCCGTGGCCGATGGCGTCCTTGGCGGCGGTCACGTACTCCTCCCAGCCGCCCGCGGCCTCGCCACCGGCGAGCACCACCGGCACCTCGATGGAGGCGACCAGCTCGTCGAGGTGCTCGGCACCGGGGTGGGCCACCTTGACGATGTCGGCGCCGAGTTCGGCGACGGCCCGCCCGGCGTGGATGACCGCCGCGCCGCGCTCGGCCGGGCTCTCGCCGGCGCCCGCCACATAGGTCATGACCAGCAGCGGCAGCCCGAGCCGGTCGCAGGAGGCGGCGACCTTGCCGAGGTCGGCGAGGGCCGCCCGGTCCTCCTGGTGGCCGCCGCCGAAGGTGACGTGCACGGAGACCAGGTCGGCGCCGAGCGTCAGCGCGGTCTCCGGGTCGCAGACCCGGGTCTTCAGCTCGCCGCCCGGGCTGAGCCGGGTGTTGCCGGACAGGTGCACGATCATCGCGGTGTCCCGCTGGACCGGCATGGAGGTGGCGGCGGAGCCGCGGTGGACGACGATGCCGTCGGCGCCGCCGGCGACCACCGCGCCGAGCACGGTGCTCATCCGGGACAGCCCGCCCGCGCCGCCCGTCGTCAGGGCGTGGTCGACGGCCACCAGAAGGGTGCGGGCGTCCGCCCCCATGACGCGCCGCAGCCGGCGCTCCTTCCCACTGATCACAGTTGTTCTCCCCGTTTCGGTGAAGGGGCCGGGATACGGCCGATGGTGTGGGGTGTGTGTCGTCGCCACCGCGGCGTCCGGGCTACTCCTGGGCCAGCAGCGCGCGCAGCGGCGGGTTGGCCCGGCGGGGGCCCGCCACCGCCAGGGCGAGCAGCATGCAGACCACCACGAGGGGCAGGCTGGCCACGCTGAGCAGCAGCGGCACGGTGATCCCCGGCAGCAGGCCGCTCTGGCCCGCCTGGGCGTCGAGCATGCCCGGGATGGCGAGGCAGCCGACGGGCAGCGCCACGATCCAGGCGCAGCCCGCGACGATCAGCGATTCGCCGACCAGTTGCCGGGTGACGGTCTTGCGGGTGGCGCCGGCGAGTCGCAGCAGGGCCAGCGCCCGCTGCCGCTCCGCCAGGCCGGAGGCGAGGGTGGCGCCGCCGACGAGGACGGCGAGGATGAACATCACCCAGGCGAACGCCTCGAAGGAGCTGACCAGTCGGGCGGTGATGCCCGCGAAGGCGTCGCGCATCTCGGTGCGGGTGAGCACCTCCGCCCGCGGGTAGCGGTCGGCGAGCTTCTTCTCCAGGGCGGCCTTGACCTGCGCCTGGTCCGCCCCGTCCTTGACTCCGACGTAGTACTCGTAGACGCCCTGGGCGGCGGTGAGTTCGCGGTAGAGCCGGGTACCGGCGACGATCATGCCGCCGTCGGAGGCGGAGTCCTCCAGCACCGCGGCCACCTTCACCTCGCGGTGTCCGGTGGGCAGCGGCAGCTCCATGGTGTCGCCGACGCCGAGGTCCTGGGTGCGGGCGTAGTTGGTGGAGATGACGATCTCGTCGGTGTCGAGCTTCGTGACGAAGTCCTTCTCGCCCTCGACCACCTCGAGGTCGGTGGTCCGGTCGATGTCGGACTCGCCCCAGTTCCAGACCTGCACCTTGCGGCCGTCGAGGCCGATGCTGGCGTAGGTGAAGGAGGTCACCGCCTCGACGCCGTCGACCTTCCGCAGCTCCTGCTCCAGGGCGAGCGGGAACTTCTCGTTCTGGAGGTTCTGTCCGACCTCGGCCGCCTGGACGTACAGCTCGCCCTGGGTCCAGCGCTGCACCGAGCCGGCGACCTCGTCCTTGATGCTGCTGGCGGTGCCGGCCATGGCCACCGAGGTCACCACGGCGACGGTGAAGGTGATGGAGAGCGCGGCGTTGCGCTTCCAGCCGAGCTGGAGTTGGCGGCCGACGGCCAGGCGCACCGGGCCCGGCTCGCCGCCGCGCAGCAGAGCGCCGGCCAGCACCGGCAGCACCACGCTGAGCAGGGCCGCGCCGAGGAAGAGGAAGACCAGGCTGGTCGAGGTGACCATCTCGCGGCCCAGCGCCACCAGGGCCACGCCGACGGCGAGCGAGACCAGGCCCGCGATCAGCGGTCGCCGCACTCCGCCCGGCGTCATGGACACCTGGTCGCGACCGGTGACCGCCTCGATCGGGGTGATCCTGGTGAACCGGCGGACGCCGGAGAGCCAGGCGGCGGCGAACATCACCACCGCGGCGACGAACGCCCCGGCCGCCGGCCACTGCCAGGGCAGCCCCGGGGTGACGGCCTGCTGGGTCAGATCGGTGATCTGGCGGGTGAACGAGCCGAGCAGGGAGCCCACCCAGACGCCGAGCGCCGCGCCGATGACATAGGTGCCGAGCAGCAGCGGCACCATCACCATGGCCGAGCCGGCCATGAGGTGTCGGGTGCGCACGCCCAGCAGTCGCAGCCGGGCGAGGGTGTTGCGGGCGTCGTCCAGCGCGAGGCGCCAGGTGAGGAAGAGCACCACGGCGGCGGTGAGCACGGCGATGGCCGCGAACATGCCCAGGATGGTGAGCGAGGTGCGGAACGTCTTGCTGTAGCCGGAGAGCAGCTCGTCGGGGCGCTTGACGTCGGCCGCGCCGTCGACGGCCCGCTCGGCGGCGGCCACCACCTCCGCGCGGTCCCGCTGTCCCGGGTCGAGCAGCAGCACATCGCTGTGGGTGCCGCGGTCGAAGGCGGTGGCGACGGTGGGCAGCGGTGCGATGACCATCGCCCCGCGGTTGGCGACCTGCCCGTCGAGCAGCCCGGCCACCTTCCATCGCTGGACGCCCTGGGGGGAGGTGACACGGACGGTGTCGCCCTCGCCCAGGTCGTGGTCCTCGGCCCAGTCCGCGGAGAGGAAGACCTGGTCGGCGGCGAGCTCGGTGCGGCCGATCTGCTCGGCGAGCCGCTCGTCGGTGAGGCCGCCGAGGGCGTCGTCGACGCCGAAGACGATGACCGGGTCGGTCGAGTCGCTCTCGCCGGTGGCCGCGCGGGTGCTGATCACCAGGGCGCGGGAGCCCTTGACCCCGGTCTCCCGCTCGGTGCGGTCGACCACGTCCCGCGTCATGCCGCCGGGGGCGCGCGCCTCGACGGCGACGACCTCGTCGCGGACGCCGCTGATGGAGGCGCCCTTGATGGCGTCCAGCACCGATGCCGAGATCAGCAGCATGGCGGTGGTCAGCAGGACGCCGCCGATGCCGGCCGCGATGGCGGCGGCCATCCGGGCGGGGCGCTGCCGCCAGCTCCGGCTGAGGGAGCGGGCGACGAGGCGGTGTGGATCGAGCGCCATCACGCCGTCCTCTCGGTGGCGACCACCTGGCCGTCGGCGAGGGTGATGACGGTGTCCGCGCCGGCGGCGAGGTCCCGGTCATGGGTGATGATCAGTCCGGCGGCGCCGGTGGTGCTGACGAGCTTGTGGAAGATCTCCTGCACCTGGCGGCCGTTCTCCTCGTCGAGGGCGCCGGTCGGCTCGTCGGCGAAGACGATGGCGGGTTGCACGACACAGGCCCGGGCGACGGCGGCGCGCTGCGCCTCACCGCCGGAGACCTGACCGGGCCACTGCTTGGCGCGGTGCGACAGGCCCACCTCGGAGAGCATCTCGCGGGCCTGCTTGAGCGCGTCGCTGAGCTTGGTGCCGCCCATGACCAGGGGGGCCGCCACGTTCTCCTCGATGGTGAAGGACGGGATGAGGTTGTCCTTCTGGAGCACGAAGCCGATCTCCCGGGCCCGCATCGCGGCGGCCTCGGCCTCACCGAGCCGGGACAGGTCCCGGCCCAGCAGCGTCACCGTGCCGGAGGTGGGGCGGTCCAACCCCGACAGCACGTTGGCCAGCGTGGACTTGCCGCTGCCGCTCCTGCCCACGATGGCGACGAACTCCCCCGCGGACACCTCCAGGCTGCAGCCCTTGAGGACCTCCACGGCGGAATCCCCGCTGACGAACTCGCGCCGCACCTTCTCGGCACGCAGCACTACCCTGTTTTCAGCCATGCTCGGCAGACCACCCCAGTTGATGTGAACGGATGTCGGCAAGAAGTGACGGGGCCGCGAGGTGCGGCCGGGGGAACCGGATTCGGTGACCGCGCGGACGGTCGAGGGAGCGCGGATCAGCCGTTCAGCCGGTGCCGGAGGACTTCTCGCCGCACCTTTCCGGTGGCCGTCCGCGGAATGTCGTGCCAGGCGACGAAGCGGGGTGGCGCGAGGGACGGCAGATCGCGCGTGGCCGCGAGCCACAGCTCTTCGGTGACGGGAGCGGTGGACCGGCTGACGAGGACGGGCACGAGTCGTCCGTCCGTCTCCATGATGACCGCCTCCGCCAACTCCGGTACGCGGTCAAGCAGTACGTCCTCCAGCGCGATGCCGCTGGTCGCCCCGGACAGCCGCTCGACCTGCCGGTCGTGCAGCCGCAGGGTCCCCGTCGCGGTCCGCGCGCCCCAGTCGCCGGAGTCCCACCAACCGCCGTCGAAGAGGTTCTCCGTGAAGCGCTCGGGGAAATTCAGATATCCGGCGAAGCGGCCCTTGGAACGGACCTGGATTCGACCGCTCGCGCCGCGTGGAAGCCGGTTCCCCTGCTCGTCGACGACTCGGATGCGGCTGTATCCGGGAATGGCCCGGCCGACGCGGTGGCCGGCCAGTTCGGCGCCGACGGTGTTTCGGGAACGGCCGGTCCTCCGGGTGCGGATACGAAAGGCTATGGGCCCGAGTTCCGATTGCGCGTATACCTCGGTGAACATCGCGAGACGACGTCGGGAACCATTCAGCATGGCGTCGACCGTGCGCGGGTGCATCGCGTCGAACGTGCCCAGGAACATGCGCACCGAGGACATCGCCCCCTCGGCCGCCAGGCCCTCCCAGGTGATGTAGCTGTTCGGGTGCGTCTCCAGGTATTCCGGCCGCCAGCGCTCGAGTTGGGCGCCGACGCTGTCGCTTTCCTCTGAGGCGAGCAGCAGCAGCGAGTGGCGCAGTCGCAGGGCGCTGAGAATTCCGGAGAGGGTGCGGACGTGCACCGGGGAGATGGCCGCGGCGAGATACCCGGAGAGGAACATCGGCCGCAGCATCCGGGTCTGGATGGCGGACTGCTGGTAGAAGCTGTTCCGGGTGTGCACGACCAGTTTGGGCACGCCGGTGGTGCCGGAGGTGTGGGTGACCAGGTAGGGCTGGTCCGGGGCGAGTTCCACGCCGTGCGGGGGCGGCTCGACCGACCCTTCGGCCACCGCCGAGACGGCGTCCTCCCAGATCAGCCGGGTCGCTCCCGGTGTCAGGGAATCCGGGAAGTCGGCCGCGCGAGCCTCGGCGATCAGCAGGTGCAGCGGGCCGGTGACCGGCTCCAGCGCGGCGTGGGCGGTCGGCGCGTCCAGCCGGGCGCTCAGCAGCACGGGCACCGCGCCGAGCGCGGTGAGACCGGCGAAGGCCACCAGGACGTCCAGCGGCTTCTCCAGCCGTACGACGCACCGGTCGCCCGCGCGAACGCCACGCTCCGCCGCCGTCCGCGCGAATCGTCGGGCGGCCGCGGCGACATCCGAGGGATGCACCTGTCCGTCCTTGACGGTGACGGCGGCCGATTCGTGGTCCACGGCCCAGGGGCGCTTGGCGGCACGGCCGGCGGCATCGAGTTGCGCGAACAACAGATCGGCGGAGCGTGGCGAATGCATGGCGTATGTGTCCCTCAACCTCGGAAGTGCGCTTGCGTCGATGAGGCGGTAGCGAGGTGACGCATACTTCCGGGCGCCGGTGAGGCGGGACAATCTCTTGTCAGCAAGACGACAGCGGGGTGTCCTCCTGCGGCCAGTCGGTGGTCCGGCGGCCGTCCGGTCATTCTAGATTTGCGGCCGGACGAACCCCGGAGATTCCAGCATTCTGCTATTCGAACGGAATCGACTGCCCGGCGTTCCGGGCCAGGGCGAGCCGATAGAGGAGATCACAGGTGAACGCGTCCTCGATTGGCACGCCCACGGACTTGAAGAGGGTTGTCTCGCCGGGCGACCTGCGCCCCGGACGACGTCCCGCGAGCACCTCCCCCAATGCGGACATGGGGGGATCCGCCGGGAGGGCGCCCTCCGCGATGGGGATGAGGATGTCCCCGGCCTCGCGCAGCACCGCGGCGGCGGACTCCACGAACAGGCTGGATCTCGCCACCAGGCGCGAGGGCAGTTCCCGGCGCGTGGCGCCGTAGGCGCCCACGGCGCTGAGGTGCACGCCCTCCCGCGCCACCGCGGAGTCCTCGAACAGCGGCTCCGGCGAGGTGGTCACCGTGCAGATCACGTCCGCGTCCCGCACGGCGGCGTCGACGCTCTCCAGCACCTCGACCGCGAGGCCCCGCTCCCGGGCCCACCCGGCCAGCTTCCGGGCCCTGCGCGGATCGCGGCTGTGCAGCCGTACGGAGTCCCAGGGCCGGATCCCCGCCAGCCCCTCCAGATGCCCCCGGCCCTGCACCCCGGCGCCGATGACGGTCAGCACCCGGGCGTCGGGTCTGGCCAGTAAGTCGGTGGCGCAGACGGTCACCGCGGCGGTGCGCAGTTCGGTGACCGCGGTGGCGTCCAGCACCGCCACCGGGCGGCCGGTCGCCGCGTCGAAGAGCGTCACCAGCCCCTGGACGCTGGGGAGTCGCAGCTCCGGCGGGTTGTCGAAGAGGCTGATCAGCTTCACCGAGAGGGTGTCGGAGTGCACCGCCGGCATCAGCAGCAGCTCGCCCGCGTCGGTCCGCACCGAGCTGCGGGCGAACTCGGTGGCCCCGTCGCCGCCCGCGGTGAAGGCCGCGCCGATCTCCGCGGCGAGTTCGGAGACCGACAGCAGCTCCCGGACGGCTCGTGCGTCGAGGATCCTCAGCACAGCGCCGCCCGCAGCGCGTCACCGAGCAGCTCGCAGAGCAGATCGACCTGCTTGTCGCTGAGACCGGGGTGGCAGGGCAGGTTCATCTGCTCATCGAACCAGAGCCGTTCGGCGGTGGGGCACTCCCCGTAGCGATGTCCGCGCGAACGCCACTCGGGCGTCAGGTGGAGCGGGAAGTAGCGGATCGGGACCTGCACCCCGCGCTCGGCCAGCTCGTGGATCAGCCGCTCCCGGCTGAGCCGTTCGGGGGCGCGCACGAAGAAGGTGAAGAGGTGCTGGGACTGCTCGACCCCGTCCGGCTCGGTGACCGCGGCGACCAGGCCCGGGTAGTCGGCGAGCACCTCCCTGAGCCGCTGGGCGATCATCCGCCGGCGGGCCACGAAGTCGGGCAGGGAGCGCAGTTGGGCCACTCCCACCGCCGCGGCCGCCTCGCTGAGCGTGGCGTTGGTGCCGTGGCGGAGCAGGGCGACGCAGTCGTGGGTGTACGAGTGTCCCGGGTAGAGCGCGCCGGGCAGTGGCTCCCGCGAGGTGCCGAAGCGGTGGTCGCGCGCCACGAAGACGGCGTCCGCCTCGTTGCCGCGCAGCCGCTCGATCCGGTCGACCCAGTCGTCGTTGGCGAAGGTGAGCATGCCGCCCTCGCCGAGCGTGGTGATGTTCTTGCTCGAGTGGAAGCTGAAGCAGCCGATGTCGGCGAGGGAGCCGGGGCGGCGGCCGTGGTAGCTGCTGCCCAGGGCGTGGGCGGAGTCCTCGATCACCAGGATGCCGCGCTCCCGGGCCAGCTCCATGACGGCGTCCATCTCCGCCGGGAGCCCGCCGTAGTGCACCAGGATGATGGCGCGCGTCTTGTCGTTGAGCAGCTTGCGCAGGCTCTCCGGGTCGAGGTTGAGGGTGTCTTCCTTGACGTCGCAGAACCTGACCCGGACGTCGGGGTACTGGAGCAGCGGCTGGATGGTCGCCTGGTAGGTCTGCGGCGTGACGACGACCTCGTCCCCGGGCCGCAGGTCCAGGAGGTGGATGGCGAACTCCAGGGCCACCGTCCCGCTGGTGACGCTCATCGCGTGTCGGGCGCCCACAGAGGCGCGGAAGTCGTCCTCGAAGCGGGTGCGCCACGCGCCGCCGGAGAGGGTCTCGCCCGAGCTGATGACCTGGGTCACCGCCTCGATCTCGGCGGGCCCCAGCGTGCTGCCGAAGGGGAGGTAGGGCACCCGGTAGTCCCGGAGGTTCTGCCGGAACGCCGCTATCTTCGGAATGTCTTGGCCGGTCATGGTACTCCCAACAGTCATCGAACAGCCGCCGTCGGGGCCGGCGCCCCGCGGTCGTCGCCGTCATCGGCCGGCGCCCCGTGGCCGTCGTCCACCAGCGTGGTCTCGTCGAACGGCAGCCGGCCGGCCAGCACCTCGGCGGCCCGCTCCCGGTCGATCTCCTTGGTCCAGGTGCCGATCAGCACCGTGGCGACCGCGTTGCCCGCGAAGTTGGTCAGGGCGCGCGCCTCGCTCATGAAGCGGTCGACACCGACGATCAGGCCCACGCCGTCGACCAGCTCGGGGCGGTGCGACTGCAGACCGCCGGCCAGGGTGGCCAGGCCCGAGCCGGTGACGCCCGCGGCCCCCTTCGAGGCGATGATCATGAAGGCGAGCAGCGAGACCTGCTGCCCCAGCGAGAGCGGGTCGCCCAGCGCCTCGGCGATGAAGAGCGAGGCCATGGTCAGGTAGATCGCGGTGCCGTCGAGGTTGAACGAGTAGCCCGTCGGAACGGTGATGCCGGCCACCGGCCGACTCACCCCCAGGTGCTCCATCTTGGCGATCAGCCGCGGCAGCGCCGGCTCCGAGGAGGAGGTGGACAGGATCAGCAGGAACTCCCGCGCCAGGTACTTCAGCAGCGCGAGGATGTTGATCCCGGCGACCAGGCGGAGCACCGTGCCGAGCACCACGAAGACGAACAGCAGGCAGGTGACGTAGAAGCCGACCATGATGACGGCCAGCGACTTCAGGGCGTCCGCCCCGGTCTCGCCGACCACCGCCGCGATCGCGCCGAACGCGCCGACCGGCGCCACCCACATGATCATGGACAGCACACGGAAGACCAGCCGCTGGATGTGGCCGATGCCGGTCAGCACCGGCCGGCCCGCCTTCCCCATGGCCTGCACCGCGAAGCCGACGAGCAGCGCGACCAGCAGGGTCTGCAGCACCTCGCCCGCGGTGAAGGCGGAGACCAGGGTGGTGGGGATGATGCCGAGCAGGAAGTCCGTGGTGGACTCGCCGCCCTTCTCCGCCTGGGCCTCTCCCGCGTGCCGCGCCGACTCGGTCAGCTCCAGTCCGCTGCCGGGCTCCAGCACGTTGCCGACCAGCAGTCCGATGGCGAGCGCGACGGTCGACATCGTCAGGAAGTACAGCAGCGCCAGGCCGCCGACCGCGCCGACCTTGGCCGCCTTGCGGACCGAGCCGACGCCGATCACGATCGTGCAAAAGATGACCGGGGAGATCATCATCTTGATGAGGTTCACAAAGCCGGTGCCGACCGGCTTCAGCTCCACCGCCGCGTCGGGCGCGGCGAAGCCGAGCGCGATGCCCAGTACCACCGCCACGATGACGGCGATGTAGAGGTAGTGCGTTCTGTCCCGTCTGGCGCGGTCGCCCGGCGCCTCCGTTGCGCTCATCCCGTCACTCCTACGCGGTTCCGATGCCGATGGCGTCACCGGCGGCGAGCTGCCGGGTGACCGCGACCAGGGAGCGGCACAGGACGTCGAGTCGGCCCCGCGCCGCCGGGGCGGCGAGCAGCCGTCGCCCGTCCCCCATCCGCTCGAAGTCACCCGGCACGGTGACGAGTTGCTCCGGTACGGCCACTCCCTTGAGGGCCCGCACCACCGTCCGCAGCGCGTCGCAGACCTGGACCGCGGTCAGGTTCTCCCCGTGCGCGAGCAGCCCGACGGGCTTGCCGGCCATCTCATGGCCGTCCAGGTGGTCCAGGGCGTTCTTCAGGGCTCCGGAGTAGGAGCCGTGGTACGTCGGCGACGCCAGCACGAAGGCGTCCGCCCGGGCGGCCATCGGCGAGAGCTGGCGCGCCAGGGGGTCGGCGTACAGCTCCGGACGGCCGTGGCAGGAGGCGTCGACGATCGGCAGCGGGCGCGCGGCCAGATCCCACACCAGCGGCTCGGCGCCCAACTCGGTCAGCACTCCGGCGGCGGCGCCGATGACGGCCGCCGTGTGCGAGCGTGGGCTCGGGCTGCCGCCGAGCAGCAGCACTACGGGACGGCCGGTCATGCCGACCCCCCGGGGAGGGCACCACGGATCCACCGCGGAACCTGACCAGCCGTCAGTCGGTGCCATCGCTTGGCCTGCATCAACGCCTCACCTTTCGCCCGTACTGCGGGGTAACGGAGCACAGGCACACGATTGCCGGGCGACGCCGCCAGCTGAAGGAGCTTGTCCGCTGGACGACGCCGCCTGTCCCAATCCGGCGGCGGGATCCGCAGAGGCGCGTACGGCGCGGACCGTGGGTCCGCGCCGTACGCGCCTCGGGGTCATGGCACCTCCCGGCCCGGGTCAGCCGCGCCAGTCACCGGTGCCGAACCAGCCCAGGCGGGTCGCCAGCGCCCCGGCCTCGAACCTGCTGCGCGCGTTGAGCTCCCGCATCAGCTTGGCGACGGTCCTGCTCACGGTGCGCTTGGAGACGTCGAGTCGATGGGCGATCTGCTCGTCGGTGAGGCCGCGGGCGAGCATGCGCAGCACGTCCAGCGACTGGTCGTCGTCCGGGGACCAGCTCTCCACGGCCAGCGGCGTCGAGCCCTCCCACAGGCCGAGGAAGAGATAGTGCAGCATGCTGACGGTGTCCGGGCAGCGGGATACGCTCACCGAGCCCTCTCCCCGGGGCGCGCCCTGGCCGGGTTCCGCGACCACCGCGGAGGTGGCGTCGTCGACCAGTGCCATGGTGACCGGAACCTCCGCGGCGGTGCGCACCTGGATTCCCGAGCGGGCCTGCCACAGCACGTACTCCACGATCGCGGGGTGGGACAGCAGGCGCTCGTCCCAGATGACGGAGATCCGCACCCAGCGCCGCAGCAGGCTCATCAACGTGCTTGCCTCGCGCCGGAGTTCGTCCTGGCGCGGCATGGACTCCGAGCGCACCATCACGATTTCACGCCGCGCGATGGACAACGTGGAATGCAAAGAAGGGTTGTGGGGTCGCGGCGGCCGCACCTCCGCGTTTTCCCGGTGGTCGATGGACTGGACTGCGAGCGTGGTCACGGTCATGCCTTGATTCCTTTTCCACTAATTCACGTGGAGCGACGTGCAGGTGGGGGTAAGGAGCGAGACGCGCAATTCTGAGAGAGGTCCCGAGAGGGAAACCGGCGGGCGGCGGAGCCTATTTGCCGTCGGAGATGCGGATTTCCACGACCGAGGGATCGTCCTCGGGTCGGTCCAGCTCCGCGGGGCGCTGCGCCGAGAGGGTGTGGTTGAGCCGGTCCAGGTCGAGTTGGCCGGCCCACCTGGTGATGACGAGGGTCGCCACACTGTTGCCGATGAGGTTGGTGACGGCCCGGGCCTCGGACATGATCCGGTCGATGCCGATCAGCAGGGCCACGCCGGCCATGGGCACCGACTGCGTCACCGAGATGGTCGCGAGGAGGGTGAGCAGCCCGGAGCCGGTCACTCCCACCGCACTCTTGGAGACGATCATCGCGATGGCCAGGAAGAGCAGTTGGTCTCCGAGGGAGAGCCCGCTTCCGCTGGTCACCGCGACGAACATGGCCGCCATGGTGAGGTAGAGGCAGGTGCCGATCAGGTGCAGCGAGTAGCCGCCGGCCAGCACCGGGGCGCTGGTGCCGCGCGGCGCCCCGGCCAGCTCCAGCTTGCGCAGCACGCGCGGGAAGACCGGGCCCGAGGAGGAGGTGCCGATGACGACCAGGAGCTCATGTCGCAGATAGCGCACCAGCCGCAGCAGCGAGAAGCCGTTGGCTCTGGCCAGCAGCCCGAGCCCGAGGAAGATCACCGCCGCGCAGGTGAGGTAGAAGGCGCTGATCAGGCAGGCCAGTCCACCCAGCGGTACGACGCCGATCTGGCTGGCCGTGTACGCGGCGCCACCGAAGGCCGCCGCCGGTGCCCCGGCGACCACGATCCGCACCATGCAGAACAGGATGTGGCTGCCCCGGTTGATCAGGTCCAGCACGGGCGCGCCGCGCCGCCCCGCCATCACCAGGGCCACCCCGGTGAGCGCGGCCACCACCAGGGTGTGCAGCATGTTTCCGCCGATCACGGCGGAGGAGAAGCTGTGCGGCACCACCGCGTCCAGGCTGAGTGAGCCGTTGCCGAAGCTCTCCGCCTGTCGTTGCAGCGAGGCCAGCTTGTCGACGTCCGGCCCCGGATCGGTGGCGGGGATCGGCAGCCGGCCCAGCAGATTGCCGACCAGCAGTCCGATGACGAGCGCCAGCGTGGTGGCCGCCTCGAAGTAGAGGACGGCCTTCAGTGACAGGCTGCTCAGCAGGCGCCGGCCGCCCAGGGAGGCCAGCCCGCCGGCCACCGTGGTGAAGATGACCGGACCGATGAGCATGGTCATCAGTGAGATGAAGGCGTCGGCCAGGAAGCGCATCCGCTCCCCCGCCTCCGGGGCGACGACCCCGAATACGACACCGAGTCCTAACCCGCACATCGTCCAGAAGGTCAAAGTGCGGTGTATGGGACGACCAGGCGGTCCCTTCGCCATGTTTCGCATACCCCCGTATCGCGACGAAGCCGGGGCGGGCCACTCCGTCGTTCATCCGCCCCGGATCACGACTGAGCCTAGGCAGGCTCTGCAAAATCACGGCTCCCGTACCTACAGAGTTGCGTTAAGCGTATGTAAGATCACCGACACGACAGTGGGAGCAACGTTTCTTCGAAAACCGGACGTACGGGGACGTCCGCGACGACACACGCATGCGCTGATCGCCGGGGGATGACAGCCATATGAGGGTCCTGCTTGTGGAGGACGACGTCGAAGTCGCCGACGCACTGACCGAGGGACTCCAGCAGTACGGATGGACCGTGGACCATGTCTCCACCGGCGCCGCGGCCCTCCGCAGACACGAGTGCGGCGACATCGTGCTGCTCGACCTCAACCTGCCCGACATGGACGGACTCGAGGTGTGCCGCGGGCTGCGCGCCATGTGCGCGGTGCCGATCATCGCCGTCACCGCGCGCTCCGACGAGATGGACAAGGTCCTGGGGCTGCGGCTGGGGGCCGACGACTACATCGTCAAGCCGTACCGACTCCAGGAGTTACTCGCACGGATGGCCGCGGTGATGCGCCGTACCGGGACGCCGCCGGCCCCGGCCGAGCCGGTGAACCCGGTCCTCACCCGGGGCCGGCTCACCATCGACCCGGCTCAGCGCACCGTGTCGCTGGACGGCCGGCCCATCATCCTCACCCGCAAGGAGTTCGAGCTGCTGGTGCTGTTGGCCGGCACGCCGGGCCGGGTCTTCCTGCGCGAGCAGTTGCTGGACGCCGTGTGGGATCAGCAGTGGGCGGGGAGCTCCCGCACCCTGGACACCCATGTGGCCGCGCTGCGCCGCAAGCTCGGCTCCACGAAGTGGATCAAGACGACGCGCGGGGTGGGTTTCAGCTTCCAGCCGCAGCCCGCGCCCTGAGGCCCGGGTCGATGCGGCAGATCCACTCCATCGTCCAGTGCCTCCTGATCGGCACGGTGCTGACGGCCCTGCTGGTCCCCCTCGGCTATCTCTACGCCGAGCACGCCAACCGGGCCGCCACCGACCGGCTCCGCGGCAGCGCCGACGCCATGGCCACGCCGCTCTCGCACGCCATGACCAACGGCGACGCGGCCGGCGTGGACCGGCTGCTCGTCGAGTTCGCGGCGGCGCAGCGGCTGGAGGTCTCGGTGCGCTGGCCCGACGGCACGGTGCGCGGCTCGGCGGTCGACGCCGACGGCCACGCCCGCGCCTTCACCCCCTCCACCTGGCAGGGCGGCGTGCCGGAGGGCCAGTTGGCCGAGCGGCCGCTACCGCCGGTCGGCGGCCGCCTCTCCGTCGAGGCTCCCCTGAGCGTGGACGGCGCCGGCTCGGGAGTGCTGCTGCTCCGGCAGTCGGCGACGGAGCTGCGCAGCCGCATCCTGACGGTGTGGATCACCCTGGGGCTGCTGCTCCCCTTCGGCGTCGCCCTCTGCGCCCTGCCGACGCTGGTCCTGCGCCGGCGTACGCTGCGCGACCTGGATCGGATCGGCGACACCGTACGGGCCCTGGCCGACGGCGAGTTCCACGCCCGGACCGCGGAGCACTGCGAGGGGGACGCCCTCAAGGGGTTGGCCGCCGAGGTCAACCGACTGGCCGCGGTCATCCAGTCGATGATGGAGGACCGGCGCAGCTTCCTGGCCGACGTCGCCCATCAGCTGCGCAACCCGATGGTGGCGCTGCGGCTGCGGCTCGAGAACCTGCGCCCCCATCTGCCCGACGCGGCGGCCGAGCGGCACGAGCGGCTGCTCGCCGACGTGGACCGGCTGGACCGCACGCTCACCGAGATGCTGGAACACGCCCGCTCCCACCCGGCCGACCGCTCCACCCAGGTGGTGGAGGTGTGCGGGCTGGTGGAGGAGTGCGTCCGCGGCTGGGCCTCGGTCGCCGAACAGCGCGCCATCCGGATGACGCTGGAGATGCCGCGGCACGCCTGGGGGCTGACCCGGCCCGGCGCGGTGGAGCAGGCGCTGAACGTCCTGCTGGACAACGCCCTGAAGTACTCGCCCGAGGGCGGCGTGGTGGAGATCGCCATCACGGTGGCCGGCCCCCGGCTGCGGATCCGGGTCCGGGACGAGGGTCCGGGGCTGCCCGACTCCGAGCGGGAGGCGGCGCTGGAACGCGGCTGGAGCCGCGGCCCGTTCCCCAGCACCGGCATCGGGCTGTCGATCGCGGTCAAGCTCATCGAGTCGGCCGGCGGTCGGCTGGAGTTGCGCTCCGGGGAGGGGCGGGGGCTGAGCGCGCTGCTGCATCTGGTGGGCGCGCTGCCGGGGGACGAGGGAGACGAGGAACCGGCCCGGTCGGCCGCGGTGTCCGCTTCTGGCCCCACCATGGCGTGAACCGGTCAACGCGCCGTTCCGCGGGGCGGGTGACCGGTTTTCATGCCGTACCGGCCGTCGGCGGACCTCCTCGGAGGCGGTGACGCCGGGTTCGTTTCCACTCAGAGGGGGACTGACATGGTTTCGATCACCGTCGACTCCAGACCGCTGCCGGGCGCCGTCGAACTCGCCGAGGCGACCCGGCGGTTCCTGGCGGAGGGGACCGGCGAGGTGTTCTGCTACTGGAACTACACCTCGTCCGAGGATCCGCTGCTGGATGTGTTGCGCGGGGCCGGCAGCCGGCTGTGGGACCGCGAGGGCGGGGTGCGCACGGTGCTGCCGCACGGCACCCGCGGCGTTCCGGACATCGCCGAGCACGTGGCCTGGCAGCAGGACCACGGCGTCCAGGTGCGCTACAGCTCCCGGCTGCCGCCGGGCGCGATGGTGCTCACCGAGGGCGGGGCGATCCTCACCACCGGACTGCAGCCCGACTCCACCTATGTGCTCGTAACCGACCCCCATGTGCGACCCGCGTTCGGCGCCCTGGCACAGTTGCTCTGGCAGCGCGCGGAGATCCCACCGGACCAGCGGAAGGACGCGCCCAGCGAGGCCGAGCGGCAGATGCTCCGGATGCTCATGCAGGGGCTGACGGACAGCGCGGTCGCCCGCCAGCTGGGCATGTCGGACCGTACGGTCCGCCGGGTGGTGGCCCAGCTGATGGAGCGGCTGGGCGCCCAGAGCCGCTTCGAGGCGGGGGTGCGGGCGGTCGAGCGCGGCTGGATCTGAGCCGCGGGCGGGCCGCGCGCCGTACGAGCCGCGGCCCGCGCCGGCCGGCGCCCGGAGGGGCGTGGGGCGCCGGGGCGGAGGGCACGCGACGCCCCACCGACGTCGATAGGGCCAGGCTATCGAGAGCATCGGTTTAATATCTTGGATCTTTCGACCCGCCTGGGCCTACCGTCGTGTTCATGGCATTGGCAACGCGGACGGACCGACGGCCGTCCATGGCGCGTACCTTCTGGGACTCGACCGTCGGCAAGAAGATCGTGATGGGTGTGACCGGCCTGATCATGATCGGGTACCTGGTCGTCCATATGGTCGCGAACGCGAAGATCTTCTTCGGCGCGGAGGAGTTCAACGCCTACGGGCACTGGCTGCGCGTCATGGGAGCGCCGGTCCTGCACCACAAGTGGGGCCTCTGGGGAGCCCGGGTCATCCTGCTGACCTCGGTGATCCTGCACGCTGTGTCCGCGTACCAGCTCAGCAGGCGCGACATCAAGGCGCGCCCGGAGAAGTACGTCCACAAGAAGGCGCGGATGAGCTACGCCACCCGGACCATGCGCTGGGGCGGCGTGATCCTGGGTCTGTTCATCGTCTGGCACGTCCTGGACCTCACCACCGGCACCGTGCACCCCGACGGGTTCGAGGAGGGCAAGCCCTACCAGAACGTGGTGGACACCTTCTCCACCTGGTACGGCAACGTCATCTACATCACGGCCATGCTGGCCATGGGCATGCACGTCCGGCACGGCTTCTGGAGCGCCGCCCAGACCCTCGGCGCGGGCAGCAAGACCCGTGACCGCGCGCTGAAGGCCATCGCCAACGGCCTGGCGCTCGTTCTCACCGTCGGGTTCATCTCCGTGCCCGTGGGTGTCATGACCGGAGTGGTGGAGTGACCATGAGCACATCCCGTGAGTACACCGACTACCCCGTCGGCGAGCCGATCAAGGACGAGCGGGCCCCCTCCGGCCCGGTCAGCGAGCGCTGGGACACCCACCGCTTCAACGCCAAGCTGGTCAACCCCGCCAACCGCCGTAAGCACACCATCATCGTCGTGGGCACCGGCCTGGCCGGTGGCGCCGCCGGCGCCACCCTGGCCGAACAGGGCTACCACGTGGTCCAGTTCTGCTACCAGGACTCGCCGCGCCGCGCCCACTCGATCGCCGCCCAGGGCGGCATCAACGCCGCCAAGAACTACCGCAACGACGGCGACTCGATCCACCGGCTGTTCTACGACACGGTCAAGGGCGGCGACTTCCGCGCCCGCGAGTCCAACGTGCACCGCCTGGCGCAGATCTCGGTGGAGATCATCGACCAGTGCGTGGCCCAGGGTGTGCCGTTCGCCCGCGAGTACGGCGGTCTGCTGGACACCCGCTCCTTCGGTGGTGTGCAGGTCTCCCGCACCTTCTACGCCCGCGGCCAGACGGGCCAGCAGCTGCTGCTCGGCGCCTACCAGGCGCTCTCCCGCCAGATCGCGGCGGGCAACGTGGAGCTGCACGCCCGCACCGAGATGCTGGACCTGATCGTCGTCGACGGCCGCGCCCGCGGCATCGTCGCCCGCGACCTGGTGACCGGCGAGATCTCCACGCACTTCGCGGACGCGGTGGTGCTGGCCAGCGGCGGCTACGGCAACGTCTTCTACCTGTCGACGAACGCCATGAACTCCAACGCGACCGCCATCTGGCGGGCGCACCGGCGCGGCGCCTACTTCGCCAACCCGTGCTTCACCCAGATCCACCCGACCTGCATCCCGCGCTCCGGCGACCACCAGTCGAAGCTCACCCTGATGAGCGAGTCGCTCCGCAACGACGGCCGCATCTGGGTGCCCAAGGCCAAGGGCGACAACCGCCCGCCGGCCGAGATCCCCGAGGACGAGCGCGACTACTACCTGGAGCGGATCTACCCCTCCTTCGGCAACCTGGTGCCGCGCGACATCGCCTCGCGGGCCGCGAAGAACGTCTGCGACGAGGGTCGCGGCGTCGGCCCCGGCGGGCAGGGCGTCTACCTCGACTTCGCCGACGCCATCAAGCGCATGGGCCGCAAGAAGGTCGAGGAGAAGTACGGCAACCTCTTCGACATGTACGCGCGGATCACGGCGGAGAACCCGTACGAGGTCCCGATGCGCATCTACCCCGCCATCCACTACACGATGGGCGGGCTGTGGGTCGACTACGACCTCCAGACCACCGTGCCGGGGCTGTTCGCGATCGGCGAGGCCAACTTCTCCGACCACGGCGCCAACCGACTCGGTGCCTCCGCGCTGATGCAGGGCCTGGCCGACGGCTACTTCGTACTGCCGTCGACCATCAACGACTACCTGGCCCGCAACCCGCACAAGGACGCGGTCGACGCCTCGCACCCGGCGGCCGTGGAGGCACTGCGCGAGACCGAGGACCGGCTGACCCGGCTGCTGGCCGTCGACGGCGACCGCACCCCCGACTCCTTCCACCGGGAGATCGGCGAGCTGGTGTGGGAGTTCTGCGGCATGGCCCGCACCGACGAGGGGCTCCGCAAGGCCCTGGACCGCATCCCGCAGATCCGTGAGGAGTTCTGGCGTCGGATCAAGGTCCCGGGCACCGGCGAGGAGTTCAACCAGTCGCTGGAGAAGGCCAACCGGATCGTCGACTATCTGGAGCTGGCCGAGCTCATGTGCCTGGACGCCCTGCACCGCGAGGAGTCCTGCGGCGGCCACTTCCGCGAGGAGTCGCAGACCCCCGACGGCGAGGCGGCCCGTAAGGACGAGGAGTTCTCCTACGCCGCTGCCTGGGAGTTCACCGAGACCGGTGCGGCCCCCGTGCTCCACAAGGAGCAGCTGATCTTCGAGTACGTCCACCCCACTCAGCGGAGCTACGCATGAAGCTCACCCTGCGCGTCTGGCGCCAGAAGAACGCCGACACCCCCGGCGCCATGGCCACCTACGAGCTCGACGACGTCTCCCCGGACATGTCGTTCCTGGAGATGCTCGACATCCTCAACGAGGAGCTCACCCTCAAGGGCGAGGAGCCGGTGGCCTTCGACCACGACTGCCGCGAGGGCATCTGCGGCGCGTGCAGCCTGGTCATCAACGGTGACGCCCACGGCCCCGAGCGCACCACCACCTGCCAGCTCCACATGCGGTCCTTCCAGGACGGCGACACCATCGACATCGAGCCGTGGCGCGCCGCCGCGTTCCCGGTGATCAAGGACCTGGTGGTGGACCGCACCGCGTTCGACCGCATCATCCAGTCCGGCGGCTACATCAGCGCCCCGACCGGCTCCGCCCCGGAGGCACACGCCACCCCGGTGCCCAAGCCGGACGCGGACTTCGCCTTCGAGCACGCCGAGTGCATCGGCTGCGGCGCCTGCGTGGCGGCCTGCCCCAACGGCGCGGCGATGCTCTTCACCTCGGCGAAGGTCAACCACCTCAATGTGCTGCCCCAGGGCGCTCCCGAGCGGGAGACCCGGGTGCTGGACATGGTCGCCCAGATGGACGCCGAGGGCTTCGGCGGCTGCACCCTGACCGGCGAGTGCGCCACGGCGTGCCCCAAGGGCATCCCGCTGGTCTCCATCACCGCGATGAACAAGGAGTGGCTGCGCGCGACCCGCAAGGTCAAGCGCTGACCCACCCCTCCCAGGACGGCACCCCCTCGACAACGCTCCGTGGACGGGGTGTCCCGGCGGCGGAGGTCCCCCGGACGCAACCTCCGCCGCCGTTCGGCCGGCTGAACCCTCGGTTCAGCCGGCCGCCGGCGTTGGGGACGGAGGTCCCTCGTCGGACGCCGAGGGGCGGGGACGGGGTCCGTCGGCGGACGCCGAGGGGGCGGGGGCGGGCCGGCTGCCGCGCGCCGCTGCTCCGCGCAGGTGACGGTCCGTGTATCCGGCCGTTCCGTGCCGCAGCCTGGTCGTCGTGAACCCTGACGACGTGGTGCGCTGCGAGATCCACCCGACCATCGGCATCGCGCGCGTGGGCGACAGCCCCACCGCCTTCTTCGTCGGCCCCGAACGGCCGGGGGTGCCGGCACAGCCGGACGGCGGCTTCAAGGACGCCGTCGGGCGGGTGAAGCGCCAGGCGGCCCGGTTCCGGGTCTACGGCTACGACGCGGACGGAAACGTCCTCGGTGAGCTGACGGCCGAGACCGCCGAGATCTCCTGGACGGTCGAGCTCGTCAACGCCAAGGCCGAGTGGTTCCGGTTCCTGGGTCGCTACCAGGAGCCGCCGTCGGACGAGCCACGCCTGCGGCGCAACCAGCACATCGCGGTCGACGACCCGCGGGCGCGCGCCGAGCTGGTGATCAAGCCGGGCCCGCGCACCGTCACCGGTCCCGGCCAGGACGGCTCCGGGGCCCGGTTCGACACCGGCACCTTCCTGGGCATCCCGGTGCCGCTGGGCGAGCTGCGCACCGACGACCGCGGGCGACTGCTGGTGCTGGGCGGCTTCGGCCGCTCGGGCGCGAGCGAGCCGGAACGGGCGATCACGCACTACGCCAACAACGACTACTGGTACGACGACGTCTCGGACGGCCCGGTCACCGCGACGGTCACGCTGCGCGGCGCGGACGGGCCGCGGCGGCTCGACGCGCGGTCCGCCTGGGTGGTCGTCGGCCCGCCGGACTTCTCGCCGCACACCACCAACCTCGTCACCCTCTACGACGTGATCGCCGAGGCCCAGGGGCTGGAGCCGTACGGCCCGGGGGACGAGGTCTCCTTCACCCGCCACATCCACCCGATCCTGAGCCGCCTCTCCGACCACCAGTGGGTCAACGCCGCGGCCCTGCGCGGCCACGGCACCGGTGAGGCCGGCGACTTCACCGCGCCGCGGCTGCTGGCCCGCCTCGCCTCGGCCGACCCGGCGCACCGGGAGCTGCGCCGGGCCGTGTTCCGGCGGCTGCGCGGTCCGGGCCAGAGCGTGGCCGAGGCCACCTCCGAGTTCATGCCGCAGCTCGCCGGCGACGACGGGGACCCGGTGGACGGCAGGCCGCGACGCTGGATGGCGCTGCCGCCCGGCCCGTACGAGCGGATGCGCCGCTGGGCCGAGGGCGAGTTCGCCGCGGACTGGCCGGGCACGGCCCCCACACCGCCGGAGCCGGCGCCGGCCGAGGAGCCGCGGGCCTTGCTGCGGGCCGCCCTGGAGGCCTGTTCCGGCGGGCCCTTCTACCCCGGCATCGAGACCACGTACGTCGTCCAGCGCCCGGAGAGCTTCGACGGCCCGTTCCACCTGGGTCCGGGCTTCGCGGCGGGCGACCTGACCAAGTACATGGCGGTCCCCTGGCAGGCCGACTTCTACGAGTGTCACACCCACTGGTGGCCGGCGCAGCGGCCCGACGACGTCTATCCCGAGTCCCACTTCCTGGCGCTGCTCCAGGGCGCCGGCGACTCCCTGCCGGGCGCGACCGCGCCGCTCTCCTACCGGCAGCCGTGGGCGCGCGGGGTCGGCGAGCAGGTGGTCCACAAGCCGAGGCTTCCCCGGGGCGCCGGCGAGAGCGACACGGCGTACGAGCAGCGGATGGCGGAGGAGTGGCGGCGGGTCCGCGAGCACGCCGGCGACAACGACATGGTCCGGCAGTGGAGCCGGTTGGGCTTCGTCGTTCCCCGCCGGGCGCCGGACGGCGGTCGGGTGCTGGTCGAGACCGAGCGCGCCGCGCACGTCGGGCTCAGCGACCGCGAGTGGTTCTACACCCTGCAGCACCCCGACCGCTTCCCCGAGCAGGTCGCGGCCTCGCGGGAGTATGTGCGCAAGGTCCTCGCCGACGCGGTCGCCGTCCAGCACAGCCCGCGGACCCCGCTGACCCAGCGGCCCTTCCGCTACACGCGCGAGAACCTGGAGGAGCGCCTGGACCTCATCTACACCAGGCTGGCCCAGAAGGCGGACGCCTACGATCCGCGGCGGGAGAGGTTCTCGCCCACCCGGGCGTCGATCGTCGAACGGCTGCGCCAGATGGCGCCGTTCAACCTGCTCGACGGCGTCTGGCTGCGCCACATCACCGAGGCCAGGCCGATCGACGACATCCACGCCCTGCTCTTCACCATCTGGAAGGAGGAGGTCGGCGACGGCAACCCCGCGCTGAACCACTCGGCGCTGTACCAGGGGCTGCTCCACCAGTTGGGGGTCTTCCTGCCACCGGTCGACAGCCACGCCTTCGCGCGGCGGCCGGAGCTGCTCGACTCGGCGTTCACGGTGCCCGCCTTCGCGCTGGCGATCTCCCTGCACCCCGAGGAGTTCTTCCCCGAGCTGCTGGGCATGACGCTGTGGCTGGAGTGGGAGGTGCTCGACGTGGTCCCCACGGCGGAGCTGCTGGACCATCACGGGATCGACTCGCGCTTCTTCCGCATGCACATCGGCATCGACAACGCGGCGCACGGGCACGGCGCGCTCGCCCGCGACGCCATCGTCCTCCACCTCGACGAGCAGCACGCCAGCGGGGGCGACGAGGCCGTGCAGCGGCAGTGGCAGCGCATCTGGAACGGGTACGTCGCCTTCCAGACGACCGGGAACCTGGGCGAGGACCTGTTCACCCTGTTGCACCGACCGCCCGAGGTGGAGCGGCGGCTGATCGAGATGATCAAGGCCAAGGCGCCCTGGGCCGCGCGCAACCACGAGCGCAAGCGGCTCGGCGGCAGCTATCTCAACGACTGGTTCGCCGACCCGGAGGGCCTGCTGAGGGCGCTGGGCGGCTCGGAGTGGGTCACCCCGGGGGACGCCGCGCGCAGCCGGCTCTTCGAGCTGTTCGCCTGGAACGGGCCGATGTACCGGGTGTTCACCGAGGCGGAGACCGCGCTGTGGCGGGAGTGGATCGACTCGCTCGCCCGGGAGCGGCCGGTGCCGCGCACGCTCTCCCCGCTGGAGTCGATGGTCGCGCTGACCGACGTGCTGCGCACCCGGCCGGACGGCCTCTCCGCCAACGGGAACACGATGGTCGGCCCGCAGCCGGGCAACCCCGGTCATCTGGTGGAACGCCCGGCCGCGTGGTGGTCGCTCCAGCCCACGGAGGTGCTGCTGGCCGCCGTCGCGCACCCGGCCAACCGGGGTGTGCCGGAGGCGGCCGGCGGCGCCACGGCCCGTACCGCACGCCGGACGGAGTTCCTCCAGGAGCTCTTCGGCCCGGTCGACCAGGCGGGGCTCGCGGCGGAGCTGCCGGTCGACTCGTCCCCCGCGGAGATCGTCGACGCCTGGGTCGAGGCCGGCTGCCCGCTGCCCGACGCCCAGCCTCCGGAGGTCCGGGTGAGCCTGTCGACCCCCCAGCCGGTCAGCGAGTCCGACAGCCCGCTGCGGCTTCGCGTCCACGGCATGGGCGGGGTCCATTGACGGACGCCGACGGGCGCGGGCCGGAGCCCGTCGCCGAGCGTGACGACGCCGTGGACACCGTGGACGTCGTGGTCGCGGGAGCCGGGCCGGCGGGCGCGGCGACCGCGCTCGCGCTGGCCCGGGCCGGGGCCGCGGTGCTGCTGGTCGACCCCGGTCCCCAGGACGACGTGCCCGTGGGCGACACCCTCCTGGACGCCACCCTCCCCCTCGGCGACTCCTTCCCGGGCGACCCCCTCCCGGGCGCCCCCTTCCCGGGCGACCCCCTCCTGGGCGTCTCCCTCGTGGGCGGGCGACGGCCCCCGCGGTCCGCGCGACCCGCTTCCCCGCGGATCGGGGAGAGCCTGCCGCCCGCGGCCCGCGTCCCGCTGGCGCGGCTCGGGGTCCTGGAGACGGTGCTGCGGGACGGTCACGCCCCCTGTCACGGCCACCGCTCCGCCTGGGGCCACTCCGACCTCGCCGACTCCGCCTTCCTCCAGGGCCCCTACGGCCCCGGCTGGCACCTGGACCGCGACCGCTTCGACGCCTCGCTGCGCCGGGCCGCCCGGTCGGCCGGTGCCCGGCTCCGGCGGGGCGGCGTCAGCGGGCTGGCGCGCGTCGGCGACCGCTGGCGGGTGACGGTCTCCACGGGCACGGGCACGGGCACGGGCGGGGCGGCCGCGTACCCGGGGCGCGGTCCGGGCCGCGCCGGCCGCCCACGGCCGGGTGCCGAGACGTGCGTCCTCCACGCCTCCTACGTCGTGGACGCCACCGGTGCCCGCGCCCGCGTCGCGCGGCGGCTCGGCGCGCGGCTGCTGGCGACCGACCATCTGGTGGCGGTGGGCGCGCTGCTGCCGGCGGCCGACGGGGCTGACGGCGGCGCCGGGGGCGGCGGGTCCCACGGGGACGGCGGGGGCGGCACGACCGGGCGCTGCGGCGAGGAGCGGACCTCCCTGGTGGAGTCCGTGCCGTACGGCTGGTGGTACACGGCTCCGCTGCCGCATGGCCGTCGCGTGGTCATGGCGGTCACCGACGCGGACCTGGCGCGCCCCGCCGGGCTGCGGACCGCGCCGGGGTGGTGGGGCGCCCTGCGCGCCACCCGACACGTCGCGGAACTGCTGGTCGGGCACGGTGGGCGGGTGGAGCGCACGGTGCTGAGCGCCGGGACCAGCCGCACGGTGCCGGCCGCCGGGCCCGGCTGGGTGGCCGTCGGCGACGCGGCGAGCGCCACCGACCCGCTCGCGGTCCGCGGGATCACCGCCGCGCTGGCGACGGGGCTGGCGGCCGCCGCGGCGATCGCCGCGGACGCGGCCGGCGACCGGGCCGCCCTCCCCCGCTACGCCCGCGTCGTCGACGCCGTCCACACCGAGTTCCTGCACGCGCGTGCCGCGTACTACCAGGCGGAACGCCGCTGGGACGGCCCGTTCTGGCAGCGCCGCTCGGGGCCGCCCCCGCCCCTCCTTGACACCGCCGGGCACCGAGCGTAAATCGAGAGGCATGGGCCGAGACGGGCCGACCGAGCGGGTGGGAGCGCCGGTCGGCGGCGACACCGGGGGCCACAGCGGCGTGGCCGCGGGCCCGCCCGGTGATCACACGGCCGAGAGCGACGAGCTGCTGACCTCCGCCGTGGCCAAGGCGGTCGAGGAGACCGGCGGCTACGCCGGCAGCGTCTTCCTCCGCTCGCACGACCGCCGCTCGCTGGTGCTGGTGGCCGCCTGCGGGTCGCCGCCGTCGCTGCTGGGCGGCTGGCGGCTCATCCCGGTCAACAGCCCGATCCCCATCGCCGCCGCCTACCGCTCCGGGCGGACCGTCCACCTGGCCGACGGCGACGCCTCCATGCGTCGCTTCCCGCAGCTCGCGGTGGCGCTGCCGTACGCCTTCGGTTCGGCGACCGTGCCGGTCCGGGCGGGGCGGGAGATCTTCGGGGCGCTGGCCGTCGTCTGGGCCGCGCCGCCCGGCACCGAAGGGCTGACCAAGACCCAGCTGAGACATCTTCGGGCCACCGCGGGCCGGCTCGGCGCCGGGCTGGACGCGCTGCGCGCCCGGGGCCACCGGGTGGAGTACGACGCGCACACGGTCGTGCTGGAGGTCCCGGCCACGGCCACCCCCTCGGTGCGGGTGGGCCTGTTCGACTGGCGGCTGGACACCGGCGCCCTGGCGGCCGACGACGAGCTGTGCGCGATCTTCGGGCTGGACCCGGCCCGATACGACGGCCGGGCCGCCACCCTCGCCTCCCGGATCCACCCCGGCGACCTCGCCGCGTTCCGGGCCGCGGCCCGCGCCGCGGTCCAGCACGGCCGGGTGCTGGCGCGCCGGCTGCGGGTGCGCGGGGGCGACGACCGGTTGCGCACGGTCGAGTTGTGGGGACGGGTGCCGGAGGACGCCGGGGAGGCGGCGCGCTCACACCTGGTGGGTGCGGTCCTGGATCCCGGCGCGGGAAGTCGGGCCGTCGCGGCGGTCGAGCGGCTGCACGACGGAGTCGTCGCGCTCGACCCGGACGGGCGGATCACCTATGTCAACCACGGCCTGGAGCGGCTGTTGGGGATCGACGCCGCGGACGTGCTGGGCCTGCGGCTGTGGGATGTGCTGCCGTGGCTGGCCGACCCCGGCTACGAGAACCGGCACCGGGCCGCGATGGTGTCCCAGCAGCCCACGTCCTTCCTCGCCCGTCGGCCACCGGACCAGTGGCTGACCTTCGTCCTGCACCCGGCGGCCGACGGGGTGACGGCCCGGGTCGCCCCGGCGGACCGGCCCGCGCCGGCCGACGCCGTGCGGTCGGAGCCGGATCCGGACCGGGAGCGCGGGCCGGGACCGGGGCGCGCCTCGGGACCGGAGGCGGAGCCGGAAGCGGGACGGGGTCCCGAGTCCGGAACGGATCCGGAGCCGGGTGCCCCGACGGCGGTCGCCGTGCCGGACGACGCCGCGCGGCCCCGGCTGGGCGCCATGTACCACCTGTTGCAGCTGGGCAGTGCGCTCACCGAGGCCGTCACCGCCCGCGAGGTGTGCGCCGTCGTCGCCGAGCAGGTGCTGGCGGCCTTCGGGGGCCAACACCTGGCGATCTTCGCGGTCCACGACGGCCGCATGCGGCTGCTCTTCCGCGCCGGATCCCGCGATGACTTCCTGGGCCGGCTGGAGGGGGCGACGCTGGACGCCCGACTGCCCGGCACGGAGACGCTGACCACCGGCGCCCCGCTGTTCATCGAGTCCGAGCGGCAGCTGGCGCGGGAGTATCCGGACCTCCCGGCGGACGGGGTGCGCTCCTGGGTCTACCTCCCGCTGATCGCCTCCAGCCGGCCGGTCGGCACCTGTGTCCTGGGCTTCGACGCGGTCCACCGGCTCCGCGCCGAGCAGCGCAGCGTGCTGGGCGCGCTCGGCGGGCTGATCGCCCAGGCCCTGGAGCGGGCGCGGCTGTTCGACGAGGCGCACGCCATCGCCCGCGGGCTCCAGCACGCCCTGCTGCCGCACCGGCTGCCGGCGCTGGCCGGGGTGCGCATCACGGGCCGCTATCTGCCGGGCACCACCGGGATGGACATCGGCGGCGACTGGTACGACGCGATCCCCACCGGCGGCGGGCTGGCCCTGGTCATCGGGGACGTGGAGGGGCACAGCGTCGCGGCCGCCGCCCTCATGGGCCAACTGCGCAGCGCGGTCAGGGCGTTCGCCACCGCCGGACACCGGCCCAGCGAGGTGGTGGCGGGCACCAATCGACTCATGATCGACCTCGATGCCACGCTGCTCGCCAGCTGCTGCTACCTCTGGCTCGACGCCGCGAGCGGCCGGATCCGCGCCGTCCGCGCCGGCCACTGCCCCCCGCTGCTGCGCCACCCCGACGGTACGGCGGAGGTCCTGGATCTGCCGGGCGGGGCGGTGCTCGGCGTGGACCCGACGGCCGGCTACCCGGAGACGGAGTGGGAGCTGGCCCCCGGCTCGGTGCTGGCGCTGTACACGGACGGGCTGGTGGAGGTCCGGGACGCCGACATCGACCTGGGCGTGGACCGGCTGCGCAGCTCGCTGGCCCACGCGCGCGCCGACTCCCTGGAGGAGCTGGCCGACCGGCTGTTGCAGGAAGCCCGTCGCTCCCCCGACCGCGCGGACGACATCGCGCTGCTGGTGACCGAGTACACTCCCGACCGCGGCCCGGCCGCGGGACTCTGACGTCCCGTCCGGTACGCACGAACCGACGTCTTCACGGGGGATCCACACGATGCCGATGCGCCGCGCGCACCTGGCGCCCGCCCTGGGTGCCGCCCTGTCCTGTCTGCTGATCTCGCCGGCCGAGCCGGCGGCGGCCGCTCCCCGGCGACCCGCGCCGCCGTTGCCGGCGCCCTCGCTCAGCGCCGTCGTCGACGCCTACTGGACCCCGGCGCGGATGCGCGCCGCCCGTCCGGTGGCGGGCGACGGCAAGCCGGCGGCGCCCACCGCGGCGCGCCACGGGGCCCCCGGCCCGACGGCGAACAGCAGACCCTTCGGCGGCCTGCCCATGGTCGGCACCTTCTTCTGGCAGGACGCCACCGGCACCGGCCGCTTCTGCAGCGGTTCCGTGGTCTCCTCCCCCGGTCGGAACCTGGTCATGAGCGCCGGGCACTGCTTCGACGACCAGCGGGCGCGCAAGCGGCTCACCTTCGTCCCGAAGTACGACGACGGCAGGAAGCCCTACGGCGCCTTCGCGGTCAAGCCGGGCCGGGTCTACGTCGACAAGCGCTACCTCACCAAGGGCCCGAACGCGGCCGCCGATCTGGACTTCAGCTTCCTCCAGTTGGAGAAGCGCGCGGGCCGGAACGTGCAGGACGTCGTCGGCGGCTCGGAGTTGGCCGTCAACCCGGGCTACCGGCACCCCACGGTGCGGCTGATCGGCTACCCCGCCGCCAAGAAGCGCCCGCTGGACTGCACGGACAAGACCGTGCGCTACGACAGCAGGGACCCGAAGATCCCGGGCAGCTTCCTGCGCATCCACTGCGACGGCTACACCAACGGCGTCTCCGGCGGCCCCTTCCTGGTGAAGAAGGGCTCCGGCTGGCGGATCATCGGCGTCATCGGCGGCTGGAAGACCGGTGGCGACAAGGCCGACATCTCCTACAGCTCCTCCTTCGACAAGGACGTCAAGGCCCTGTACGACAGCGCGGTGGCGAACAGGCCCCCGGCCCACCGCGTCGCGGACTGACCGCCCCCGCGGCGGGCCGGACGGCCCGTCCCGCCGCACCTCCCCGAGGCCCGGCCGCGCCCCGGCGGCCGGCCGTCTCGTCGCCCGGCGCGCCAGCCGCGCGCCGAGCCGTCACACGGCCCGCCTCATCGCCACGGACGGCTGACGGCGGCCGACCCGGACTCGGGCCGGCCGAGCTGGGACCAGGCGTGGTTCCAGGCGATGACGCCGCTGAGCGTGTCCCGCAGCGCGGGTACGAGTCGCTGGTGGCGCAGCCGCTCGACCGCCGGCAGCTCGGCGTGCTCCAGCGCGCACAACAGCCGGTACTCGGCGGCCAGATAGTCCTCGCCGCGCCGGGTGATCCGCTCCGCCGTCCGCTGGGCCGCCTGGGGCAGGCTCAGCGCGTGCGCCCGGGCCAACACCCGGACCAGGTTGTGCGGCCCGCCGCGGGCGGACTCCCGGCGGACCGCGGCCAGGTCCTGGTCCCAGCCCACGATGTCCGCCGCGCAGTCGATCAGCTCCCGGTACTCGGCGCGGGCGGCCACCCGGGGCGACAGCTCGACGCCGACCGCGAGTTCGGTGAAGACGGCGAAGATCCCGGCGCGGCTGGTGTCGCGACGCAGCGCCGTGTACTCGGCCTCGTTCGGCGGCAGTCGACGGCGCCGGGAGGCGGCCTCGGCGGCGAAGCCTCGTAGAACGCCGTCGAGGCCGTCCAGCAGGCGGGTCAGACAGCCGCGGGGCAGGGCCGCTCCGCTCCGCCGGTGCAGATCGGCGAAGGCCTGCACCAGCGGCCCCGCGACACCGCCGCCCGACACCGCCTGCTCCGCCGGCGCCTGCTCCGGTGGCATCTGCTCCGACGGCGCGTCACCCGGCGCCGCCCGGTCCGACCGCCGGGCGTCCGATGTCGGCCGGTCGGGGGGTGCCGCGCCGGCGCGCGCGGTCAGCACCGCGCGGTGCACCGGATCGAGCGCCCGCGCCGCCGTCCCGTCGCGGCCGAGCCGCTCGAACCGCTCGTCGAGAGCGAGCAGCCACCACAGATGGTCACTGATCAGGTTGAGCTTCCCGGTCGGCGCCCGGGGGTACATCCGGGCGGCGGCGTGCGGGGCGCAGCCGGCCGGCCAGCCCAGCCCCGACTCGTCACCGAGCAGGCCCATCCGCGTCGCCCAGTGCCGGGTGTGGCGGCCGGCCTCCCGGGCGGCCGGGTTGACCGTGGCCGCGAACGGCAGCAGGGGCCGGCGGAGCGGGGCGAGCGCGGGCGACGGCACATGCCGGCCCTGGTGGGGCGGAGCGGGCCGAAGTGGCGGGTCCTGCGAGGGCGCACCGTGCCTCGGCTGGTGGCGAGGGGTCATAATGCCCCCACTTTGGGGCAAGAGGTGGGTTTTGCGAAGGCGCATACGGGGGCAAGGGAGGCATTCAGCCCGCCGGCACGCGCCGCCCGGCACTCCCCTTGCCGCCGTTCATTTCCCGTACGCCCGCGGTGCCGGGCTCACCGGCCCAGCTCGCGCACCAGCGCGCCGAGGGTGGCCAGGCCCTCGGCGATGGCGGTCGGCGCGGTCGCCGCGTAGCCGAGCACCAGCCCCGGTCGGTCCGGGTGTTGCCAGTGCCAGGACAGCGGATGGACCTTGACCCCGCGGGCGAGCGCCGCGGCCGCGAGGTCGGTGTCCGCGAAGCCGGTGCCGGCCGGGAAGGTGACCATGAGGTGGAGGCCGGCGGCGGCGCCGTGGACGACCGCCCCCGGCAGCCGGGTCCGGACGGCCTCGATCATCGCGTCCCGGCGGCGCCGATGCCTCCGGCGCAACAGGCGGAGCTGGCGCTCCAGTTCGCCCGAGTCCATCAGCCGGGCCAGCACCAACTGGGGCAGCGCGGCGTTGCCGAGGTCCGCGAGGCGCTTGGCCGCCACCAGGTCGTCCCGGTAGCGGGGCGGGGCGAGCAGCCAGCCCACCCGTAGCGCGGGCGCGAGCAGCTTGGAGGCGCTGCCGGCGTAGCAGACCCGCTCGGCGAGCATCGACCGCAGCGCGGGGGCCGGCGGGCGGTCGTAGCGGTGTTCCGCGTCGTAGTCGTCCTCGATGAGCAGCCCGCCGTCGCCGGCCCAGCGCATCAGCTGGCGCCGTCGTCCGCCGCCGAGCACCACCCCGGTGGGGAACTGGTGCGCCGGGGTGAGCAGCACCGCCGGCGCCCCGGAGGCGCGCAGCGCGTCGACGCGCACACCCTCCGCGTCGACGGGGACGGGCGGCGTCCGCAGGCCGCAGTCGCGTACGTGCTGGCGCAGCCCCAGCGAGCCGGGGTCCTCCACCGCCACCTCGTCGATGCCGTCGGACCGGAGCACCTGGCCGAGCAGCCCGAGCGCCTGGGCGGTGCCGGCGACGATCAGCACCTCGTCCGGGTGGGCGCGGATCCCGCGGTTGCGGGCCAGCCAGTCGGCGACCGCGCGCCGCAGCTCCGGGGTCCCGCGCGGGTCCCCGTAGCCCAGCCCGGAGGCGGAGAGCCCGTCGAGGACCGCGCGTTCCGCCCGCAGCCACGCCGTACGCGGGAAGGCGGTGAGGTCGGGCAGACCGGGCGAGAGGTCGATCCGGGCCGGGACGGCGCGCAGCGCGTCGAAGACGTCGACGCCGGGCGTGGCGACGAACAAGCCCTCCGGAACGCTCGGTTCGGCGGCGCGGCGGGTGGCGGACCTCGGGGGTGGCGGGGCGGCGAGCGGGGCCGCGACCACGACTGTTCCGTTGCGCCCGCGCCCCACGGCGTGCCCGTCCTCGACCAGCCGCCGGTACGCCTCGGTGACCACTCCGCGCGAGACCCGGAGCTCCGCGGCGAGGACGCGGCTGGCCGGGAGCCGGCTGCCCACCGGCAGTCGTCCGTCCGAGACGGCGAGCCGCAGCTGCCGGGCGAGCCAGTCGGAGAGGCCGCCCACCGGGGCCCGGGCGACGTCGAGTTGGAGGAAGTCGGAGCCGGGACCCGAGGTTATGGACCGGTCGGTAGGCCGCCCATTGGACCTGTTCATCAGGCCATTGTGGCGAAAGGGTGGGTCCATGAACACAGCGACGACGTCTCCCGCCTCCCCCACACCTCCCGCCTCTCCCGCCTCCCGCTCCTCCCCCGGCTCTCCTTCGTCTCCCCCGTCCTCGACCGGCTACGTCCACGGCTACTCGGCTGACGAGTCCCGTCGGTTGGGCGACCAGGCGGACACCCTGGCGACGCTGCTGCACGCCGGCACGTCCTACGCCGCCGGCAGTCGGGTGCTGGAGGTGGGCTGCGGGGTCGGCGCGCAGACGGTGCACCTGCTGACGGGCAGCCCCGGAGCGCTGCTGACCGCGGTCGACGTCTCCGCCGACTCCCTGGCGCGGGCCCGCGCCAGAGTGGCGGCCCAGGTCCCTGGGGCCGAGGTGGAGTGGCGGTGCGCCGATCTCTTCGCCCTGCCGTTCGCCGACGACTCCTTCGACCACCTCTTCGTCTGCTTCGTCCTGGAACACCTGCGGGACCCGCGACGGGCGCTGGCGGGGCTGCGGCGGGTGCTGCGACCGGGCGGCACCCTCACCGTGGTCGAGGGCGACCACGGGTCGGCCTTCTTCCACCCGGACAGCGCCTTCGCTCGCGCCACGATCGACCGGCAGATCGCGCTCCAGGCCGCCGCCGGCGGGGACGCGCTGATCGGCCGGCGGCTCCAGCCGCTGCTCACCGCGGCCGGCTTCGCGGAGGTGGTGGTGGAGCCGCGCACGGTCTACGCCGACGAGAGCCGGCCCGACCTGGTCGAGGGGTTCACCCGCGCCACCTTCATCGCCATGATCGAGGCGGTGCGGGAGGACGCCCTGGCCACCGGGCTCACCGACCCGGCCGCCTGGGACCGGGGCATGGCCGATCTGCGGCGAACGGCGGAGGCCGGCGGGACCTTCCACTACACCTTCTTCAAGGGCACCGCCGTGAACCCGCCCCGCTGACCGCCGCGGGCCGGCGGCCCGCTCGCTCCGCCGGGGCCGCGGTCAGCGGTCAGCGGTCAGCGGTCAGCGGTCAGCGGTCAGCGGTCAGCGGTCAGCGGTCAGCGGTCAGCGGTCAGCGGTCAGCGGTCAGCGGTCAGCGGTCAGCGGTCAGCGGTCAGCGGTCAGCGGTCAGCGGTCAGCGGTCAGCGGTCAGCGGTCAGCGGAAGATGCCGGTGTGGCCGAGCGAGTAGCGGCCCGGCTGGGGGTAGACGGCGAGGCCGTGCGGCCCGCCGCCGACCGGGATGCGGGCCAGCAGCCGACCGTCGCGCGTGTCGATGGCGTACACCTCGGAGTTGTAGCGACCGGAGAGCCAGAGCACTCTGCCGTCGGCGGACACCCCGCCCATGTCCGGGCTGCCGCCGCCGGGGATCCGCCAGCGGTCGACGAGCTCGCCGCTGGCGAAGTCCAGCACCGAGATGCTGCCCTCGCCCCGGTTGGAGATGTACATCGAGCGGGAGTCCCTGCTGACGTAGAGGCCGTGGGCGCCGTCGCCGGTGGGCAGCAGCCGGGGCTCGGTGAAGCGGTCGCCGTCCAGCACCCAGACGCCGTCCGCCACCATGTCGGCGATGTACCAGGTCCTGCCGTCCGGGGAGATCTTGACGTCCTGCGGCATCGCGCCCGACAGCGGCAGCCGCCGCTGTTCCACCACCTCCATCCGGGCGGTGTCCACCTTCAGCAGCTCGCCGGAGAACTCGCAGCTGACGATGAAGTAGCGGCCGTCGGCTGAGAAGTCGGCGTGGTTGACCCCGTAACACGACACCGGCACCGCCTTCACCACGCGCATGGTGTGCGCGTCCCGGAAGACCAGCTCCCGGTCCATGGAGGCCATGACGACCGCGTGCTTGCCGTCCGGGGTGAAGTAGAGGTTGTACGGGTCGTGGACGTCCACCGGCTCCCCCGCCCGGCCGGTCGCCGGGTCGATGGGGGTGAGGGTGTTGCCGAGGTCGTTGTTGACCCACAGTGTCTTCAGGTCCCAGGAGGGGACCACGTGCTGCGGCTGGTGCCCCACCGGGATCGTCTCGATGACCTTGAAGGTCCTGGGGTCGATGACGGACACCGTGTCGGAGAGCGTGTTGGGCACGTACACCCGCTCGGGGAAGTCCCTGACCACCGGGGACAGCCGGCCCGGCCGGTCCGCCGCGTAGAGGTCCTTGGGGTCCAGCGGGGGCGGCATGCCCGGCAGCAGCCGGGGGTCGCGGGCCGCCTCGGGCTCGGCCTTCGGCGCCGTGCGCGGCTGCCGCTGTTCGGCGCGCCGCTCGTCCGAACTCCGCTCCTCGCTCCGCGCGCAGCCGGGCAGCGCGGCGCAGCAGCACAGCAGCGCGGCGGCCACGGCGGTCCGCAGCGCGCGGTGGCGCCGGCGGGCCGGGCGCGTGGGCCCGCGGGACCCCGGTCGGCGGGGTCGACACGGTCGACAGGCCGTCAGACGGGCCGGTCGCGGGGGCGTGAGGCGGGCGGCGCGGTGGGGGCGGGCGGCGGCAGGGGCCATGGGGACCTCCACGAGGCGGTTTCGTCCAGGACGCGGAGGCCGGGGCGAGGGGTGCCCACCGCCGGTCGCACCACCGCTCACGCTGCCATCGCCCCGGCCGGGCCGCGCGCGCCGCGACCCGGACAGCGCAGCCGTCTACTGCGTTGGGGTGGCGCGGCCCGACGCACACCACGCGGCCCGACGCACACCATGCGGGCCGACGCACACCATGCGGGTCGACGCACACCATGCGGGTCCCGCCCCGCACACCGCGCGGGCCCCGGCCCTGCGCCGCGCGGGCCCGGCACCGGACCGGGCGGGCCCGGCACCGGACGCGCGGGCCGACCTTCCGCCCTCGCCCCCGGCCCGCGCCATACGGGGCCCCGGTCCGCGCCACGCGGCCCGACCCCGCGCCGCGCGGGCCCGGCACCAGACCCCACGGGCCCGACCCTGCGCCGCGCGAGCTGACCTTTCACCCCTCGGCCCCCGGTCCGCGCCGTGCGGGCCCGATCTCGCGCCCCACGGGCGTCGGCCTCGCGCCGGTCCGGCTCACAGCGCCTCCAGGATCGTGGCGTGGGCGAGCCCGCCGGCCTCGCACACGGTCCGCGGCCGGTAGCGGGCGCGGCGCCGCCGCGGGGCGTGGGCGAGGGTGGTCGTCAGCCGGGTGCCGCCGGCGCCGAGTGGGTGGCCGGCGCCCGCGGATCCGGCTCAGGCCACGCCGGCGAGCCGCAGCAGACCCGTGGTCGCGGCCGCGCCGACGACGACGAGGACGAAGGAGGCCCGCCGCCAGGCCAGGACGCCGCCGACGAGGACGCCGGCCGGTCGGGCCCAGCCGGCGAACCCCTGGGACTGGGTGAGGGCGGCGGTGGCAACGAGGGCGACGAGCAGCACGACGGCGCCGGTGGCCAGGGTGTCGCGCACCCGCGCGGACAGCTCCACGCGCCCGTGGAGCAGCGGACCGACCAGTCGGAAGGCGTAGGTGCCGGCGGCCAGGGCGAGGATCGCGGCGAAGGTCATGACCCCCTCCGCACGGCCAGCAGCCCGGCGAGGGCGAGCAGCACGGGCAGGCCGGGCGGCAGCAGCGGGGTGGCGGCCAGGGCGACCGCGGCGCCGAGCAGCGCCGCGCGGCGCGTCCCGGTGTCCCGCAGGGCGGGCAGCACCAGGGCGATCAGCACCGCCGGGTAGGCGGCGTCGAGGCCGAGCGCGTCGGTGTCGCCGACCGCCTTCCCGGCCAGCGCGCCGGCCAGCACGCAGACGTTCCAGACGACGTACAGGCTCAGCCCGGAGAGCCAGAAGGCGGCCCGACGGCCGGCGCGGTCGGACCGGGCGAGAGCGAAGGCGACCGTCTCGTCGGATATCAGATGCGCGCCGAACGCCCTGGTCAGCCGGTTGGCGCCGAGCACATCGGCGACGGCGAGACCGAAGGGCACATTGCGCACGTTGAGCAGCAGCCCGGTGGCGACGGCGGCGACCGGCCCGCCGCCGGCCAGCACGATGCCGACGGCGCTGAACTGGGCGGCGCCGGCGAAGACCAGGAGCGACATGACCACCGGCACCCAGACCGGCAGGCCGCCGGCGACCGCGAGGGCGCCGAAGGAGGCCCCCACCACGCCGTCGGCCAGACATACGAGCGTGACATCGCGCAGTAGTCGGGAATCTTTTGTTCGGAGCAGCGAACGCATGTTTCATAGAATGAACAGGATGGAATGTGTTCGTCAAGGCGAACGATCGTACTTCTGGAGCGAACATGACTGAGGGCACCCGCCTACCGCTCGACCGGATCGCCTCCTCCCTGCGCCGGGAGCGCACCCGTGCCGGGCTCTCCCTCTCCGAGCTGGCCAAGCGGGCCGGGATCGCCAAGTCCACGCTGTCCCAGCTGGAGTCGGCGAGCGGCAATCCGAGCGTGGAGACCCTCTGGGCGCTCAGCGTGGCGCTGGACGTCCCCTTCAGCACACTGGTCGACCCGCCGCGCCCGGCGGTGCAGATCATCCGGGCCGGAGAAGGGCCGACCGTGCCCTCCGAGCGCGCGGACTACACCGCCACCCTGCTCTCCTCCAGTCCGCCGGCCGCCCGCCGGGACATCTACCTGCTGCGCGTGGAACCCGGCTCCGCGCGGGACTCCGATCCCCATATGCCGGGCACCGTGGAGCACGTGATCGTGGCGACCGGGCGGGTGCTGGCCGGCCCCCAGGACGAGCCGGTCGAGCTCGCCGCCGGGGACTACCTGTCGTATCCCGGCGATGTGCCGCACACCTGTCGGGCACTGGAGCCCGGCACCACCTGCATCATGATCATGCAGCACGGCTGACCGCGCCGGCCGGGGCCCGGGGAGGCCGCACCCCTCGGCGCGGAGCGCACCCCGGGCCCCAACCCACAACACCTCGGGCCCGGTTGGCATAATCCGATCATGTGTCGAAGAACCCGAGTCCCGTTGAAGCCCTGATCATCGTCGACGTCCAGTCGGCATTCGTCTCCGGTGACGGCGCGGTGCCCGCCGCCACCGAACTCCTCGAGCGCGTCACCGACCTGCTCGCCCGCGCGCGGGCGAGCGGCGCGCTCGTCGTGCACCTCCAGAACGACGGCGCGGAGGGCGAGGACGACGAGCTCGGCAGCCCCGGCTGGGAGCTGCACCTCCCGGTGGAGCTCGGGCCGACCGAGATCGTGCTGCACAAGACCGCGGACGACGCCTTCGAGGAGACGCCGCTGGAGGACCTCCTCGACAAGGTCGGCGTGGAGTCGCTGGCCCTCTGTGGCCTGTTGTCGGAGATGTGTGTCAGCGCCACCGCGCGCACGGCGCTGGACCTGGAGTACCGGGTCGTCCTGCCGCACGACGCCCACGCCACGTACGACATCCCGGCGGCGCCGGACATCAGCGAGGAGGTGCCCGCCGCCATGGCCTCGCGGGTGGCCGAATGGGCCCTCGGCGACGAGGTGGAGATCGTCCCGCGCGCCGCCCAGGTCTCCTTCACCGCGCCCCCCGGCACGCCGACTTCCGGCTGACCCTCCCGACGGCTCTTAGTCATCGCTTGGATATCTTCAAGGAAATCCGAGGATTGACTTGGGTTTTCGCCCTGGACGACGATCTTCAACGAGTCCAGGGCGGCAACCCGCCAGCGTCTTCGGAAGGTGACCCGTGGAACCACTAGAGATGGCGGCCATCGGCGCCGCCGGCATCGCCGCCGGCGGGATCAACGCGATCGTCGGCTCGGGCACCCTGATCACCTTTCCCACCCTGCTCGCCTTCGGCTACCCGCCGGTGTTGGCCAACGTCTCCAACAACATCGGTCTGGTCCCCGGCACGCTCAGCGCCGCGTACGGCTACCGCAGGGAGCTCAGGGGCCAGATCCGGCGACTGGTCCGCTTCGGCACCGGATCGCTCCTCGGCGGCCTCATCGGCGCGCTCCTCCTGTTGAAGCTGCCCGCCGAGACCTTCGACGCGGTGGTGCCCGTGCTGATCCTGGCCGCCTGTGCCCTGGTGCTGCTCCAGCCGCGACTCAACCGCTGGCTGAAGGAGCGTCAGGGGCGACGGCGCGAGGACGGCGGCGTGCCCATGTGGCTGGGCGTGTTCGGCACCGGAATCTACGGCGGTTACTTCGGCGCCGCCCAAGGGGTCCTGCTCATGGGGCTCTTCGGCA
This sequence comes from Streptomyces sp. LX-29, assembly GCF_029541745.1. NCBI lineage: Bacteria > Bacillati > Actinomycetota > Actinomycetes > Kitasatosporales > Streptomycetaceae > Streptomyces > Streptomyces sp. LX-29. The sequence goes on along the minus strand of NZ_CP089746.1, from coordinate 7,067,418 downwards.
GCTTCCTCCAGGACGACCTCCAGCGGCTGAACGCGGCCAAGAACGTCCTGGCCTCCATCGTCAACGGCGTCGCCGCGGTGGTCTTCATCGCCGTCGCCGAGGTCGACTGGGCCGCCGCCGGACTGATCGCCGCCGGCTCCACGGTCGGTGGGCTGCTCGGCGCCCGCGTCGGCCGCCGACTCCCCCCGAGCGCCCTGCGCGGCGTCATCATCGCCGTCGGCGTCACCGCGGCCACCGTCATGATCGCCCGCTGACCTCCGACCCACAGACCGGGCGGGTGCGGGCGGCGTAGGAACGGGCGCCCAGCAGCAGGCCGATGCCCAGCCCGCCGAAGGCCAGGCCGCCGAACTCGACCATCCACAGCACGCCCGAGGCCGAGGTGAACGGCGGCTTGGGGTCCGGCCCGGACAGCAGGCCGACCGCGCACAGCGGGGCGTAGCCGATGAGGAAGACCCCGTACACCGACAGGCCGGCGCCGACCAGCCGGGCCGGGACCAGGGGCAGCAGCCGCGGCACCCGCCGGCCGGAGAGGAACAGCGTCCAGCGCGGGAACACCTGCCCCCACCGGTACACCAGCCCCAACATCAGGAAGACCGCGAGCAGCCCGGCCAGCACGGTCACGTCCAGGCCCACCGAGGCCAGCGCCCGCGACGGCCCGGAAGCCTCCCGCTCCACCTCGCGCCGCCACCCCTCGGAGGTGACGCCGAGGGCGTCGCCCCCCAGCGTCCAGACGGTCTTCACGAGCGCCCAGGGCAGCAGCCCGCACATCGCCGTCAAGACGGCCACGCGGGTGCGCCGCGAGGCTGTCGAGGCAGGCGGGTGGACGAGCGGACCGTCCGCACCGCCCGGGTGGGCCGCTCCGCAGCGCGGACAGCGTCCGCGGCGGCGCCGCAGGTGCGCCAGGCCCACCAGCGCCAGCAGCCAGCTGCCCGCCGTGTTCAGCAGCAGCTGCGCCAGCCCGGTGGCGCTCTCCACGCCCGAGCCCGACAGCAGGGACACCGTGTACATCGGCAGCCCCAGGGCCCCCCACCCGAACACCGGGAGCAGCACGACCCACGCCACCGTCACCGCCCGGCCCCGCGCGGGCCCGCCCGCCGGGCGCACCCCGGCCAGGGAGACCGCGGCGGCCAGCAGAGCCGCCCCGGCGGACAGCAGCTGCGCCTCCGGCGCGTAGGAGACGCGCCCCGTCCAGGGCACCGTGGTGCCCGTCGCCGCCCAGGCCGTCTCGACGACCGCGTAGAGCACACCCCATGCGGCGGTGGCGTACGGCGCCCACCGCGGCCAGCGGCCCCACCACGGGGCGGACGGAGGGGGGCCGGCCCGGTCCTGGGTGGGGGAATGCGGGTGAGCGGGCGGCGGGACGGCCACGATGCCTCCGGGTCCGTTGGGGCGACGTCCCCAGCCTGCGGCTCGCCCGCCGCGGGCACATCAGCCGTGCGAGGCGACCGCCTCCACCGCATGGTGGAGGCGGTCGACCGCCGTCCCTCCGAAGACCTCGTCCCGCGGGCGCCGTTCGTGGGTGGGGGTCAGGAGACCTCGCTCATCGCGGGCATCTCGCCCTGCGTCGTCCCGACGTCGATCACGGCGAAGGCCGCGCCCTGTGCGTCGGCCAGTGCCGCGAAGCGGCCGAAGGGCGTGTCCATGGGCCCGAAGTGGAGCTGTCCGCCGCGCTCGGTGGCCTTCGCCACCGCCGCGTCGCAGTCCGGAACGGCGAAGTAGACCTGGATGTACGCCGGGACCTCGGGCGGGAAGTCCTCGCCCATCGCCATCCGCCCCAACACCGGGTCGCCGCCGAGGGTGAAGACCCGGAAGTCCATGGCGTCGTCCTCCATCCGCTTCGCGCCGTAGGGGAAGACCGCGGGGAAGAACGCGTCGGCCTTCGCGGGCTCGCGGGTGAAGACCTCGGCCCAGCAGTAGGCGCCCGGCTCGCCGCGCTTCTCGAACCCCTCGTGGCGGCCCGCCTGCCAGACCCCGAAGGTGGTGCCGCTGGGCTCCCGCGCCAGCAGCATCGATCCGAGGTCGCCGACCCGCATCGGCTCCATCAGCACCTGGCCGCCGTTGTCCTGGATCTTCCGCGCGGTGTCGGCGACGTCCGACGACGCGAAGTAGAGACACCAGGCGGACGGCGTCTCCTGGCCGGGCATCGGTGGGACGACGGCCGCCACCGCCCGACCGTCCGCGTACGCCTGGGTGTAGTTCCCGAACTCCGTCGCGCTCTCGCCGAACGTCCAGCCCAACACGTCCGCGTAGAAGCTCTTCGCCGCCTCCACATCGGTGAACATCGCGTCCACCCAGCACGGCATGCCCTCCGCCGGCGCGGCCATGGCCCCACTCCCTCCGGCTCTGGAACCCTGTTCCCCCTCTGCCACGCTAACCAGTGATCCGCCGCCGCGCGCGCGGAGCCGTCCCGCCGCGGGCCGGCGGCGGGGCGCCCACGTCTAGGCTCGGGGTATGCGCATCGTCTCGCTGCTCCCCGCGGCCACCGACATCGTGGCCGAGCTCGGGCTGATCCGAGACCTGGTGGGGCGTACCCACGAGTGCGACTGGCCGCCCGACGGCGTCGCCGGGGTGCCGGTGGTCACGGCCTCCGGGCTCGCCTCCGACACCACGAGCAGCCGCGAGATCTCGGAGGCCGTGGGCGGCGCCACCCATCGCGGTTCCTCGCTCTACACCCTCGACACCGAGGCGCTCGCGACCCTCGCCCCGGACGTGGTCCTCACCCAGGACCTGTGCGACGTCTGCGCGGTGTCGTACGACGCGGTGTCCCGGGCGGTACGGGTGCTGCACGGCCCCACCCGCGTGCTGAGCCTGGAGCCGCACACCCTGGACGAGGTGCTCGACTGCCTGGTGCGGGTCGGCGGCGAGCTGGGCGTGGCGGAGCGGGCGGAGCGGCGGCGCGAGGCGCTGCGGGAGCGGCTGACCGCCGTGGAGCGGGCCACCGCCGGACGACCCCGGCCCCGGGTCGCCGCCATCGAGTGGCTGGACCCGCTGTGGCCCGCCGGGCACTGGGTGCCGGAGCAGGTCCGATGCGCCGGCGGGGAGCCGCTGCTCGCACAGGCGGGCGACCACACCAGGGCGGTGGAGTGGGAGGCGGTCCGTGCGGCCCGGCCCGAGGTGATCGTGCTGATGCCCTGCGGCTTCAGTCCGCGCCGCACCGAGGAGGAGTGGGGGCTGCTGACCCGGCTGCCCGGCTGGGCGGAGCTGCCCGCGGTGCGCGCGGGCGAGGTGTGGGTGGTGGACGGGCCGGCCCACTTCAACCGGCCGGGGCCGCGCGTGGTGCGCGGCGCGGAGGTGCTCGCGCACATCCTGCACGGCGTGGCTCCGGCGGAGCCCGTCAGCCCGGCGGAGGCGCGCCGGCTGGTCGCGGGCTGACCCCGAGCCGCCGGCCTCGGGGACCCGGCGCCCACCCCGGCCCGTCCTCCGGGTGACCCCGGCCGGGCGCGGGCGCCCCCGGCCGGGGTGGTGTATTCAGGAGACATGCATCTTCGGCCACGCCAGCGTGAGCACCGATGGCCAGAGCAGCGGAGCCTTGCGCTGCTGGCGGTCCCGCTCGGGCTGATCGTGGTGGTCACGGTGGTCGACATCCTGGCTCCGCCCGAGGTGCACCTCGGGCCGTTCCTGGTCGCCGCGCCCGCCGTCACCGCGTCCTTCGCCGGGCCGTGGACGACCGGCCTCGTCGGCGCGGTCGCCGTCCTGGCCCAGGCGGTGGTGGCCGTGGCGCGGACCAGCCTGACCGACCTGAACCACTCCTTTCAGATCACCGCGCTGATCCTGATCTCGATCTTCGTCACCTACATGGCGAAGCGGCGGGTGCGCCACGAGCAGGAGCTGACACGGCTGCGCTCGGTGGCGGAGGCGACGCAGGCGGTGCTGCTGCGTCCGTTGCCGGAACAGATCGGTCCGCTGCGGATCGCCTCCGTCTATCTGGCCGCCGAGGCCGAGGCGCAGATCGGTGGCGATCTGTACGCGGCGGCGCGCACCGCCCGCGGCACCCGACTGATGATCGGCGACGTGCGGGGCAAGGGGCTCAAGGCCATCGGGGACGCCGCGCTCGTGCTGGGCGCCTTCCGGGCCGCCGCCCACCGGCAGGCGGAACTGCCGGTGTTGGTGGCCTATCTGGAGGGAACCGTCTCCTCGGACCTGGACGACCCCAGCGCACCGCGCGACGAGAGCGAGGACGACGGGGAGGCGTTCATCACCGCGGCCCTGCTGGACGTCCCCGACGAGGAGGCGGTACTGCACGTGATCAACTGTGGTCACCCCCCTCCCCTGCTGCTGCGCGACGGCACGGTCACCCCGCTGCAGAACCACCGGCCCGCGCCACCGCTGGGCCTCACCGAGTTCGCCGCGGCGGACTTCACGGTGGAGACGTTCCCCTTCCGGGTGGGCGACGTGGTGCTGCTCTACACGGACGGTGTCATCGAGTCCCGGAACGCCGACGGCGTCTTCTACCCGTTGGACCGGCGCGTGACCTGCTGGCCGGGCGGCGATCCGCAGACGCTGCTGCGCCGGCTGTGCGCGGATCTCCTGGACCACGCCGGCGGGGTGCTGGGCGACGACGCCGCGATGGTCGCCGTCCAGCGCCTTCCGGCGGCGGCCCCCGGCAGCGGTTGAAGCGCCCTGCCGGCGGCCGCGCGGCGCCGGTACACGGCCAGGCCGCCCACCGCGACCGCCGCGCCGGCGCCGGAACACCTGACCGCGGCCGCGGTCAGGCGCGCGGAGTGAGCTCGGCCATCTCCGACCAGCCCTGGCCCGGCACCTCGGTGCTCACGATCCGCGGCTTGACGGCGATGGCGCCCGCCAGGGTCTCCATCGCCGCCTTGAAGTGGTCCGACTCCACGTGTGCCCGGCCGGCCTCGCCGTCCGCGAAACCCTCGACCAGCACGTACTCGTGCGGGTCGTCGACGCTCCGGGACCACTCGTAGAACAGGTTGCCCGGCTCGGCGCGGGTCGCCTGGGTGAAGTCGTCGACCAGCGACAGCCACTCCTCGCTGTACTCGGGACGGACGGTGAACTTCACGACGATGAAGATCATGGCACTGCTCCTGTGCTGGAACCGCGGTGGACACCGGCCGGTGGTGTGCCCCGGCCGGTGTCCACCGTGCCCGCTCCGCCCGCGGGCCGCGGAGTCGCAACGCGGGCGCTTCCGACCCTGCCGGAAAGACCCGCCGTCCGGACGCCGGGCTCGGGCGCCCTCGGCCCGGCCGGTCCGACGGCTGACGTCATGTCCGGCTCCAGGTTCAGCCGGGCCAGGAGTCGGACTCCCGTTCGGATCAGCTAGGTTCGTGCCGCTACGGCTGTGACCCCGCGGGTGGAAGGAACGTGACACGGTGGACGAGCGCGAATGGCTCGCGGAGCGGTTCGAGGAGCACCGGCCCCGGCTGCGGGCGGTGGCCTACCGCATGCTCGGCTCCCTCAGCGAGGCCGAAGACGCCGTCCAGGACGCCTGGTTGCGCGCCAGTCGCGCCGACACCGACGAGGTGGAGAACCTCGCCGGGTGGCTGACGACGGTGGTGGCACGGGTCTGTCTCAACCTGCTGCGCAGCCGTCAGTCCCGGCGTGAGGATCCCCTGGAGCCGACCCACGAGCCCGGCGCGGACGGCGGCCGCGAGGAGGGCGTCGACCCCGAGCAGGAGGCGTTGCTGGCCGACTCGGTCGGCGTGGCACTGCTGGTGGTCCTCGACATGCTCTCGCCGGCCGAGCGGCTCGCCTTCGTGCTGCACGACATGTTCGCCGTGCCGTTCGACGAGATCGGCCCGATGCTGGAGCGCTCGCCGGCGGCCGCCCGGCAGTTGGCCAGCCGCGCCCGACGCCGGGTCAAGGGGGCCGCCCCGGCGCCCGACGCCGACCTGACGCTGCGACGGCGGGTGGTCGACGCCTTTCTGGCCGCGACCCGCGGCGGGGACTTCGAGGCGCTGGTCTCGCTGCTCCACCCCGATGTGGTGCTCCGGGCCGACCCGTCGGTCGTGCCCACCCCGGAGCCCCTCGTCATCCTCGGCGCGCACACCGTGGCCAAGGGGGCGATGGCCGCCACGGGGCGGGCCCGGTTCACCGGACTCGCGCTGCTCGACGGCGCCGTCGGACTCGCCATGGCGCCGCTCGGCCGACTCGCCCTCGTGCTCGACTTCACGATCACGGACGGTCGGATCACCGAGATCGACGTCATCGCGGACCGGGAGCGCCTCCGCGAGATCGAGATCGCCGTTCTCGACGGCTGACGTGCGGTCGGCCCGCGCTCCGGCGCGGGCCTTCGCCCACCGGGTGCGCCCGGAGCCTCAGTGGACGTCCCGGGCCGCGCGGGTCAGCACCTGGACCAGGCGCGCGTGGTGACGCTGGTACGCGCTGGCGGGAAGGGATACCGAGAGGGCCCGCGCCTGGCCGGGGAGTCCCGGGGTGGGGAGCGGCACGGCGAGACAGGCGTAGCCGGTGTCGGACTCGGCCACCGACACGGCGACACCGCCGCGCCGGACCCGGCGGAGCTCGGCCTCGAAGCGGTCGCGGCTGGTGATGGTGTGCTCGGTGAGCGGCGGCAGCCCGTGCTCGGTGAGATAGCGCTGACGCACGGCGCGCGGCAGCGCCGCGAGGAGCGCCTTGCCGTGGGCGGTGGCGTGGGCGCGGGACTCCGGGCCGACGACGAAGGGCGTGGGGCGGTCGGCGTGCGCGGCGGTGCTGTCCACGATGGCGATCCCGCCGTCCCGGAAGGTGCTGAAGTACGCCTGCGCCCCGGTCGCGTCCCGCAGTCGGAGCAACACCTCACGCGTGTCCCGGCCCAGGTGCAGCTGGCGCTGGAAGTCCTGGTGAAGGGTGGGGATGCGGTGACCGAGCGCGTAGCCGGCCGAGGTGCGCACCACCAGGCCACGGGCGGTGAGCGGGCCGAGGAGGTGGTACACGGTCGACAGCGCGCAGCCGGCGCGCCGGGCGAGCGCCTTGGCGCTGACCGGGTCCGGCGCCTCGGCGATCACGTCCAGCAGCTCCAGGGCGCGGTCGACCGACTGCGGACCCGCGCTGGGCGTGGCGGGAGTGGCGTCGGGGGTGATGAGGGGCTCCTTCCGGGGGCTCCGTCCGGCGGACGTGGCGGCACCAGCACATCACATCGCGATGAGTTCCGGCGGCCGGACCGGTCTGAACAGACAGCGGTCCGATCCCGACGAGCCGCGATCCGCACGAGCACGGAGGACCGTCATGCAGAAGATCACGCCATGTCTGTGGTTCGACACCCAGGCCGAGGAGGCGGTGGCCCACTACACGTCCATCTTCCCCGACTCCCGGGTGGTGGACGTGCAGCGGTTCGGCGAGGCCGGGCCGCGGGAGTCGGGGATGGTCATGCTGATCGTCTTCGAACTGGCCGGGCAGGAGTTCCAGGCGCTGAACGGGGGCCCGGAGTTCACGTTCAACGAGGCCCTCTCGCTCTCCGTGGACTGCGCGTCCCAGGAGGAGGTGGACGAGTTGTGGGCCCGGCTCACCGAGGGTGGTGAGCCGGGCCCCTGTGGTTGGCTGAAGGACAGGTTCGGGGTGTCCTGGCAGATCGTCCCGAGCAGGCTGACGGAGCTGATGAGCGACCCGGACCCGGCGAAGGTGGCTCGGGTGACCAGGGCCATGTTGGGCATGGGGAAGATCGATATCAAGGCGGCGGAGGACGCCTACGAGGGGCGCTGACGACGGCGCGGGCCCCGGGCCAGAAGGCCCGGGGCCCGCTCGCGGAGGACGTGGCTCCGCGAGGTCAGGCGTGGTGCGCCGGCACCCGCTCCTCGCCGCCGGCCCGCGCTCCGGTCCCGGGCTCCGCGGCGTTCGGGTCCTGGGCCTGAGCGCCCTGGGCCTGAGCGCCCTGGTCGACCTGGTCGGCCTCGTTGCCCTGGTCCTGGGGCCGGACCGCGGCGGGGCGGCGCAGCGGGAGCCGGAGGGCGGGGACGACCGCGGCGAGCATGAGGGCCACCGCCCAGAAGTAGGTGTCGGCGAAGGGCTCGGCGTGGGTGGGGGCGGTGCTGCCGCCATCGCCGTTGACCGAGAGGAGCACCGAGAAGAACGCCATCCCGATCGAGGCCCCCATCTGGGAGGTGATCTGGAGCGTGGTGGAGGCCGAGGGGGCCTCCTCGCCGGTGAGGCCGCGGGTGGCGGCGGCCATGGTGGGCATGATGGTCATCCCGACGCCGACGCCCATGACGAAGAGCGCCAGCCCGATCCGCCAGTACGGGGTGGTGTCGGTCAACTGCCCGGCGAAGAGCGCCATGCCGAACGCCGCCAGGACGATGCCCGAGGTGATGAGCTTGCGCGGGGAGACCCGGTCCGAGAGCCGGCCGGAGAACTGCATGGTGATGCCGGCGGCGAGCGCCAGCGGGGCGCCCAGCAGACCGGAGGCGGTGACGCTCTCGCCCCGGACGACCTGGAAGTACATCGGGAGCAGCAGCATGCTGCCGAAGTAGCCGACGACGAACAGGGCCATGGTGGCGGCGCCGGCGGCGAAGGCCCGGCGGCGGTAGAGCCGCAGGTCGATCAGCGGATGGGCGGAGGTGCGGGCGCGGAGCACGAAGCCCACCATCAGCGCGACGCCCAGGACCGCCGGAAGCAGCACGTCGAGCGAGGAGAAGTCACGGCGCTCGGCGCCGGTGGAGAGACCGTAGATGGATCCGGCCAGGCCCGGGGAGAGCATCAGCAGACCGGGCACGTCGAGTCGCTGGCCGGAGGCGCCGGCCGAGCGCGGGAAGACGCGGGCGGCCAGGACGAACGCGAGGAGGCCGATGGGCACGTTGATGGTGAACATCCAGCGCCAGGAGAAGGAGTCCACCAGCCAGCCGCCCAACACCGGCCCGGCGAGCGGCCCGATGAGGATCGGGATGCCCAGGATGCTCATGATGCGGCCCATGGTCTCCGGGGTGCCGGCCCGCATCATGATCGTCATGCCGGTCGGCATGATCATGCCGCCGCCCAGCCCCTGGAGCACCCGGAAGGCCACCAGGGACTCGGTCGACCAGGCCAGTCCGGCGGCCAACGAACCGCTGACGAAGAGCAGCAGCGCCGTCATGTAGACGCGCTTGGTGCCGAAGCGCCGGATCGCCCAGGCCGTCACGGGGATCACCGAGGCGAGGGCCAGCGAGTATCCGGAGGCCACCCACTGGATGGTGGCGAGCGAGGCGTCGAAGTGCTCGGCCAGCGGGTGCATGGCGACGTTCACCACGGTCACGTCGAGCACCGACATGATCGAGCCGAGGATGACCACGGTGGCGAGCGCGGCGAGCTTCGGCGAGGACGTCGGTGTGTCGCTGGAGCGTTTCCGTATCGGGGACATGACGGGACCTCGGCTTCGTAGTGGGTGGCGGAGCGGCGGTCCGGTGCGTCCGCCGTGTGCCAAGAGGCTCCAACATGAACCAAGGTTCAAGTCAAGCGGATGATCTCGACGCGGGTCCGCCGATGGCCGAAACAACGAGAGGTATGTCCCGGTGCGGCGAGGTTGCAACCGACCTGTATAGCCGATTTCAGGACAGCTCATCGCATGTTCCACAGGAAATTGCCAAAAGCTCTCACAGTTCACGGCACGTTGCGTAACCTCTTCGTCACCCGCTCGGCCGCCCGCGCGAGCGTGCGATGAACCCCCGTATGAGCGTGTGACCCAGTGAGGGAAGGAAGCCGCGTGCCCGGGATCGACGAGTGCCTGCTGGAAGCCATGGCTCTGCCGGGAGCGCGCGGCGCCGCGGTGATCGACTGGGTCAGCGGCCTCTCCCTCGGCGTGATCGGCCACTGCCCCAACGGCGACCACGAGGCCAGCGCTGCGGAGAGCGCCGAACTGGCCCGTATGGCGGCCGAGTCCACCATCTACGCGCTCGAGGACGCGGCCGGGGCCGGCTCCGGTTCCCGCTCCGGGGATCCGGCCGCGGCCGGTACCGGGACGGGTGCCGCGAGCGGTGCCGGGTCGGGCGCCGGGACCGGCGGCGCGGCCAAGGGCCTTCCCGTCGAGGACATCATCGTCACCACCCGCGACGGCTACCACTTATCGTGCTTCGTACAGACCACGTTCGACAGCAGTGTCTTCCTGGCCCTCTGGCTGGACCGCGCCGAGGGCAACCTCGCTCTCGCCCGCATCCGGCTGCGCCAACTGGCCGAACGGCTGGTGCTGTCATGACCGCCTCGGCGCTGACCACGCTCACGGATCTGGCGGCCGAACGGGCCACCGGCGCCCTGCTGGCCGACTCGGGCGTCGTCTACCTCGTCGACGGCGAGGTGGTGCACGCCGAGAGCCCCGCCGCCCCCGGCATCGACGTGTTGCTCACCCACGGCGGCCGACTCCCCGCCGAGAGCTGGCAGGAGGCGGTCGACCGCGCGGGGCCGCAGCGGCGGGTCGGCAGCTTCCTGGTGTCCAGCGGCCAGGTGGCCGGCGGCGAGTTGGAGATCTGCCACCTCAGCGCGCTGTTCGACGCCGCCTACTTCGCCCTCTCCCCCGACGGCGGCCCGGTCCGCTTCCGCTCCGGGGCCGTCCACTGGCTCGGCCCGGTGCGCCCCGTACGCGTGGCCGCCGTGGAGCGGGAGATCCGGCGTCGCAGAGCGCTGCTGGACCGGCTGTGGCCGCGCCCGGAGGCCGACACCGCGCCCGTGGTGCCCTGCGACACCGACGTCCGGGCGGCCGCCGTCACCTGCCGCCAGCGCGCCGTGCTCTCGCTCGCCGACGGCGTCCGCACCGCCACGGCCATCGCCTGGCTGCTCGGCCGCCCGGCCTTCCACACCCTCGTCGACGTGCGCCGGTTGGCCGCCGCCGGCCTGGTCCGCACGCCCCCCGTGGCGCCCGCCCGCGCCGCGCCCCCCGTACCCCCCTGGGTGGCGTCCCCCTCCGCCGACCCGGACATCGCCCTGCTTCGCCGGCTCCGTGACGCTTTGGAGGCACAGCTGTGAGTTCCCGGTCCGCCCACGAGGCCCGTCGCGCGCCGTCATGAAGCGGGCACTGAGACAACGCGCCGAAAGGAGGCAGCTGTTGACCGCCGAGCCGGACATCCTGGAGGAGCTGCGCGGCCTACGGGCCCGCGTGCCCCACCTCACCGGGGCCCTCGCGGCCAGCGTCGACGGACTCGTCCTGGCCCAGGACACCGCCGCCGTGGAGCCCGAGGGGGTGGCCGCGCTCACGGCCGCCGCCCTCGGGGTCGCGCTGCGGCTCACCGAGGCCACCGCCCGCGGCGACTTCCGCGAGCTGCTGATCCGCGGCGACAGCGGCTACGTCGCCAGCTACGCCGCCGGATCCTCCGCCGCCCTCACCACCCTCGCGGGCCCGCGCACCAACGTCGGGCGACTGCACCTGGAGGCACGTCGCTCCAGCGCCCGCATCGGAGCCCTCGTGGAGGGCGCCCTGACCCGCATGGAAAACGCCTGACCCTGTCGTCACACCCGTCACGACCCTCATCGAAAGGACACACGAACATCATGGCCAACACCGAAGCCGCCCTCAAAGAAGCGATGGCCTCCATCGAGGGGTCCCTGGGCGTCGCCCTCGTCGACTACGCCAGCGGTATGGCGCTCGGCACCCTGGGCGGCAGCAAGGACCTCGACCTGACGGTGGCCGCCGCCGGCAACACGGACGTCGTCCGTGCCAAGGTGCGCACCATGGAGCTCCTCGGGATGAAGGACGAGATCGAGGACATCCTCATCACCCTGGGGCACCAGTACCACCTCATCCGGCTGCTCAAGGGCCCCAGCGGCGGCCTGTTCCTCTACCTCGCGCTGGACAAGGCGCGGGCCAACCTGGCCATGGCGCGGCACCAGTTGAAGCGCATCGAGGCGGATCTGGAGGTCTGACCCGCCGGGTGATCCCCGAAACTCCGCGCGGGCGGGCCTGGCAGAGCCCCGCCCGCGCGGACCCGCGCCACGCACCGGCACCACGCACCGGCACCACTCCACCGGCACCTCGGCGTACGGCCGCCCTACGGCGACAGGTAGGGGTGGAACACGCCGTGCGGATCGTACGCCGTCCGCACCGCGCCCAGCCGGTCCCAGTCCTCCGGGGTGAAGGACCGCCGGGCGCGGGAGGGGTCGGCGGTGAGGTCGGCCTCGGCGATGTAGTGGCCGGTGCCCAGGGGCTCCACGGCGGCCATGGTCTCGCGCAGCCAGTCGACGTTGGCCTCGTCCCGCGCGGGGTCGTCCCAGATCGCGTAGGGCACCGCGTAGCTGGTGCCCAGGACCGAGAAGGCCATGTTCCGCAGCAGCTCCGGGTCGGTGGAGGCGGGCTTGAGGGGGGCCAGGACGAGCGATCTGCCGGAGGGCGCCCGACCGAGGGCCGCGGCGAGCCGGGAGAGGAGCGTGACGTAGTCCGCGTCGGACCACAGCGTGTCGGCCACGCAGCGATGGTGCTCGGGCCACAGACGCGCCGAGGCGGCGTAGAGGGCGTCGAGCGTGGTGGGTTCGGCGATCCGCCGGGACACGGGCGTCACGGTGTCGGGGTGGTCGCTCAGCGGCGCGAGGGCCCGGCCGGCGCCGTCCCGGGACTCCGCGAAGGCGATGGCCACGATGGCGAGGACCACCTCGCCACCGGCCGTCGGCGGGCGGGTGGGATCCATGGCGGCGAGTGTGAAGGAGAGCTCCACGTGCGCCGGCAGCTCGCGGGCGGCGTCGGTGGCCCAGCGCACCGCCGTCTCGAGGTCCTCCAGCCCACAGACGTACGAGGTCGTCGCGAGGGCCGCCGGCCGCGGACGCAGGGCGAGGTGGAAGGCGGTGACGACGGCGAAGAAGCCGGGGCCGGCGCCACGAGCCGCCCAGAACAGCTCGGAGTGCTCGTTCTCGTCGCAGTGCACCACCGTGCCGTCCGCGGTCACCGCGTCGATGCCCCGTACCCCGGCGCAGGCCGGGCCCCACTGGCCGGAGTTCCAACCGAGACCGCCGCTGAGGAGGTATCCGCCGACGGCGACGCTGCCGCAGTGGCCGGTGGGGAAGGCCAGGCCCAGGGTGGCGAGTTCACCGGCGAGTTCCGCGCCGACGACCCCGGGCTGCACCACCGCCGAGGCGGCGGCGGTGTCGATGTGGTGGCGGCGCAGCGCGGACAGATCGAGCAGCAGCCCGGAGTCCCGCAGCGGCGAGCCGCACCAGCTGTGCCCGCCCGCGCGGACGGCCACCCGCCACCCCTGGGAGCGGGCCAACGCGAGGGCGGGCGGCACGTCCCGCTCGGAGGCCGCGCGGACGATGGCGTCGGGGTGGCGGTCCGGGGTGAACCGGTTCCACAACTCGCCCGCCCGGACGTCGTGGTAGTCGGGTTCTCCCCTGCGGACGACCGTGCCCTCGATGTCCGAAGCGTGGGGTGGGGGCCCGCCCATGAGGTCCTCCTCGCCGTGGTGGCAGCGTCGGAGCGCGGGACGGTTTCAGCGTAGCGCGGCCGGCTCGCTTCCCCCACCGGAGCGAGCCGGGGCCCGGTCTGCCGGGCGCCGGGGGCGGCCGCGGGTGGCCCGGGGCAGGGCCACCCGCGGGTGGGGCGCGGGGACGCCGTACGGCGGTGTACCGGGCCGCTAGCGGGGGTGTGCCGCCGTAGCGGGTGCCGTGTCGCCGGGCGGCACGGACGCCTCGGGGTGACACAGGACGCGGGCCATGACGGCGGGCAGCGCGGCGGCGCTCTCGCCGGTCGCGGCGCGCCAGGCGACGTGGCCGTCGGGGCGGACCAGCACCGCGCCGTCGGCGGCCACCTCCCGGACCCGCTCCCAGGTGCCGTACGGGTCGCGGAGCCCCGGGCCGGGGCCGACGCGGGTCACCGTGATCTCCACCCCGGTGCGCCGGGCGGCCTCCCGGGCCGCCTCGTGCCAGGGCCCGTCCTCGGTGCCGGTCAGCAGCACGAACCGGCCGCGGCCGGTGACGTCCAGGGTGGAGCAGCGGCGGCGGCCGTTCTCCAGCCAGGCGTGCGGGAGTCGGGCCCCCGGCCGGGTGGTGGGGTGGTAGAAGAGCTCGGGGTCGGTGTCCCGGTCCGGTTCGGGGGTCTCGTCGGGCACCATCGCGCCGCTGCCGTAGCGGTAACCGAGCTCCACGCCATGGGCGTTGACCTGGTATTCGATCCGCTCGGTGGCGGCGGCGAGGGCGGCGCGCCGGGCCTCGCCCTCCTTCGACTCCTCCGTCAACTCCCCGAGCAGCCGCCACTGTTCGGCCGCGCTCTGCCCCTCGGCGAAGCCCAGCGCCTCCGGGATGCCGTGCAGGTCCAGCATGGACCGGAAGGCCCGGTCGACGGCCTGTCGGCCGATCGGCTGACGCTCGCCGTGGTAGGTCTCCAGCAGTTCGGGACCGGCCTGGCCGGCCAGGACCAGGCGGAGCTTCCAGCAGAGGTTGAAGGAGTCGGCGACCGCGGTGTTCAGCCCCAGGCCGTTGGTCGGCGGGTTCTGGTGCACGGCGTCGCCCACGCAGAAGACCCGGCCGCTGGAGTAGCGCGGGGCGACGGCGCTGCTGAGCTCCCAGGGCGAGATGTTCTTGATGGTGATCGGCACGCTGGAGTCGCCGAGGCTCTCGTGGATGCGGTCCCGCATCGCCTCGGGGTCGTTCGGGTCGAAGCCGGCCGCCGGGTCGTCGGTGGAGAGGAAGACCCACTCGTTCCAGGGCCGGATGGAGATGAAGACCCGGAGGTCCCCGACGCGGTCCCCGGGCAGGGTGCCCATGTAGAGGATGCCGGGGCGGTGCGCGGCGTAGCGGGAGAGGTCGGCCTCGAACCAGGTGGAGACGGCCTTGGCGAACCCGGTGGGGCCCTCGACGTCGATCCCCAGCTGGCGCAGCACCCGGCTGCGCGCCCCGTCGGCGCCGATGACGTAGTCGCTGCGCACGGTGTACTCGCGGCCCGACGCCCGGTCCACGATCACCGAGGTGACGCCGTGCTCGTCCTGCTCCAGGGAGCGGAATTCCTGGCCGAACCGCAGCTCACCCACGCCGGCCTCCTCGACCTCCCGGGCGAGCAGCGGCTCCAGCAGGTGCTGCGGGAGGTTGCACATGGGCTCGGGGCTGGCCGCGCGGTAGTCGCCGACGCGGGCCGGGCCGTTGCCGTAGGCGTCGAGTCTGGCGATCTCGAAGCCGGCGAAGGTGGTCATGAAGACGTGGTTGGCCAGGAACTCGGTGGGGGCGGCGTGCTCCCGCAGCTGGTCCCCCACCCCCAGGTCGCGGAGGATCTCCCCGGTGCGCTGGTTGATGAGATGGGCGCGCGGGGTGTGCGCGGTCCCCGGGTACTTGTGCACCAGGAGGTGGCGGACGCCGTAGCGGGAGAGGGCGAGGGAGGCGGTCAGGCCGGCCGGCCCGGCGCCCACGATCAGCACCGGCACCCGGATCTCCGGTGCCACCTCGGCGGTGCGGTCAGTGTCCGGCATGCGTGTTCCCCTCGGCCTTGCGGGCGTACCCGGCGTAGATGATGGAGGTGTCGGTGTTGTGGGCGAGCGCGAACTGGCGGCCCAGCTCGCCGTAGCTGATCTCGCCGCGGGCCCGGCGGCGCAGCAGCCGCAGCACCTCGCGCTGGCTGCGGCTGGAGCCGAAGCCGACCAGGTCCTGGTTGCCGAGGCCGTGCTTGGCGAACAGGGCGTGCAGTTCGGTGGGTTTGATGAACTGCTTCCAGTCGTGCAGGTTGCGCGGCGCGAAGCTGACGGACCGCCAGTCCTGGGCCATCTTGATCATCACCAGCCAGGAGCGGAAGGTCCGGTTGATGGTGTCGTAGAGGTAGTAGCCACCCGGCCGGAGCACCCGGACCGCCTCGCCCACCGCCTGGTCCGGGTCGGTGACGTGCTCCAGGGTGTCGCAGCAGTAGACGAGGTCGAACGACCCGTCGGGGAAGGGCAGCCGTTCGGCGACTCCGTGCCGGTACTCGATCTCCAGCCCCGACTCGGCGGCGTGCGCGGTGGCGGCGGCCAGCGACTCCTTGGAGGGGTCGAGGCCGGTGACCCGGCAGCCCGCGGCGGCGAACCGCTCGGCGAGGAGGCCGCCGCCGCAGCCCACGTCGAGGACCCGGAGACCGTCGAGGTCCAGGTGCAGGCGCCGGGTGAGGACGGTGTGGAAGTAGTCGAACCGGGCCGGGGTGAACTCCTTGAGGGTGGCGAACGGCTGGTCGTCGCGCCACCAGGCGTCCGGGGCGTTGTACAGGTCGTTGTCGACCGCCATGAGCGGTGCTCCTTAGGGGAGTCGGAGATGTCGACGGACGGTCGTCAGGAGATCTTGAGGGCCGGTCGTCGGAGGTCCAGCCAGGTGGCCAGGTCCAGCACCCGCTCGAACGCCTCGCGCTCGTCGCGCCGTACGGCCTCCGGCGGGGCGGCGGCGGCCTTGCGGAGCGCGTTCCCGTCGAAGAAGTCCACCGCCTGGTGGCCGGCGGACAGCCGCTCGGACACCTGGCGCTGCAGCGCGCCGACGTAGGCCAACTCCTGGGTGTGCGGGTAGAGCGCCTTGGTGCGGTCGGCCACCGAGGCCGGCAGGAGGTCGCGTACGGCCGCGCGCAGCAGGCTCTTCTCCCTGCCGTCGAAGGTCTTCATCGCCCAGGGGGTGTTGAAGACGTAACTGACCAGCCGGTGGTCGCAGAACGGGACCCGGACCTCCAGGCCGACGGCCATGCTCATCCGGTCCTTGCGGTCCAGCAGCATGCCCAGCAGGCTCGTCAGGTGGACGTAGCAGTGGTGCCGCATGCGGCGCTCGTGCGGGTCCTCGCCCTCGGGCCCCGGCACCTCGGCCACGGTCTCGGCGTACCGCTGCGCCCAGTAGCCGGGCACGTCGAGGGTCTTCAGCAGCAGCTCCGAGTCGATGAGCTTGGTCGGGTGGCCGGACGGGTCGAGCCCGGACGCGGTGACCCAGGGGAACATGTCGACCTGCTGCACCGCCGGGATGTGGAACCAGGGATAGCCGCCGAAGATCTCGTCGGCCGACTCGCCGGAGAGCGCCACGGTGGAGTGCTCGCGGATCGCCTTGAACAGCAGGTACAGCGAGTTGTCGGCCTCGCCGAAGCCGAAGGGCAGGTCGCGGGCGGCGACGGTGGCCTGCCGCACCTCGGGGTTGGCCAGCTCCTGGTGGTCGATGCGGATGTCCTGGTGGAGCGCGCCGACGTGGTCCACGACCTGGCGTGCGAAGGGGGCGTCCTGGGTGGCCCGCAGTTCGTCGTCGGTGCGGAAGGCGCCGCTCTGGACGAAGTCGACGGTGAAGGAGCGCACCTGGCGGCCCTGTTCGCGCAGCTTCCGGGCGGACAGCGCGGTCAGCGCGCTGGAGTCCAGGCCGCCGGAGAGCAGCACGCACAGCGGCACGTCGGCCACCAGCTGCCGGGCGACGATGTCGTCGAGCAGCTCGCCGACGCGCCGGACGGTGGTCTCGGTGTCGTCGCGGTGTTCGGCCACCTCCAGCTTCCAGTAGACCCGCTCGCGCAGCCCGGAGCGGTCGACGGTGACCAGCGCGCCCGGCTTGACCTCGCGCATGCCCGCCCAGACGGCCCGGCCGGGCGCCTTGACGAAGCCGAAGAGCTCGCGGAGGCCGTCGGTGTCGACCACCGACTCGGCCAGCGGGTGGGCCAGGATGGCCTTGGCCTCCGAGCCGAACAGCACGCCGTCCTTGGTCGGGTAGTAGTAGAGCGGCTTGATGCCGAGCCGGTCCCGCAGCAGCACCAGCCGCTCGGTGCGGCCGTCCCAGATGCCCAGCGCGTACATGCCGTTGAGCCGGTCGGCGACCGCCTCGCCCCACTCCAGATAGCCGCGCAGCACCACCTCGGTGTCGCTGGCGGTGCGGAAGGCGTGGCCGCGGCGGCGGAGTTCGTCGCGCAGCTCGGTGAAGTTGTACGCCTCGCCGCTGTAGGTCAGGGCGACCGGACCGTCGGGGGTCTCCGCCACCATGGGCTGGACGCCGCCCTCGATGTCGATGACGGCCAGCCGGCGGTGGCCGAGTGCGGCGTGCCGGGACACCCAGCTGCCCTCGGCGTCCGGGCCGCGGCAGACCATGGTCTCGTTCATCGCCTGGAGCGAGGGCCGTTCGCGCTCCAGGTCCCGCTGGAAGGAGATCCATCCGGAGATGCCACACATGTCAGTGCCCCTTCACCGTGTATGCGACGCCGCTCCCGGCGGCCCGGCTGAGCATGTGGTCGCGCAGCCCGTCGATGTGCGACCGTCCCGTGGGCGCGATGGAGAACCGGTCCAGCGGTCCCTGGAAGAAGCTCCACGGGCGGCGCAGCTCGGCCGCGAAGCGCCAGCTGAAGCGCGACCCTTCGGGTGTGGGCTCGACGACGTAGTCCTCGATCAGATGCCGGAAGATCGAGCGGGTCGCCTCCACGCCGGTGAAGGTCTTCCGCCGCCCCTCCTCCCAGCGGTAGAAGCGCTCCCGCAGCACGAAGTTCCCGCTCATGTCGATCTCCCTGGTGGTGCCGACCCCGAACGGCCGCGGGGAGGTCCAGCGGAGTTCGTTCATGCCCTTCGTCCAGCTCGACACCTCGTCCCCGGTGAGCGCGGCCCAGGTCTGCTCGGCCGGGAAGGGGATGTCCACGGATCGGGCGTGGCGCAGCGGCGCCGTGTCGAAGAACGCGTCGTCGACCTCGTCGATCGCGTACCAGCGTGTGCCCACGGGCGAAGTCCTCTCTTGCGGGGCGGTCATGCGGTGGTGCCGGGCTCTCACCGGCGGTGCTCGGCGGCGCGGTCACGGCGCCGGGCACCGGTGCTCGGCGGTGGCGCTCAGCGGGCGGTGCGGGCCCGGAACAGACCGACGCAGCCGCGGACCACCAGGTCGTGGCTGACGAAGTGCTTGGTGAGCTGGTCACGCAGGTCGTCGAGGCTGTCCTGCTGGTTGTGGAAGACGCCCTTGGCGTTGAGCTTGGCCATCAGGGACCGGCCGGCGCGGGTCACCGGTACGCCGGAGGACAGGATGGTGCTGCCGAAGACCACCCCGCCCGGGCGCACCACCTCGGCGGCGTGGGCGAGCGCGACGCCCTTCTCCCTGATGCTGCCGGGTATGCAGTGCAGCAGGAAGCTCAGGGCGACCGAGTCGTGGGACGCCTTGGGCAGCGGCAGCGGCTCCAGCGCGTTGGCCCTGACCTGGGTGGTGCGGAACTTCGCCAGCCGCTTGGCGGTGAAGTCCAGGGTGGCGGGGTTGAGGTCGACCAGGGTGATGCGCGGGTCGGAGACCGGGAACCGGCAGTGGTCGAGCAGATAGCCGGTCCCGACGCCTATCTCCACGTGCTCGGCGCCGACGCAGGTGTCGTACATCCGCAGGAAGTTCCGCGGCGAGCAGCGCCAGAACAGGGGTGAGCTGCCGCGGTAGACCAGCAGGTCGTAGAAGGTCAGCGCGCGCTTGTCGTAGGCGGACTGGCCGTCGAGGACGTCCTGGTCGACCGTTCCCAGGGGGTGGCCGTGGTCGATGCTCATGTGTCGCCTTTCTGCGTCGGGGCGGGGGCGTGCGGATGCGGGGATTCGGGGGCGGGCGGGGCTTCGGGGGTTCAAGGTGCGGGCGGGGGGCCGGGGGTTCGGGGGTTCGGGGTGCGGACCGTCACGGCAGGGTGCTGAGCCAGTCGGCCATGGCCCGTAGGGTGTCGGGGGCGTGTTCCCCGATGACCGTGAAGTGGTCCCCCGGCACGTCCACGGCGGTGTGGGCGAGCTGCCAGGAGGCGCGCCAGTCCTCGGCGGGGTAGCCGGGGAGCGGCTCGACGGCCCGGAGCAGCAGGGTCGGCGCGGCGACGGCCTTCGGCCGCCAGTCCGCGAAGAGCCGGTCGTAACCGCCCATCGCGGTGAGGCAGTCGTCGTCCCACTGCTCCCCCGTCGAGGGGGACGCCGCCCCCTGCCCGCCCATGAGCCGGCCGGCGACGGCGGTGTACACCTGGGGCAGGTGCGCGCCGTCGGGCCGGTAGCTGTCCAGCAGGACCACCGCCGTGGGCGGGGTGCCCTGCTCCTCCAGCCGTGCGGCCACCTCGTGGGCGACCCAGCCGCCGGAGGAGTGCCCGAGGATCACGAACGGCTCGCCCCCGGCGCACCGCCGGGCCTCCTCGGCGTGGAGCAGCGCGAGCGCGTCGAGGTCGGCCGGGATCGGCTCGCCGGCGGTGAACCCCGGCGCGGGCAGGGCCCACAGATCCTGCTGGCCGCGCAGCACGGTGCCGAGCCGGGCGTACTGCTGGGCCGCGGAGCGACCCGCGAAGGACGGGAAGCAGAGGATGCGGGGGCCGTGCGGACCGTGGGACAGCCGTACGGGGGCGGGGGCCGCCGGCGGCGGCGCGGAGGCGTCGAAGGCGGGGCGGAACCGGGAGGCTGTCATGAGCAGTTCGCGGATCTCCCCGAAGCGGTCGAGCCGTGCGGCCCGGAGCGCGAGCGAGGTGAGGGTGGACTCCCCGCCGGGTGCCCCGCCGCGCGCTCCCGCGGTCGACGGCCAGGCGGTCGACGGCCCCACGGCCGGCGCCGCCCCGCTCGGCGCGGAGGGGCCCTCCCCCGCCGTCGGGGCCCAGGCGGCCTCCAGCCCGTCCAGCAGATGGGCGGTGAGCGCCTTGAGGGTGGGGTGGTCGAAGACGACGGACGCGGCGAGCGGCAGTCCGGTGGCGGCCCCCAGGCCGTTGCGCAGCTCGGTCGCCGCCAGCGAGTCGAAGCCGAGCTCCGGCAGGCCGACGCTGTGCTCCACCTCCTCGGTCGTGGGGTGGCCGAGCACGGCGGCCACCTCGGCCGCCACCAGTTCACGTACGGTCGCGTCGCGTTCGGCGGCCGAGAGCCCGGCCAGCCGCGCCCGCAGCGCGGCAGGACCCTCGACCTCGTCCAGCCCGGCCCCCGTGCCCGCGCCCTGCGCCGCGGCCGCGGACGGCGTGGCGGCGCGGGACGGCGCATCGGCCGCCGGTGCGCCCGTCGCCGTCTCGGTGCCGAGCGCGGGGGACCAGTCGGGCCAGTACCGCCGTCGTTGGAAGGCGTAGGTGGGCAGCGCGACACGGCGCGCTCCGAAGCCGCCGAGCACGGACCGCCAGTCCACCCGGACGCCCAGGGTGTGGGCCTGGGCCAGGCCCGTGAGCAGACTCTCCGACTCGGGACGGTCGCGCCGCAGCAGCGGCACCGCGGCGACCGACGCGTCCGGATCGGTGTCGCGATCCTGGACCAGCGCCGAGAGCACCCCACCGGGGCCCAGCTCCAGACAGCGGGTCACGCCGTCCGACGCCATCCGCCGCACGCCGTCGCCGAACCGCACCGCCTCCCGAAGATGGCGCACCCAGTGCTCCGGGGAGCGGACCTCCCGCCCCACCCGGTCGCCGGTCAGGTTGGACACCAGGGGGATCCGCGGGGCGGCGTACGACAGCCCCGCGACCGCCCGGCCGAACTCGGCCAGCACGCCGTCCATCAGCGGCGAGTGGGCGGCGCGCGCGATCCGTACCCGCCGGGTTCTCCGTCCGCGGGCCGCGAAGGCGGCCGCCAGCTCGGCCACCGCCGCCTCGGCTCCGGAGACCACCGTGGCCCGGGGGGCGTTGACGGCGGAGACGGAGACCTGGTCCTCCCGCCCGGCCAGCAGCGGCACCACCTCGTCCTCGCTCGCCTCCAGCGCCACCATGGCGCCGCCGTCCGGGGCGCTGTGCATCAACCGGGCCCGGACCGCGACCAGTTCGCAGGCGTCCGGCAGCGACAGCACACCGGCGACATGGGCCGCGGTCAGCTCGCCCAGGGAGTGCCCGCTGACGTAGTCGGGCACCACGCCCCAGGACTCCAACAGCCGGGCCAGCGCCACACCGAGCGCGAACAGCGCGGGCTGGGTGTACACCGTCTCGTCCAGCAGCGCGGCGTCGGCGGAGCCCTCGGGCGCGAACATCACCTCGCGCAGCGGTCGGTCCGGCTGGGCGCCGAGGCGCCGGTCCAGCTCCGCGCAGACCTCGTCCAGCGCCACCGCGAACACCGGGTGGGCGGCGTGGAGTTCGCGGCCCATGCCGGGCCGCTGGCTGCCCTGGCCGGGGAAGAGGAACGCGGTCCGACCGCCCGCCGCGACGCCGTGCACCAGGCCGGACGCGGCCCGTCCGGCGGCGAGCGCGTCCAGCCCGGCCAGCAGGGCGTCCCGGTCGCCGGCCACCACGGCGGCGCGGTGCTCCAGGGCGGACCGGGTGGTCGCCAGGGACCAGCCGACGTCCACCGGGCGCGAGCCGGGCCGTTCGGCGAGGTGCTCCCGCAGCCGCGCGGCCTGGGCGCGCAGCGCCGCCCGACTTTTCGCCGACAGCAGCCAGGGCACCACCGGCGCGGGCCGCGCCGTCCCGGCGGCGTCGGGCACCGCGTCGGACGGGTCGACGGAGACGGAGCGCCCGGGCACGGGGGCGGGCACGGCATCGGGGTCGGGGTCGGACGGTGTCTCGACGCCGCGGCCGGGGGCCGCCGACGCGGCGACCACCCCGCCGGAGGGGGCGTCGTCCCCGTCGCCCGGGGCCTCGGAAGCGGCGGGATCGGAAGCGGCGGAATCGGCGGGCTCGGCGGGCGGGGCCTGTTCGATGATGGCGTGGGCGTTGGTGCCGCTGACGCCGAAGGAGGAGACGCCCGCCCGGCGCGGGCGCCCGGTGTCGGGCCAGGGGACGGCGCGGTCGAGCAGCGAGACCGCGCCGGTGGACCAGTCGACGTGCGGCGTGGGCTCCTCGGCGTGCAGGGTGCGCGGCAGCACGCCGTGGTCCATCGCCAGCACCATTTTGATCACCCCGGCGAGCCCGGCGGCGGCCGCGGTGTGGCCGATGTTGGACTTCACCGTGCCCAGCCAGAGCGGTCGGTCGGCGGGCCGGCCCTCACCGTAGGTGGCGAGGAGCGCCTGGGCCTCGATGGGGTCGCCGAGCGCGGTGCCGGTGCCGTGCGCCTCCACCGCGTCCACCTCGGCGGCCGTCAGCCGCGCGTTGGCCAACGCCTGCCGGATCACCCGCTGTTGGGAGGGCCCGTTGGGCGCGGCCAGGCCGTTGCTCGCGCCGTCCTGGTTGGTCGCGGTGGAGCGCACGACGGCCAGCACGGGATGGCCGTTGCGGCGGGCGTCGGAGAGCCGCTCGACCAGCACCACGCCGGCGCCCTCGCCCCACGCGGTGCCGTCGGCGGCGGCGGAGAACGCCTTGCACCTGCCGTCGGGGGCCAGCCCGCGCTGCCGGCTGAAGCCGATGAAGGCGAGGGGGGTGCTCAGCACCGTCACGCCGGCCGCCAGTGCCAGCGAGCTCTCCCCGCTCCGCACCGACTGGCAGGCCAGGTGCAGCGCCACCAGCGAGGAGGAGCAGGCCGTGTCCACGGTGACGGCGGGTCCCTCCAGGCCGAAGGTGTACGCCAGTCGGCCGGAGATCACGCTGGCCGCGTTGCCGGTCAGCGCGTAGCCCTCGACGCCGGCGGCCGCCGCGCCGATCATGAGCTGGGTGTAGTCCTGGCCGCTGGAGCCGGCGAAGACGCCGGTACGGCTGCCGCGCAGCGACTCGGGCGCGATGCCGGCCCGTTCGAACGCCTCCCAGGCCGTCTCCAGCAGCAGCCGCTGCTGCGGATCCATGGCCAGCGCCTCACGTGGGCTGATCCCGAACAGCGCGGCGTCGAACTCGTCGGCGTCGGCGATGAAGCCGCCCTCGCGGGTGTAGGTGCGGCCCGCCCGTTCCGGGTCGGGGTCGTAGAGCGTCTCGATGTCCCAGCCGCGGTTGGCGGGGAAGGCGGAGATCGCGTCTTCGCCGGCGTCGACCAGCCGCCACAGGTCCTCGGGCGAGGCGACGCCGCCCGGGAAGCGGCAGGCCATGCCGACGATCGCGACGGGGTCGTCGTCGGCGGCGACCGTGACGGCCGCCGGAGCGGGCGCCGCGGTCTCGGGGTGCGTGCCGAGCAGGTCGGTGAGCAGCCGCCCGCCCAACTCCTCGGGCGTCGGGTGGTCGAACACGACCGTGGCCGGAAGCCGCAGTCCGGTGGCGGCGTTGAGGCGGTTCCGCAGTTCCACGGCGGTGAGGGAGACGAAGCCGAGCTGGGTGAACGGACGCCCTCGCTCGATCGGCTCGTCGATGCCGAGCACCGCGGCGATATGCGTCTCCAGCAGCTCGGCGACGGCGCGGTCCCGCTCCGCCGGCGACAGCGTGGCCAGCCGGCGACGCAGCGCGTCCGCCGCGGTGTCGGGGTCCTCGGCGGAGTCCTTCGCCAGCGCGTGGCTGGACGTGGCGGGCAGGGTGTCGACCCAGAAGCGACGGCGCTGGAAGGCGTAGGTGGGCAGCTCCACCCGTCGTCGGGGCCGGCCCGCGAAGGCCGGGGCCCAGTCCACGGTCACGCCCCGGGCGTGCGCCTCGGCCAGCGAGGTCAGGAAGCGCCGCCAGCCGCCCTCGTCGCGGCGGAGCGAACCCACCACCACCGCGCGGGCGTCGGCGGCGTCCACGGTCTCCTCCAGGGCGGCCGTGAGCACGGGGTGCGGGCTGATCTCGACGAACGCGGTGTGGCCCAGTCCGGCGAGGGCCCGCACGGCGGGCTCCAGGCGCACGGTCTCGCGCAGGTTGGTGTACCAGTAGCCGGCGTCGAGCGCGGCGGTGTCCAGCCAGTCGCCCGTCACCGTGGAACGGAAGGGGATCTGGCCCGTGCGGGGCGCGACCGGCGCCAACGCCTCGGCGAGCTCCGCCTCGATGGCTTCGACGTGGGGCGAGTGGGAGGCGTAGTCCACCTCCACGCGGCGGGCCCGTATCTCGCGGCGCTCGCAGGCGGCGGTCAGCTCGTCCAGGGCGTCCGCGTCGCCGGAGACGACGACGGAGGCGGGGCCGTTGAGCGCGGCGACGGTGATCCGGCCGCCCCAGGCGGTCAGCAGCTCCTCGGCGGCCTCGCGCGGCAGGGCCAGGGAGACCATGCCGCCGCGGCCCGCCAGCACGGAGAGGGCGCGGCTGCGCAGCGCGACGACGCGGGCGCCGTCCTCGAGGGAGAGGCCCCCGGCCACCACGGCGGCGGCGATCTCGCCCTGGGAGTGGCCCACGACCGCGGCGGGCTCGACGCCGAAGGAGCGCCAGAGCGCGGCCAGCGACACCATGACGGCCCAGAGCACGGGCTGCACCACGTCGACCCGGTCGAGGCCCGGCGCTCCCTCGACGCCGCGCAGCACCGCCGTCAGGGACCAGTCCACGAACCCGGACAGTGCGGCCTCGCACGCGGCGACGCGGGCGGCGAACACCGGTGAGGTGTCCAGCAGTTCCACCGCCATGCCGACCCACTGGGCGCCCTGGCCGGGGAAGACGAACACCGGGCGGCCGCCGTCGGCCGCCCGGCCGGTCACCGCGCCGGGCGGGGCGGCGTCGCCCTCGGCCAGGCCGCGCAGGGCCGCGGCGACGTCGTCCCGGTCCGCCACGACCAGCACCGCCCGGTGCTCCAGCGCGCCGCGCGTCGTGGCGAGCGACCAGCCCACGTCGGCCGGGTCCAGCTCGGGGTGGGCGGTGACGAACTCGGCCAGCCGCCCCGCCTGGGCGCGCAGTGCCCGCTCGTCCTTGGCGGAGACCAGCCAGGGCAGCCAGGGCACCGAGGCGCCGGCGACAGCGCCCCTCGCGGTCGGGGTGTCGCCGTCGACCGGAGCCTGGCTCGCGCCTTCCGTCTTCCCGAGTTCCGTCTTCCCGAGTTCCGTCTTCGCGCGTGCCGTCCTCGCGGGTCCCGCCTTCGCGCGTCCCTCCGAAGTCCCGGCTTCCGTTTCCGTCGGGTCCTCGCCCGCGGACTTCGGGGCCTCGGTCGCCGGCTCCGGACCCGGCTCGGACTCCGACTCCGGCTCTGGGTCCGGCGCCTGCTCCAGGATCACATGCGCGTTGGTGCCGCTGACGCCGAAGGAGGACACCCCGGCCCGCCGCGGGCGCTCCGCCGCGGGCCAGCCGGTGTGCTCGGTCAGCAGCTCCACCGCGCCGGCGGACCAGTCCACATGGGGCGACGGCGCGTCGACGTGGAGGGTGCGCGGGAGCTCGGCGTGGCGCAGCGCCATGACCATCTTGATCACGCCCGCCACACCGGCGGCGGCCTGGGTGTGGCCGATGTTGGACTTCACCGAGCCCAGCCACAGCGGCCGGTCGGCGGGCCGGTCCTGGCCGTAGGTGGCCAGCAGGGCCTGGGCCTCGATGGGGTCGCCGAGCGCGGTGCCGGTGCCGTGCGCCTCCACCGCGTCGATGTCGCCGGCCGACAGCCGGGCGTCGGCCAGCGCCTGCCAGATCACCCGCTGCTGGGAGGGGCCGTTGGGCGCGGTCAGCCCGTTCGAGGCGCCGTCCTGGTTGACGGCGGAGCCGCGGACGACGGCGAGCACCGGATGCCCGTTCCTGCGGGCGTCCGAGAGCCGCTCCACCAGGAGCAGGCCCACCCCCTCGCCCCAGCCGGTGCCGTCGGCGGCGGCGGCGAACGCCTTGCACCGGCCGTCCGGCGCCAACCCCCGTTGCCGGGCGAACTCCACGAACATCCCCGGCGAGGCCATCACGGCCGCCCCGCCGGTCAACGCCAGCTCGCACTCCCCGCGCCGCAGCGCCTGGCACGCCAGATGCAACGCCACCAGCGACGACGAACAGGCCGTGTCGACGGTGACCGCCGGCCCCTCCAGCCCGAAGACGTAACTCAGCCGGCCGGAGATGACGCTGGCCGCGCCCCCGGAGAGCAGATAGCCCTCGAAGTTCTCGGTGGCCCGCTGCACCAGGGCCGCGTACTCCTGGTGGCCGGTGCCGACGAACACCCCGGTTCTGCTGCCCCGTACCGCGGCCGGGTCGATCCCGGCGCGCTCCCACGCCTCCCAGGCCGTCTCCAACAGCAGCCGCTGCTGGGGGTCCATCGCCAGCGCCTCGCGCGGTCCGATGCCGAAGAAGGCGGCGTCGAAGCGGTCGGCGTCGTGGAGGAATCCGCCCTCTCGCGCGTAGGTCTTGCCGAGCGCGTCGGGGTCGGGGTCGTACAGGTCCTCGGTGTCCCAGCCGCGGTCGGCGGGGAAGGCCGAGACCGCGTCGCGCCCCTCGGCCACCAGCCGCCACAGCCTCTCGGGGCTGTCGACGCCGCCGGGGAACCGGCAGGACATGCCGACGACGGCGATGGGCTCGCCGTCGACGGCCTCGCGCTCCTGGAGCCGTCGGCGGGTCTCGGTGAGATCGGCGGTGACCCGCCGGAGGAAGTAACGGAGCTTGTCGTCATTCTCCACGCTGACGCCGTCCCTCGCTGGATGCGGCACGTGCGGTGAGTGCCCTGATTCCGCTGAGTGCCTGGGGTGCGCTGAGTGCCTGGGATGCGCTGCCTGACTGGGATGCGCTGAGTGCCTGGGGTGGGCTGCCGGACTGGGGTGGGCTGACTGTCTGGGGTGCTGTGCCGGACGCGCTGCCGGTCCCGCTCGCGGTCACGAGATGCCGAGCTCCTTCTCGATGAAGTCGAAGACCTCGTCGTCCGCCGCCGCGTCCAGATCACCGCCGGTGAGCGACGGGGCGTCGTCGCCCGCGGTGCCCTGCCGCTCCGCCCACTGCGCGGCGACGGCCCGCAGCCGGGTGCTGATCCGGGCGTGGTCGGGGTGGTCGGCGGCGACGCCGGAGAGCACGGTCTCCAGGAGGTCCAGCTGTTCCAGCACGGGGCTCGCGGCCGGCTGCCCGTCCCGTGGCAGGCTCGCCCCCAACCGCGTGGCCAGGGCGGTGGAGTTCGGGTAGTCGAAGATCAGCGTGGCGGGGAGCCGCAGACCGGTGGCCGCGGTCAGTCGGTTGCGCAGCTCGACGGCGGTCAGGGAGTCGAAGCCGAGCTCCTCGAAGGCCCGGTCGGCGGGGATCTCCGCCGCCGTGCCGTGGCCCAGCACCTGGGCCACCTGGGTGCGCACGAGCTCCAGCAGCGCCTGGTCGCGCTCGGCCGGGGACAGCCCGGCCAGCCGCGCCGCCAGCGCGGCCGCGGAGTCCGCCGGGGCGGCCCCGCGCGGGGCGCCGGGCGCTCCGACGAGCCCCCGCAGCACCGGCGGCACGTCGTCGGGCGCGGTGCGCAGCGCCGCCAGGCTGAGCCGTACGGGCAGCAGCAGCGGGCGGTCCTGGGCGAGCGCGGTGTCGAACAGGGCCAGGGCGTCCTCGCTGGACAGCGGCAGCACACCGGAGCGGCGCATCCGCCGCAGCGCGGCCTCGTCCAGGTCGCCGGCGAGGCCGCCGTCCGCCTCCCACAGGCCCCAGGCCAGGGACAGCGCGGGCAGCCCGAGCGCCGCGCGGTGCTGCGCCAGGGCGTCCAGGAAGACGTTGGCCGCCGCGTAGTTGCCCTGCCCGGCGCCGCCCAGGGTCGCGGCCGCCGAGGAGAACAGCACGAAGACCGCGGTGTCGCCGGCGAGTTCGTGCAGATGCCAGGCCGCGTCCGCCTTCGCCCGCAGCACGGCCTCGACGCGCTCCGGGGTGAGGCCCTCGATCACCGCGTCGTCCACCACCGCGGCGGCGTGCACGACCGCGGTCAGCGGGTGTTCGGCCGGCACCGACGCCAGCAGCCGGGCCAGCGCCGTCCGATCGCCCACATCGCAGGCGGCCACCGTGACCTGGGCGCCCAGTCCGGTCAGCCCGGCCGCCAGCGCCTCGGCTCCGGCGGCGTCCGGTCCGCGCCGGCCGACCAGCAGCAGCCGTCGCACGCCGTGCTCCACGACCAGGTGGCGGGCGAGGGCGGAGCCGAGCGCGCCGGTGCCGCCGGTGATCAGGACGGTGCCCTCGGGGTCGAGCGCGGGGGGCGTGGAGCGCGTGGCCGGGCGGGTCTGCTTCAGCCGGGGCACCAGCAGCCGGTGGCCGCGCAGGGCCAGTTGCGGCTCGTCCCCGGCCGCCGCCGCGAGCAGGGCGGGGAGTACGGGGTCGCCGGCGCCGCGGTCCGTGGCGAGGCCCCGGGCGAGGTCCGTGTCGAGGTCCAGCAGCGCGAACCGGCCCGGGTGCTCCGCCTGTGCGGCCCGCAGCAGCCCCCACAGCGGCGCCTGGGCGAGCTCCGGCAGCCCGTCGTCCGGACCGGTGGCCACCGCGCCCCGGGTCACCACCACCAGCCGGGAGGCGGCGAAGCGCGCGTCGGCCAGCCACGACCGCAGGACGGACAGCGTGTCGTCCACCGCGCGGCGCACGGACTCCGGCATCGGCCGCGCCCCGTCGCGTACGTCGGTGCCGTCTCCGCCGGGGGTGCTGTCTGCGCCGTGGGTGCCGTGGGTGCCGTCGGCGCCTTCAGCGGGGCCGTCCGGAGTGCCGGGCCGGGTCAGGAAGACCACCTCGGGTACGGGGGCGCCGGCGGAGACCGCCTCGACGAGCGCCGTCAGGTCCGGGTAGCCGCCCGCCCGGGGGCCGCCGGCGTCGGCGGCTGCCGCGCCGGGCGCCGGCATCGTAGCCGCCCCGCCGACGACGGCCCAGGTGGCGCCCGCGGCG
Organism: Streptomyces sp. LX-29; assembly: GCF_029541745.1. Taxonomy (NCBI): domain Bacteria; kingdom Bacillati; phylum Actinomycetota; class Actinomycetes; order Kitasatosporales; family Streptomycetaceae; genus Streptomyces; species Streptomyces sp. LX-29. The sequence continues at coordinate 7,038,233 of NZ_CP089746.1, read as the reverse complement.
GCCGAGGCCGGCGGGGCCGGCGTCGGCGCGGGCGTCCATTCCAGGTGGAAGAGTGCGTCCTGCCGGGCGCGGCCGGCGGCGCGCAGCTGCTCCAGGGAGACGGGCCGGGCACGCAGCCGCTCCACGGCCGCGACCGGTGCCCCGGTGGCGTCGGCGACCAGCAGCGACGTGCCCTCGGGCCCGGCCGGTGAGACGCGCACCCGCAGGGCGGCGGCACCGCCCCCGTGGAGCGAGACGCCGCTCCAGGAGAACGGCAGGCGGACCGTGTCGCCGGTGTTGCCGACGAGGCCGGCGTGCAGCGCCGCGTCCAGCAGCGCGGGGTGCACCCCGTACGCCCCGGCCTGCCGCCGCTCCGCTTCGGGCAGGGCGACCTCGGCGTAGACGTCGTCGCCGGAGCGCCACAGGGCCCTCAGGCCGCGGAAGGACGGGCCGTAGTCGAAGCCGTGGTCGGCGACGGTGGCGTAGAAGTCGTCGATGTCCACCGGCTGCGCCTCCGGTGGCGGCCAGGGGCCGCCCAGGTCGGCCGAGGCCGGCTGTCCACCGGGGGCCAGCACCCCGCTGGCGTGCCGGGTCCAGGCCCGCTCGGCGGCCGCGGTGTCGGCGGCGTCGGCGCGGGAGTGGAGGCTGACGGGCCGTCGACCGGACGGGTCGGGCGCGCCGACGGTCAACTGCACCTGGACGCCGCCGCGCTCCGGGAGGATGAGCGGCGCCTCCTGGGTGAGCTCCTCCACGCTGCCGCAGCCCAGCCGCTGGCCGGCGCGCAGGGCGAGCTCCAGGTAGGCGGTGCCGGGGACCACCACGGTGCCCAGCACCACGTGGTCGGCGAGCCAGGGGTGGGAGGCCGCCGACAGCCGGCCGGTGAGGACCAGACCGTCCCCGTCCGCCAGGGAGACGGCGGCACCCAGCAGCGGATGGTCGGCGGTGTCCAGGCCCAGCCCGGCGGCGTCGGCCGGGCCGCCGTCCGTCGAGGCCAGCCAGTGTCGCCGGCGCTGGAAGGCGTACGTGGGCAGGTCCAGCCGCTCCCCGGCCGCGCCCCAGTCGGTCAGCAGCGCCCGCCAGTCCACCGCGACGCCCCGGACGTGGGCCCGGGCCACCGCCGCGAGCGTGGACTCCGACTCGGGCCGGTCGCGGTGGAGCAGCGGCACGGCCACGGCGGGCGCGGGGCCGGTCGCGGCGAACGCGCCCTCGGTCGAGGTGTCGGGCGCGGTCGCCAGGCGGTCCAGCCCGTCCTGCGCCATGGTCGACAGCACGCCGTCGGGGCCCAGTTCCAGGAAGGTGGTCACGCCCTGGCGGGCCAGGTGCGCGACGCCGTCGTGGAAGCGCACCGTCTCCCGCACGTGCCGGACCCAGTACTCCGGCGAGCACACCTGGTCGACGGTGACGGGCAGGCCGGTGAGGTCCGAGATGAGCGGAAGGGTGGGCTCGTGGAGCGGCACACCGTCCAGGACGGCGCGGAACTCCTCCAGCATGTCGTCCATGCGCGGGGAGTGGAAGGCGTGGCTGACCTGGAGCCGCTTGGTGCGCCGGCCCTCGGCGTGCAGGCGCGCGGTGATGCCGAGCACGGCGTCCTCGGCCCCGGAGACCACCACGGACTCCGGGCCGTTGACGGCGGCGATGCTGGCGAGGTGCTCCTGCCCCTCGAGCAGCGAGAGGATCTCCTCCTCGCCGGCCTGCACGGACACCATCAGCCCGCCGGGCGGCAGCGCCTGCATCAGCCGGCCCCGCGCCGCGACCACCGTCACGGCGTCCTCCAGGGAGAACACCCCGGCGATGTGCGCGGCGGCCAACTCGCCGACCGAGTGGCCCAGGACGAAGTCCGGGCGCAGTCCCCACGAGGCGACGAGCCGGAACAGCGCCACCTCCAGGGCGAACAGCCCGGCCTGGGTGAAGGCGGTGTCGTGGAGCAGCCGGGCCGGCGGCTCGCCCGCGTCCGCGAACAGGATCTCCCGCACCGAGCGGCCCAGCCGCGCGGAGAGCCGCTCGGACACCTCGTCCAACGCCCGCGCGAAGACCGGGAAGCGGGCGTAGAGCTCTCGGCCGGCACCGGCGCGCTGCGCTCCCTGGCCGGTGAAGAGGAACGCCGTGCCGCCGCGCGCGGGCGCGTCGTCGACCAGGACGTGGGGCGCGGCCGCGCCGCTCCGTAACGCCTCCAGTCCGGCGAGGAGTTCGTCGCGACCGGCGCCGAGGACGACGGCGCGGTGCTCCAGCGCCGCCCGCGAGGTGGCCAGGGACCAGCCGACGTCCGCCGGGCGCCACTCGGGGTGCGCCCCGGCAGCGTCGCCCAGCCGGGCGGCCTGGGCGCGCAGCGCCTCGGCACCCCGCGCGGAGACCAGCCACGGGAGGACCGCCGGGGGCTGCGACGGCGTGACGCCACCGGGGGTGTCGGGGTCATCGGAGGTGTCGGGGTCGTGCGGCAGGCCGGTGTCGGGGCGCGCCCCGGCCTCCCGGCCGGTACCGGATCCGGTTCCCGCGGCCGGCGCCGTCCGCGGCTCCGGCTCGGATTCCGACTCCGGCTCCGACTCCGGTTGCTCGACGGCCTGTTCCAGGATCACATGGGCGTTGGTGCCGCTGATGCCGAAGGAGGAGACCGCTGCCCGGCGCACGCGTCCCGTCTCCGGCCACGGCCGGCGCGCGGTGAGCAGCGCCACCCCGCCACCGGCCCAGTCGGCGTGCGGCGTGGGCTCCTCGGCGTGCAGGGTGGCGGGCAGCTCTCCGTGGCGCAGCGCCAGCACCATCTTGATCACGCCGGCGGCGCCGGCGGCGAGCTGGGTGTGGCCGATGTTGGACTTCACCGAGCCCAGCCACAGCGGCCGGTCGGCCGGCCGATCCCGGCCGTAGGTGGCCAACAGGGCCCGCGCCTCGATGGGGTCGCCGAGGGTGGTGCCGGTGCCGTGCGCCTCCACGGCGTCGACCTGGTCCGCCGCCAGCCGCGCGTCGGCCAGCGCCTCGCGGATCACCCGCCGTTGGGCGGAGCCGCTGGGCGCGGTCAGCCCGTTCGAGGCGCCGTCCTGGTTGACCGCGGAGCCGCGGACGACGGCGAGCACCGGATGCCCGTTCCTGCGGGCGTCCGAGAGCCGCTCGACCAGCAGCATGCCGGCCCCCTCGCCCCAGCCGGTGCCGTCGGCGCCGGCGGAGAACGCCTTGACGCGGCCGTCGGCGGCCAGCCCGCGCTGCCGGCTGAACTCCACGAACATGGTGGGGGCGCCCATCACCGCGGCCCCGCCGGCCAGCGCCAGCGAGCACTCGCCGCGGCGCAGCGACTGACAGGCGAGGTGCAGCGCCACCAGGGACGAGGAGCACGCCGTGTCGATGGTGATGGCGGGGCCCTCGAGCCCGAAGGTGTAGGCCAGCCGGCCGGAGGCGACGCTGACGGTGGTCCCGGTCAGCAGATAGCCCTCGGCGCCCGCGGCCGCCTGGTGGTGGCCGCTCCCGTAACCGAGCGGCGAGGCGGCGACGAAGACACCGGTACGGCTGCCGCGCAGCGTCTCCGGGTCGATCCCGGCGCGCTCGAACGTCTCCCAACCGGTCTCCAGCAGCAGCCTCTGCTGCGGGTCCATGGCGAGGGCCTCGCGCGGACTGATGCCGAAGAAGCCGGCGTCGAACCGGTCGGCGTCGTGGACGAAGTAGCCGTGTCGGGCGTAGCTCTTGCCCGGCCGGTCCGGGTCGGGGTCGAAGAGGCCGTCCAGGTCCCAGCCGCGGTCTTCGGGGAACTCCGAGACCGTGTCGGTGCCGGTCGACAGCAGCCGCCAGAACTCCTCCGGCGAGCGCGCGTCGCCGGGGAAGCGGCAGGCCATGGCCACGATCGCGATCGGTTCCCGCTGCGCCTCGGTGAGCTTGCGGTTCTGCTGCTTCAGCCGCTGGTTCTCCTTCAGTGACGTCCGCAGCGCTTCAAGGACCTTCTCCTGTGATGCCGTCATCGTCGTCTCCGCACTCCGAACGCGATCAGAGGTCTGTGCCGTCGAGCGCCATGCTGACGAGGTCGTCGGCGTCCATGGCGTCGATGGAGTCCGCCGGGTCCGCCGCCGTGGCGCCGTCGTCCGCCGGACCGGTCCCGCCGCCGTACCCGGCGAGTTCGAGCAGCGCGTCGGCGAGTCCCGCCTCGCGCAGCCGGGACAGCGGGATGGTGGCGAGCGCGGCGCGGATCTCCGCCTCCACGGACGCCTCCCGCGCGGCCTGCGCGGCCTCCTGCCCGGTGTCGGGGCTCAGTTGGGCCCGTAGCTCCTCGGCCAGGGCGGCGGGGGTGGGATGGTCGAAGACCAGGGTGGCCGGGAGGCGCAGCCCGGTGGCGGCGCCCAGCCGGTTGCGCAGCTCCACCGAGGTCAGCGAGTCGAAGCCGAGCTGCTTGAACGGCTGGCCCGGCTGGACCGCCTCCGGGGAGGCGTGCCCCAGCACCGTCGCGGTGTGCTCCCGGACGAGGTCCAGCAGCGCCCGGCCGCGCTCGACGGCCGGCAGCGCGGCCAGTCGACGGGCGAGGGCCTCGGCGCCCCGGGGGTCGGCCGAGTGCTCCACGGTGCGTCGCGCGGGCGCGCCGGCGAGTCCGCGGAGCAGCGGGGGGACGCCGGTGTGCGCGGCGGAGGCGCGGAGCGCCGCGACGTCCAGGCCCATCGCCACCAGCAGCGGCTGGTCCGCGGTGCGCAGGGCGGCGCCGAACAGCTCCAGTCCGTCCGCGTCGGACAGTGGGGTCACCCCGGACCTGCGCATCCGGTCCCTGGCGGTCTCGTCCAGGTGTCCGGTCATGCCGCTGGCCCGCGCCCACAGCCCCCAGGCCAGGGACAGCCCGGGCAGCCCCGCGGCCCGCCGGGCGTGCGCGAGCGCGTCCAGGAAGGCGTTGGCGGCCGCGTAGTTGCCCTGTCCGGCGCCGCCGAGGGTGGCGGCGGAGGAGGAGAAGAGGACGAAGGCGGCCAGGTCGGCGTCGCGGGTCAGCTCGTGGAGGTTCCAGGCCGCCTGGATCTTGGGGCGCGCCACGGCGTCCACCTGTTCGGCGGTGAGCGAGCCGATCACGCTGTCGCGCAGCACGCCCGCGGCGTGCACGACGCCGGTGAGCGGGTGCTCCGGCTCGATGGCGGCGAGCACCCCGGCCAGGGCGTCCCGGTCGGCGGCGTCACAGGCGGCCACGGTCACCCGGGCGCCGAGCGCGGTCAGTTCGGCGTCGAGCTCGGCGGCGCCCTCGGCCGCCGGGCCCTGCCGGGAGAGCAGCAGCAGCCGTCGTACGCCGTGCTCCGCGACCAGGTGGCGGGCGACCAGGCCGCCCAGCACCCCGGTGCCGCCGGTGATCAGCACGGTGCCCTCGGGGTCCAGGGCGCGCGGCATGGTGAGCACCACCTTGCCGATGTGCCGGGCCTGGCTCATGAACCGGAAGGCGTCCAGACCCCGGCGTACGTCCCAGGTGGTCGCCGGCAGCGGCCGCAGCACCCCGCGCTCGAAGAGCGCCATCAGCTCGGCCAGCATCTCGCCGATCCGCTCGGGTCCGGCCTCGATCAGGTCGAACCACTGGTAGCCGATCCCCGGATGGGCGGCGGCGACCGCGTCGGCGTCCCGGATGTCGGTCTTGCCCATCTCCACGAACCGGCCGCCGTCGCGCAGCAACCGCAGGGACGCGTCGACGTACTCGTGGGCCAGGGAGTTCAGCACGACGTCCAGGCCCCGGCCGGCGGTGGCGGCGCGGAAGGCGTCCTCGAACTCCAGGGAGCGGGAGGAGGCGATGCGGGCGTCCTCGATCCCCTGGGCGCGCAGCGCGTCCCACTTGGCGGGGCTCGCCGTGGTGAACACCTCCGCCCCCAGGTGCCGGGCGAGCTGCACCGCGGCGATGCCGACGCCGCCGGTGGCCGCGTGGATCAGCACCGACTCTCCGGGGCGGACGTCCGCGAGGTCCACCAGGCCGTAGTAGGCGGTGAGGAAGGCGATCGGGACGGTGGCGGCCTCGCTGTAGGTCCAGCCCTCGGGCATCCTGGCGACGAGTCGCCGGTCGACGACCGCGACCGGTCCGAAGCAGCCGGGCACCATGCCCATGACCCGGTCGCCGGGCGCCAGGTCGGTGACGTCCGGGGCGGTCTCCAGCACCACGCCGGCCGCCTCTCCGCCCATGACGTCCTGGTCGACCATGCCGAGGCCGAGGAGCACATCGCGGAAGTTCATCCCGGCGGCGTGCACGGCGACCCGCACGTGCCCCGGCTTCAGTGGCGCCGTCGCCTCGGGGCTCGGCAGCAGGGCCAGGTTCTCCAGGGTGCCCTTGGCGGTGACGTCCAGCCGCCAGGCGCCGGGCTCGCGCGGCGGTCGCAGGGCGTGGCCGGCGTCGGCCCGCGCGAGCCGCGGCACCAGCACCTGCCCCGCGCGCAGCGCGAGTTGCGGCTCGCCGCTCGCCAGGGCGTACGACAGCGGCTCGGGCGCGGGGGCCGTGCCGTCGACGTCCAGCAGCACCAGCCGACCGGGATTCTCGGTCTGCGCGGAGCGGACCAGCCCCCACACCGGGGCGTGCGCCAGGTCCCGTACGGACTCGCCGGGGGCGGCGGCCACGGCGCCGCGGGTGAGGACCACCAGCCGGGTGGCCGCGAGCCGTTCGTCGGCCAGCCACTCCCGCAGCAGTGCCAGCGCGCGGTGGGTGACCGCGCGGGCGGCCTCGGCGGGGTCGGCCGGCGGAAGGCCGATCCCAGGTTCTCCGGTCCTCGGATCCGGGGTCCGTGGTCCGCCGTCGAAGGTCACGAACACCGCGTCCGGCGCGGCCTCACCGGCGGCGAGCGCCGCGGTCAGCGCGGCCGGGTCGGCGTGGTGGTCCAGGATGGTCCCCGCGGTGGTCCGCGGGGCGGCCGTCCGGTCGGGGCCGAGCAGGGCCCAACGGGCGGGGGCGGGCGCCGTGGCCGGGAGCGGCAGCGGAGTCCAGTCCACCCGGAGCAGCGGATCGCGGGGGCCGCCGTCGGCGTCCCGCAGTCGCTCCGCCGAGATCGGGCGGCTCACCAGCGACTCCACCGTGGCCACCGGTGCCCCGGTCGCGTCCGCCACCACCAGGGACACCCCGTCGGGACCGGCGGGTGTCGACCGGACCCGGAGCGCGGTGGCGCCGGTGGCGTGCACCGCCACCCCGGTCCAGGAGAAGGGCAGCCGCACCGTTCCGGTGGCGTCCGGGGACGGCTCGGGGGTCGGCGCCGTCCCGGGGCCCGAGCCCGTCGTCCGGGTCGCCGCGGCGAGGTGCAGGGCCGCGTCCAGCAGCGCCGGGTGGAGGGCGAACTCCGCGGCGGCCGCGTGCTGTGCGGGCGCCAGCCGCACCTCCGCGAAGAGCTCGTCCCCGCGCCGCCAGGCCGCCCGCAGTCCCTGGAAGGCCGGGCCGTACCCGAGCCCGTCGGCGGCGAGTCGCTCGTAGACGCCGTCGAGCGGCACCGGCTCCGCCCCGGGGGGCGGCCAGGCCGTCAACTCCCCGCCGGCCGCGAGGTCGCCGGTGGTCAGGAAACCGGTCGCGTGGCAGGTCCACGGGGTCGCGTCGGCGTCCGCGGCCCGGGAGTGCAGGCTCAGCGCCCGCCGTCCGCCCTCGTCCGGGGCGTCGACCGCCAGTTGGAGGTGGACACCGCCCCGCTCCGGCAGGACCAGCGGCGCCTGGAGCGTCAGCTCGTCCAGCACCGTGCAGCCGACCTCGTCACCGGCCCGCACGGCGAGCTCCACCAGCGCGGCCCCCGGCACCACCACCGTGCCCCACACCGCGTGGTCGGCCAGCCACGGCTGCGACTCCACCGACAGCCGGCCGGTGAGCAGCAGCCCGTCGTCGCTTGCGAGCGGCACCGCGGCGCCGAGCAGCGGATGGCCGGTGGCGCGCTGCCCGACCGCGCCCACGTCGCCGGTGGTCGCCGGCGCGTCCAGCCAGAAGCGACGGCGCTGGAAGGCGTACGTGGGCAGCTCCACCCGTCGCGCCCCCGCGAAGGCCCGCTCCCAGGCGATCGGCACGCCCAGCGCGTACGCCTCGGCCAGGGAGGTGAGGAAGCGCTCCGGGCCGCCCTCGTCGCGGCGCAGCGAGCCGACGGCGGCGGCGTCCTCGATGGCCATGGTCAGCACCGGGTGCGGGCTGGCCTCGACGAACACGCCGAGGCCGTCGGCGACCGCCGCCCGCACGGCGGTGTCGAAGCGGACGGTGTGGCGGAGGTTCCGGTACCAGTAGGCGGCGTCGAGCTCGACGGTGTCCAACAGGCCGCCGGTCACCGTCGAGTAGAACGGCACCCCCGCGGCGCGCGGGGCGATGGACGCCAGGTCGGCTCTCAACACCTCCTGGAGGCGGTCCACATGGGCGGAGTGCGAGGCGTAGTCCACCGGGATGCGCCGGGCGCGCTCGTCCCGCTCCTCGCACTCGGCGAGCAGCTCGTCCAGTGCCGCCGGGTCCCCGGAGACCACTGTGGCGGACGGGCCGTTGACGGCGGCGACGGAGAGCCGGTCGCCCCAGCGCGCGAGCCGCTCGCGCACGGTCTCGGAGGGCAGGGCCACGGACACCATGCCGCCCGCGCCGGAGAGCGCCAGCAGCGCCTTGCTGCGGAGGGCGACCACCTTCGCGCCGTCCTCCAGCGACAGCGCCCCGGCGACACAGGCCGCGGCGATCTCCCCCTGTGAGTGCCCGATGACGGCGGCCGGCTCCACCCCGTACGCACGCCACAACTCCGCCAGGGAGACCATCACGGCCCACAGCGCGGGCTGCACCACATCCACCCGGTCGTACGAGGGCGCGCCGTCCGCGCCGCGCAGCACCTCCTCCAACGACCAGTCCACATACGGCGCCAACGCCTCACCACACGCCGTGATCCGCTCCCGGAACACCGTCGAGGAGTCCAGCAACTCCACCGCCATGCCCGCCCACTGCGAGCCCTGACCGGGGAAGACGAACACCGCCCCACCGCGACCGGCGGCGTGTCCCGTCACCACGCCGGGCGCTCCGCCCGTCCCGGGGCCTCCGGCGAGGCTCTCCAGGCCACGGAGGAGCGTTTCGCGGTCCGCGCCGACGACGACGGCGCGGTGCTCCAGCGGTGAGCGGCCGGTGGCGAGGGACCAGCCCACGTCGGCCGGCTGCCACTCCGGATGCGCGAACACCGCCTCCCGCAACCGCTCGGCCTGCGCCCGCAACGCCTCCGCCGACCGCGCCGACACCACCCACGGCACCACACCCGGCACCCCGGCCGACCCGGTCGCCACCTCCTCCTCCGGCGCCTCCTCCAACACCACATGCGCGTTGGTACCGCTCACCCCGAACGACGACACCGCCGACCGCCGCGGACGGCCCGTCTCCGGCCACACCCGCTCCTCCGTCAGCAACTCCACCCCACCGACCGACCAGTCCACATGCGGCGTCGGCTCATCCACATGCAACGTCCGCGGCAACACCCCATGCCGCATCGCCAACACCATCTTGATCACACCCGCCACACCCGCGGCCGCCTGCGTATGCCCCAGGTTCGACTTCAGCGAGCCCAGCCACAGCGGCCGGTCGGCCGGCCGTCCCCGACCGTACGTGGCCAGCAACGCCTGGGCCTCGATCGGATCGCCGAGCTTCGTCCCGGTCCCGTGCGCCTCCACGGCGTCGACGAGGTCGGCCGACAGGCCGGCGTCGGCGAGGGCCCGGCGGATGACACGCTGCTGGGAGGGGCCGTTGGGAGCGGAGAGGGCGCTGCTCGCGCCGTCCTGGTTGACCGCGGAGCCGCGGATCACCGCGAGCACCCGGTGGCCGTTGCGGCGGGCGTCGGAGAGCCGCTCCAGCAGCAGCATGCCGACGCCCTCGCCCCAGGCCGTGCCGTCGGCCGCCGCGGCGAAGGACTTGCAGCGACCGTCCGGGGCGAGGCCGCGCTGCCGGCTGAACTCGATGAGGCTCCCAGGGGTGACCATCACGGTGACGCCGCCGGCCAGGGCCAGCGTGCAGTCGCCGCGGCGCAGCGCCTGCGCCGCCAGGTGCAGGGCGACCAGCGAGGAGGAGCAGGCCGTGTCCACCGTGACGGCGGGGCCCTCCAGTCCCAGGGTGTAGGCGATGCGCCCGGAGGCGACGCTGCCGGAGTTCCCGCTGCCCAGGAAGGCGGCGACGGCCTCGTCCACCTCCGTCAGCCGGGCGGCGTACTCGTGGTACATGAGGCCGGCGTAGACGCCGACCGGGGCGCCGCGCACGCTCGCCGGGGCGACCCCGGCCCGCTCCAGAGCCTCCCAGGCGGCCTCCATCAGCAGCCGCTGCTGGGGGTCCATGGCCAGCGCCTCGCGGGGGCTGATGTCGAAGAGCGCCGGGTCGAACCGGTCCGCGCCGTCGATGAAGCCGCCGGTGCGCACATAGGAGGTGCCGGGTCGGGTGGCGTCGGGGTCGTAGAAGTCCTCGACGCGCCAGCCGCGGTCCGCGGGCGGCTCGCCGATGGCGTCCTCGCCCGCGATCGCCAGCCGCCACAGCGCCTCCGGCGTGTCCACGCCGCCCGGCAGCCGGCAGCTCATGCCGATGATCGCGATGGGTTCGCGCTCGGCCTCCTCCAGCTCCCGCACGCGGCGGCGCGCCTCGGTGAGTTCGGCGGTCGCCCACCGGAGGTGGTCGCGCAGCCTGTCTTCGTTTGCCACTTGAGCCAGCTCCTAAAGCCCGTGCGGATTCGCCGGTGTACCGGGGTCGGTGCCGCGCAGCCCTTCGAGCACCGCGAAGAGCTCGTCGTCGGTCGCCGACGCCAGGTCGTGTGGTGCGGTCTCGCTCCCGCCGCCGGGGCCCTCGTCGCCCCATCGGGACAGCAGGTCGCGCAGGCGCAGGCCGATCGCCGTCCTGGCGTCGCCGTCGGCGGCGAAGGGCGCGAGGAACTCCTCCAGCCGGTCGAGCTCCTCCAGCGCGGGGCCCACCTCGACGGTGTCGTCGGCGGCGAACTCCCGGCGCAGATGGCCGGCGAGGGCGGCGGCGGTGGGGTGGTCGAAGATCAGCGTGGCGGGCAGTGACAGCCCGGTCGCGGTCTCCAGCGCGTCGCGGAGCTCCAGGTCGGTGAGCGAGTCGAAGCCGAGGTCCACGAATCCCCGGTCCGGTTCGATGTCGGCGGGCCTGAGCTGCCGCAGCACGGCCGCCGCGCGGGTGCGTACGAGGTCGAGCAGGACGCGCTCGCTCTCGGTCTCGTTCAGGGTCGACAGCCGGCGGCGCAGCACGGCCGCGGGGCCGCTGTCGGAGCCGGTCGCGGCGCCGTTCGGGGTCGCGGCCCGGCTCCCGGGCGTCCGGGACCGCGCCGGGCGGCCCTCCCGCGCGCCGAGCAGGTCCCGCAGCACGGCCGGGGTGGCGCCGGCTCCGCGACCCGCCCCGGAACGCGGCCGCACGGGGTCCAGGTGGAGCGGGACGAGCGCCGGTTCGTCGAGCGCGCGGCCGGCGTCGAACAGCGCCAGCGCCTCCTCCGTGGCCAGCGGCAGCACCCCGCTCCGGGCCATCCTGGCGAGGTCGGCCTCGCCCAGTTTCGCCGTCAGGGCGCTGCGCTCCTCCCACAGCCCCCAGGCCAGCGACTGCCCCGGCAGGCCCTGGGCGCGGCGGCGCCGTGCCAGGGCGTCGAGGAAGGCGTTGGCGGCCGCGTAGTTGGCCTGGCCGGGCGCGCCGATGACGCCGGCGGCGGAGGAGAAGAGCACGAACGCCGACAGGTCGAGGTGCCGGGTGAGCTCGTGCAGCCGCCAGGCGGCGTCGGCCTTGGGCCGCAGCACGGGGTCGAACCGCTCCGGGGTGAGCGCCTCCAGCACACCGTCGTCGACCGCTCCGGCCGCGTGGACCACGGCCGTCAGCGGATGCTCCGCGGGCACCCCGCCCAACAGCGCTTCGAGCGCGGCCGGGTCGGCGACGTCGCAGGCGGCCACCGTGGCTCGGGCGCCGAGCTCCGCCAGCTCCGCCACCAGTTCCGCGGCCCCCGGCGCCCGCTCGCCCCGGCGGCTGGTGAGCAGCAGGTGCCGGGCGCCGCGCGCGGCCAGGTGCCGGGCGACGAGGGCGCCGAGCGTGCCGGTGCCACCGGTGATCAGGACGGTGCCCCGCGGATCGCAGCCGAGCTCCACGGGCGGGGTGGCCGCCGGGACGGGCGGTGAGGCGGGGACCGGGTCGTGCTTCGTCACGGATGCCGGGGCATCCGGGTGCCGCACCAGACGGGGCGCGAGCAGCCTCCCCTGACGCAGCGCCAACTGGGGTTCGTCCACCGCCAGCACGGTCCCGAGCTGCTCGCCCGTGGGGATCGCGGGGTCCGGGGACCGCCGATCCGCGGACGCGGCTTCACATGCCGCGGCTGAGCTTGTTGTATCCGGGGTTGCCGTATCCGGGGTTGCCGTATCCGAGGTCGGATCCGCACTCAGGTCCAGGTCCAGGTCCAGGTCCAGGAGCGTGAACCGGTTCGGGTGCTCCGCCTGGGCGGTCCGGAGCAGGCCCCAGACCGCGGCGCCCGCCAGATCAGGTCCGTCCGTGTCCGCGTCGCCGGCGGCGACCGCACCGCGCGTCACGACCACGAGCCGCGAGCCGGCGAACCGGCGGTCCGCCAGCCAGTCCCGCAGCAGGCGCAGGGCATCCGCGGTGGCGGCGCGTACGGCGTCCGGCACGGCGAGCCGCTCCGCGCACGCGAGGGGGGCGACCACCACCTCCGGCACCGCCGCGCCCGCGTCGACGGCCGCCGCCAGCGCGGCCAGATCCGGGTGGGTGGGCACGGCGGAGCCCATCGCGTCGCCGACTCCGTCCCCCGCGCCCAGCCACACCCACCGCTCGGTGGAAGGCGACTCGGTCGGTGTCGACGGCGGCACCGGCACCGGCACCCAGTCCAGGCGGAAGAGCGACGCGCCGCCTTCCTCGGGGACCGCGCCGAGCGCGCGCACGGGCCGCAGCACGAGGCCGCGCACCGAGCCGAGCGGGGCGCCGGTGGCGTCCGCGACGTCGATCGCCATGGCGTCGGGGCCGGTGGGGTTCAGCCGCACCCGTACGGCGGTGGTGGCGCCGGCGGCCCGCAGGGACACTCCGCGCCAGGAGAACGGCATGCGCGTGCCGGAGGCGGCCTCGGGCACGGCGACGGCGTACGCCTGCACGGCCGCGTCGAGCAGCGCCGGATGGACCGTGAACCGGCCTGCGTCGAGCTCCCGTTCCCGGTCCAGGCGGACCTCGGCGAACACCTCGGCACCGCGGCGCCAGACCGACGTGAGGCCCTGGAAGGCCGGCCCGTAGCGGTATCCGCGCCGTGCGGCCCGCTCGTAGAGGTCGCCGATCGGGACCTCCTCCGCCCCCTTCGGCGGCCACACCATCAGGTCGAAGGCGGGCGCCGGGGCGCCGGCGGTCAGCGTCCCGCTGGCGTGTCGGGTCCAGGATCGGTCGGGGCCGGCCGCCGGGTCGAGGACGGCGGCGAGTTCGGGGCCGGTGGTCGGGTCGGCGGCGTCGGCGGACGCGGGGCGCGAGTAGAGGTGCACCGTACGGCGGCCGGTGTCGTCGGCGCCGCCGACGGCCAGCCGGATCGAGACTCCGTCCGTCCGCCCGTCGTCCGCCGCGGGGATCTCCAGCGGGGCGTGCAGCGTGAGCTCCTCGACGCGGTCGCAGCCCACGCGAGCGGCCGCCCACAGGGCGAGCTCGACGCCGGCCGTGCCGGGCAGCAGCACCCGGTCCATGACCACGTGGTCGGCGAGCCACGGATGGGTGCGGGTCGACAGCCGGCCGGTGAACAGCAGCCCCTCGGAGTCGGGGAGTTCGACGGCGGCGCTCAGCAGCGGGTGGTCCGCCGCGCGGAGTCCGGAGGCAGCCAGGTCGCCGGAGGGGAGCGTGTCGTCGAGCCAGTAGCGCCGCCGCTGGAAGGGGTAGGTCGGCAGCTCGACGTCGGCCGCGCCCGCGGCCGGGCCGAAGACCGCGGACCAGTCCACCGGCACCCCGGCGGCGTACAGCTCGGCCAGCGAGCGCAGGAACCGGTCCGGACCGCCGTCCGCGCGGCGCAGCGTGCCGACGGCCAGCGCCCTGCGATCGGCGTCGCGAACGACCCCCGCGATCGTCTCGACGACCGTCGGCTCGGGGCTGATCTCGATGAACACCGTGTGCCCGCGGCCGAGCAGCGCCCGTACGGTGCGTTGCAGGTCGACCTGAGGCCGGCCGTCCTGGGACCGAGCAACCTCGGACTGGCTGTCCTGGGACCGAGCAACCTTGGCCTGACTGTCCTGGGCCTGACTGTCCTGGGCCTGACTGTCCTGGGCCTGACTGTCCTGGGCCTGACTGTCCTGGGAATGGCTGTCCTGGGACCGGCCGACCTGGGGCCGCCCGTCCCTGGAACGCCCGTCCCTGGAACGCCCGTCCCTGGACCGACCGTCCCTGGATCGAGCCGTCTGAGACAGGGCGGCCGGGGGCCCGGCGGGGACGTCCTCGCGGCACCAGTACCGTGCGTCCAGTCCCGCGGTGTCGAGGGGGCGCACGACCGTGTCGTCCGTCCCGGGCTCGGCGGTGTCCGCGGGCACCGCGTCCGCCCCTGCCCCGGCCCGTTCGCCCGCGGCGGGGGACGGCTCGGGGCGGGCCGTCGTCGCGTAGAACGGCACCTCGGCCGCGAGCGACTCGACCGCTTCCACGGGTTCGTCGTCCTCCGCGGCGGCGCCGTCGAAGGCGACCAGCCGCGCCCCGTCCTTCAGCGTCAGCGCTCCGGCGGCGCAGGCCGCGGCGATCTCGCCGGGGCCGGGCCCGTGGCTCACCACGGCGGCGGGCGCCAGGCCGTGGTGGCTCCACAGCTCGGCGAGCGAGACCAGCACCGCCCACCGCACGGCCCCGGCGACGTCCGGCCGGTCGGCGGGCGGAGCGCCCTCGGCGCCGCGCACCACGTCCCGCAGGGACCAGTCGACGAAGGAGGCCAACGCGGCCTCGCACTCGGCCATGCGGCGGGCGAACTCGGGGGTGGTATCGAGCAGTTCGGCCGCGGCGCCGTCCCACCAGGGCGCCTGGCCGGGGAAGACGTGCACCACCCGGCCGTGGGCCGCCGCGGTGCCGCGCACCACCTCGGCACCGGGGTGCCCGGCGGCCAGCGCGGCGACGCCCGCCCGCAGCTCGGCACGGTCGGCGGCCACCAGCACCGCGCGGTGCTCGAAGGCGGTACGGGTGGTGGCGAGCGCCGCGCCGACCTCGGCGGCGGTGAGCTGCGGACGCGCCTCCAGATGGTTCCGCAGCCGCTCGGCCTGGGCGCGCAACGCCACCTCGGACTTGGCGGACAGCACCCACGGCACGAGGGTGCCGGCCCCTCCGGGAGCGCCGGGGACGGCCTCCGCCGCGGGCGGCTCGGGGGCCTCTTCCAGGATGAGGTGGGCGTTGGTGCCGCTGACGCCGAAGGAGGAGACCCCGGCCCGGCGCCGAGCCTCCCGCGCACCGACGGCGGCACCCGCTCCGGCCCCGTTGCCCGCCGCGGCACCGTTGCCCGCTCCGGTCCCGTTCCCCACCGCGGCACCGTTGCCCGCCGCGGTCCCGTTCCGGGCGGCGGGCTGGGGCCGCGGCCAGGGCCTGGCCTCGGTCAGCAGGGCCGCCGCGCCGGCCGTCCAGTCCACGTGCGGGGTGGGTTCGTCGATGTGCAGGGTGCGCGGGAGCACCCCGTGGCGCAGCGCCATCACCATCTTGATCACGCCCGCCACCCCGGCCGCGGCCTGCGCGTGGCCGATGTTGGACTTCACCGAGCCCAGCCAGAGCGGCCGGTCGGCCGGCCGGCCCTGGCCGTAGGTGGCCAGCAGGGCCTGGGCCTCGATGGGGTCGCCGAGGGTGGTGCCGGTGCCGTGCGCCTCCACGGCGTCGACCTCTGCCGGGGTCAGACCGGCATGGGCCAGCGCCTGGCGGATGACCCGCTGCTGGGCCGGGCCGCTCGGGGCGGTGAGCCCACTGCTGGCGCCGTCCTGGTTGACCGCGCTGCCCCGGATCACCGCGAGCACCCGGTGGCCGGCCCGGCGGGCGTCCGAAAGGCGCTCCAGCAGCAGCATGCCGACGCCCTCGCCCAGGCCGGTGCCGTCGGCGGCGGCGGAGAACGCCTTGCAGCGCGCGTTCCCGGCCAGG
This sequence comes from Streptomyces sp. LX-29, assembly GCF_029541745.1. Lineage (NCBI taxonomy): Bacteria > Bacillati > Actinomycetota > Actinomycetes > Kitasatosporales > Streptomycetaceae > Streptomyces > Streptomyces sp. LX-29. The sequence continues at coordinate 7,022,269 of NZ_CP089746.1, read as the reverse complement.
CCGCGCTGCCGGCTGAACTCGACGAGCGCCATGGGGGACGCCATGACGGTCACCCCGCCCGCCAGTGCCATGGTGCAGTCCCCGTGGCGCAGCGACTGACAGGCCAGGTGCAGCGCCACCAGCGACGAGGAGCACGCGGTGTCCACGCTGACCGCCGGCCCTTCGAGGCCGAAGGTGTAGGCCACCCGGCCGGAGGCGACGCTGCCGGTGCTGCCGTTGCCGATGTAGCCCTCGAACTCCGGCGGCACCCGGCGCAGCCGGGAGGCGTAGTCCTGGTAGATGACGCCCGCGAAGACGCCGGTCCGGGTGCCGGCCAGCGTCGCCGGGTCGATGCCCGCGCGCTCGACGGCCTCCCATGAGGTCTCCAGCAGCAGCCGCTGCTGCGGGTCCATGGCCAGCGCCTCGCGTGCGCTGATCCCGAAGAACGACGCGTCGAACCGCGCGGCGTCGTGCAGGAATCCGCCCTCGCGCACGGTGCTGGTGCCGGGCCGTGCCGGGTCGGGGTGGTAGAGGTCCGGGTCCCAGCCGCGGTCGGCGGGGAACTCCGATATGGCGTCGGTCCCGGACGCCACCAGCTGCCACAGCTCTTCGGGGGAGGTGACGCCGCCGGGGAACCGGCACGCCATGCCCACCACCGCGATCGGCTCCCGGGTCCCCGCCTCGACCTCGTGCAGCCGCTGCCGGGTCCGGCGCAGGTCGACGGTCAGCCGCTTGAGGTAGTCGAGGACCTTCTCGTCACTCGCCGTCGTCGTCATCACCCAAGTCCCTTCTGTGCTGCGGTCTTCCGGATGCGGCGGCGGCTCACGACTTCCTCAACTCGTTCTCGACGATGTCGAAGATCTCGTCGAGCGTGGCCGACTCGACCTCGGTCCCGGCGCCGGTCGTCCCCTCGGACTCCCCGTCGAGGCGGGTCAGCAGCCCCCGCAGCCGTTCGGCGAGCCGCTCGCGCGCCGGGTCGTCCGCGGACAGGCCCCGTACGGCGGCCTCCAGGCCGTCGAGTTCGGCGAACCCGGCCGGTTCCGGCGCCCCGTCCCCCGGCACTACCAGGAGCGTCCCGAGGAGGGTCGCCACGGCGGCGGGGCTGGGGTGGTCGAAGATCAGCGTGGCCGGCAGCCGTACCCCGGCGGCGGCCCCCAGGCGGTTGCGGAGCTCCACGGCCCGCAGCGAGTCGAACCCGGAGTCGAGGAAGCCGCGCGCGGTGTCGACCGCTCCGGGGTCGGCGTATCCGAGGACCGTGGCGACATGGCCGCGCACCAGGTCAAGCAGCGCGTCCTCCCGCTCCGGCCCGGTCAGCCCCGCCAGCCGCCGGCGGAGGGCGGCCCCGCTGTCGGCCGGCGTCTCGGTGAGTCGTGCCGCCGCCTCGGGTGCGGTCCGCGCGCCGACGAGGCCGCGCAGCAGCGGGGGCGGCGGGGTGGCCGCGGCGCGCAGCGCGGCGAGGTCCAGCCGTACCGGCACCACCGCCGGCCGCTCCTGGGCGAGCGCGGCGTCGAACAGTTCCAGCGCCTCGGCCGTGGACAGCGGCAGCACGCCGGAGCGGCGCAGCCGGCCGCGGTCGGCCTCGTCGAGCCGGCCGGTCAGCTCGCTGGTGGCGGACCACAGGCCCCAGGCCAGGGAGGTCCCGGGCAGCCCCTGGGCGCGGCGGTGCCGGGCCAGCGCGTCCAGGAAGGCGTTGGCCGCGGCGTAGTTGGCCTGGCCGGCGTTGCCCAGCACCTGGCCGGCGGCGGAGAAGAGCACGAACATCGCCGGCTCGGCGTCTCGGGTGAGCTCGTGCAGATGCCAGGCGGCGTCGACCTTGGGGCGCAGCACCGCGTGCACGCGCTCGGGGGTGAGCGCGGCGATGACGCCGTCGTCCAGGGCGCCTGCGGCGTGCACCACGCCGGTGAGCGGCCGCTCGGCCGGCACCGTGTCGAGCAGCGCCGCCAGCGCCTCCCGGTCGGCGACGTCGCAGGCCGCGATGGTCACGTCCGCGCCGCGGCCGGTCAGTTCGGCGGCCAGCTCCGCGGCTCCCTCGGCCTCCCGGCCACGACGGCTGACCAGCAGCAGGTGGCGCACGCCGTGGGCGGCGACGAGGTGCCGCGCCAGCAGGCCGCCCAGGGTGCCGGTGCCGCCGGTGATCAGCACGGTGCCGTCGGCCGGCGCGCGACCGGTGTGGGCGGGCGTGTGGTCGCCGTCGGCGGCCTGGCCGGTGTCGGCGAGCGCGCGACCGGTGTCGTCGGCGGTCGGGCCGGCGTCGCCACCGGCCGAGGCCGTCCCTCCCGCCCGCCGGTCGTCCTCGGCGGCCGGCGCCGTCAGCCGGGCCAGCCGCGGCACGAGGACCGTGCCCTCCCGCAGGGCGAGTGGGAAGGCGTCGCCGGCCAGCGCCGCGGGCAGGGCGTGCGTCGAGGCGTCGGCGTCGTCGAGGTCGACGAGCGCGAACCGGCCCGGCTGTTCCGCCTCTGCGGAGCGCACCGCGCCCCACAGTGCGGCGCCGGCCAGGTCGGACACCTCGTCGGGGCCGGCGGCGACGGCGCCCCGGGTCAGCCACACCAGCCGGGAGCCGGCGAACCGTTCGTCCGCCAGCCACGTCTGGAGCAGGCCCAGCGCCCGGACGACGGAGGCGTGCACGGAGTCCGCGGCCGGGCCCGGCTCCGGGGTCCACGGCACCAAGACGAGCTCGGGAGTCGGCGCCCCGGCGGCGAGGGCCGCGCCGAGGGCGGCCAGGTCCGCGTGGGTCGCGATCCCGGGCAGCGCCGCGACCAGCTCCGGGCGACCCTCGCCCAGCAGCGCCCACCGGGCCGTGGTCGCCGCGGCCGGCAGGGACCGCGCGGTGGCGGTCGGGGCGGTGTCCTGGACCCACTCGACCTGGTACAGCGACTCCTGGTGTCCGCCACCGGCGGCGCGCAGCCGCTCCCGGGTGACCGGGCGTACCGCCAGCGCCTCGACCGTGGCGACCGGGGCGCCGGCGGCGTCGGCCACCTCCAGCGAGATTCCGCCGGCGTCGGCCGGGGCCAGCCGGACCCGCAGCGCGGTGGCGGCGCGGGCGCGCAGCGTCACCCCGGTCCAGGCGAAGGGCAGTTGGACCTCGTCGAGCCCGTCGAGCAGGCTGGTGTGGAGCGCCGCGTCCAGCAGTGCGGGGTGCAGGCCGCAGCGTTCGGCGTCGGCGTGGCGGTCCCGCGGAAGCCGGATCTCGGCGAAGAGCTCGTCCCCGCGCCGCCAGGCCGCCCGCAGCCCCTGGAAGACGGGCCCGTACTCCAGCCCGTCCGCGGCGAGCCGTCCGTACAACCCGTCCAGCGCCACGGGCTCCGCGCCCGCGGGGGGCCAGGCGCCGTCGAGTCCACCCCGCGGGGCGGGTTCGGCCGGTGCGACGACCCCGGTGCCGTGGCAGGTCCAGGGCGCGTCCTCGGCGGCGTCGCGGTCGGGCCGCGAGTAGACGGTGACGGGCCGTCGGCCGGCCTCGTCCGCGCCGCCCGCCCGCACCTGCACCTGCACCGCGCCGCGCTCCGGAAGCACCAACGGCGCCTGGAGCGTCAGCTCCTCCAACCGGTCACAGCCCACCCGGCCACCGGCCGACAGCGCCAGCTCCACGAAGGCCGTCCCCGGCACCAACACCAGACCCCACACCGCGTGATCCGCCAGCCACGGGTGCGAGTCCCGGGAGAGCCGGCCGGTCAGGACGACCCCGTCGCCGTCGGCCAGCCCCAACTCACCGGCCAGCAGCGGGTGGTCGGCCGCGCGCAGCCCCGGGGCGTGCCCGCCGGCCGTCACCGCGGGGGCGTCCACCCAGAACCGTTCGCGCTGGAAGGCGTAGGTGGGCAGCTCCACCTCCCGCCGCGCCGACCCGCCGGCGGTGGCGAAGGCGGGCCGCCAGTCCACCGCCAGGCCGTGGCTGTGGGCCTCCGCCACCGAGGTCAGGAAGCGTCGTCCGCCGCCCTCATGGCGGCGCAGCGAGCCGAGGGCCACCGCCGGCCGGTCCGCGGCGTCCGCGGTCTCCTCGATGCCGACCGTCAGCACCGGGTGCGGGCTGCACTCGACGAACGCCCGGTGGCCGCGCTCGACCAGGTCCCGGACGACGGTCTCGAACCGCACCGGCTGGCGCAGGTTCCGGTACCAGTACGCGGCGTCCAACTCGGAGGTGTCCAGCAGCCCGCCGGTCACGGTCGAGTAGAAGGGCACGGTGCCGGTGCGCGGGGCGATGTCGGAGAGGGCCGCCTCGATGCCTTCCCTGATCCGCTCCACGTGGCGGGAGTGGGAGGCGTAGTCCACCGGGACCGCTCGGGCCCGGATGTCGCGTCGGACCAGCTCGTCGACGAGGCCCGCGATCGCCTCCCGGTCGCCGGCGACCACCGTGGACCGGGGCCCGTTGAGCGCGGCCACCGACAGCCGGCCGTCCCAGCGTGCCAGGTGCGGCTCCACCTCGGCCACGGGCAGCGGCACCGACGCCATCCCACCCAGACCCGCGATCTCCCGCAGCGCCCGGCTGCGCAGAGCGACCACCTTCGCGCCGTCCTCCAACGACAGCGCGCCCGCCACACAGGCCGCCGCGATCTCCCCCTGCGAATGCCCGATGACTCCGGCGGGCTCCACCCCGTACGCACGCCACCATGCGGCGAGGGACACCATCACCGCCCACAGCGCCGGCTGCACCACGTCCACCCGTGCCAGGCTCGGGGCGCCCCGCTCGCCGCGGAGCACCGCGTCCAGCGACCAGTCGACGTGCGGCGCCAGCGCCTCCGCGCAGGCGGTGAGCCGCTCCCGGAACACCGCGGAGGAGTCCAGCGACTCCACGGCCATGCCGGCCCACTGGGAGCCCTGTCCGGGGAAGACCAGCACGGGGGCGCCGCGGCTCTCGCCGCCCTCCCCCATCACCACGCCGGGGGCGGCGGCGCCGGCCGCCAGGGCGCCCAGACCGCGCAGGAACTCCTCGCGGTCGGCGGCCACGACCACGCCGCGGTGTTCGAAGGCGGTGCGGGTGGTGGCCAGCGACCGGCCGACGTCGGCGATGTCCCACGCGGGGTGGGCCACCACCGCGTCGCGGAGCCGCTCGGCCTGCGCCTGGAGGGCCTCCGCGGTGCGCCCGGAGACGATCCAGGGCAGCGCCTGGGGGGTGGTCGGCCGGACCGACTCCCCCGGCTCGGCCGCCGGAGCCCTTCCCGCCTCGGCCGCCGGAGCCTCCGCCGCGGGTGCCTCGTCCGGCGGCGCCTGCTCCAGGATCATGTGGGCGTTGGTCCCGCTGATGCCGAAGGCGGAGACGGCCGCCCGGCGGGGTCGGCCGGTCTCCGGCCACGGCCGCTCGTCGGCCAGCAGCTCGACGGCCCCGGCGGACCAGTCGACGTGGGTCGAGGGCCGGTCGACGTGGAGGGTGCGCGGGAGCACCCCGTGGCGCAGCGCCATCACCATCTTGATCACGCCGGCCACCCCGGCCGCGGCCTGGGTGTGGCCGATGTTGGACTTCACCGAGCCCAGCCACAGCGGCCGGTCCGCGTCCCGCCCCCGGCCGTACGTGGTCAGCAGCGCCTGGGCCTCGATCGGGTCGCCCAGCGACGTGCCGGTGCCGTGCGCCTCCACCGCGTCGATGTCCCCGGCCGACAGTCGGGCGGCGGCCAGCGCCTCGCGGATCACCCGCTGTTGGGAGGGGCCGTTGGGCGCGGTGAGTCCGTTGGAGGTGCCGTCCTGGTTGAGGGCGGAGCCGCGGATGACGGCGAGCACCCGGTGGCCGTTGCGCCGGGCGTCGGAGAGCCGCTCCAGCAGCACCATGCCGGCGCCCTCGGCGAGACCGAAGCCGTCGGCACCGTCGGCGAACGCCTTGCACCGGCCGTCCCGGGACAGCGACCGCACGCTGCTGAAGCCGATGAACGGCCCGGGTGTGGGCATCACCGCGGCCCCGCCCGCCAGGGCGAGCGAGCACTCGCCGCGGCGCAGCGCCTGGCAGGCCAGGTGCAGCGCCACCAGCGAGGAGGAGCAGGCCGTGTCCACCGTGACGGCCGGCCCTTCGAGGCCGAAGGCGTAGGCGAGCCGTCCCGAGATGACGCTGGTGACGCTGCCGGTCACCACGTAGTCCTCGATGGCGGCGGGGGCCTCGTGGGGCTGGACGCCGTACGCGTTGGCCATGGCGCCCACGAACGCCCCGGTGTCGCTGCCGCGCAGCGCGGTCTGGTCCAGGCCGGCCCGTTCGAACGCCTCCCAGGCCGTCTCCAGGACGAGTCGCTGCTGCGGGTCCATGGCGAGTGCCTCGCGCGGGCTGATGCCGAAGAAGGCGGCGTCGAACCGGTCGACCTCGGTGAGGAAGCCGCCTTCCCGCACATAGCTCCTGCCCCGCCGGCCGGGTTCGGGGTCGAAGAGCTCCGCCACGTGCCAGCCGCGGTCCTCGGGGAAGCCCGAGATCGCGTCGCCCCCGGCGGCCAGCAGCCGCCACAGGTCCTCGGGGCCGGCGATGCCGCCGGGGTAGCGGCAGGCCATGGAGACGATCGCGATCGGCTCGTCGTCGTGGCGGGTGGCCGGCTCCGCGGCGGGGGCCGCCGGCTCGGTGGCGGCGAAGTCCGCGGCGTCGCCGGAGAGCTCCGTCCGCAGCCGGGCGGCGAGCACGGCCGGGGTCGGGTAGTCGAAGACCAGGGTGGCCGGGAGCCGCAGCCCGGTCGCGGCCATCAGTCGGTTGCGCAGCTCGACCGCGGTCAGGGACTCGAAGCCGAGGTCCTTGAAGGCCCGTTCGCTGCCGATGGCGTCGGCGGTGGTGTGCCCCAGGACGGCGGCGGCCCTGGTCTGTATCAGCTCCAGCAGGATCCGGTCCTGGTCCGGGGCGGGCAGCCCGGACAGCCGCTGCCGCAGCTCCGTGCCGGTGGCCGAGTCGTCGGCGGCGGCCGGCCGCGCGGCGTCCGCCAGCAGCCGGCGGGCCTCGGGCACCTCGGCGAGCAGCGGGCTGGGCCGCATCGAGGTGAACAGCGGGACGAACCGCTCCCAGTCGATCTCGGCGACGGCCACGAAGGTGTCGTCGTGGTCGAGTGACTGCTGGAGGGCGGCGACGGCCAGCTCGGCCGACATCAGCGGCAGCCCCTGACGTCGCACCAGCTGCCGGCGTTCGGTGGCCTCGACGCTGCCGACGCCCTTCCAGGTGTTGAGGGCGTCCTCCCAGACGCCCCAGGCGATCGAGGTCATGGGCAGCCCTCGGGCCCGGCCCTGCTCGGCCAGGGCGTCCAGCGCCGCGTTCGCGGCCGCGTAGGCGGCGTGCTCCCCGCTGCCCCAGACACCGGCGATGGAGGAGAAGAGGACGAAGGCGTCGAGCTCGGCGGGGTCGAGGAGGTCGGCCAGGTGCCCGGCGCCGGCGACCTTGGCGGAGAGCACGTCGGCGAACTCCCCCAGTGCCAGTTCGGCGACTGGGGCCAGCTCGATGAAGGCGGCGGTGTGCAGCACGGCCCGCACGGTGTGCCCCGCCTCCCGCAGTCCGGCGAGCAGCTCCGCCACCGCGGCCCGGTCGCCCACGTCGCAGGCGGCCAGGGTGACGGCGGTGCCCAGGGCGGTGAGTTCGGCCTCCAGCTCCGCGGCGCCCTCGGCCGCCGGGCCGCTGCGGCTGACCAGCACCAGATGCTCGGCACCGCCCGCCGCCAGCCAGCGGGCCACCCGCGGTCCCAGGCTCCCGGTGGCCCCGGTGAGGAGCACCGTCCCGCGCGGGCGCCAGTGACGCGGCGGGGCGGCGCCGCCGAGCGCGGCGCTCACCATACGCCGCCCGAACAGCCCGGCCGGGCGGAGCGCCACCTGGTCCTCGCCGCCCGCGCCGGGCGTCGCGGCGTCGGTCCCGGCCCGTGGGCCGGCCACCCCGGCCAGCACCCCGCTCAGCCGCTCCAGCGTCCGCTCGTCGAGCCGCTCGGGCAGATCGAGCAGCCCGCCCCACAGCCGGGGGTGCTCCAGCGCCACGACCCGACCGAGCCCCCACAGCTGGGCGTGCGCCGGGTCGCGCGGCGGATCGGAGGGGCTCACGGAGACCGCTCCCCAGGTCGCGCACCACAGCGGCGCCGGGAGGTCCGCGGCGGCCAGCGCCTGCACCAGGGTCAGGGTCAGGGCCGTCGCGGCGGGCAGCGTGGGGTGGTCCGGATGGGCCCCCTCCGCCAGGGCGAGCAGCGACAGCACCCCACCGGCGTCCTCGCCGAGCGCCGTGCGCAGCCGGCCGGCGAGCGCCTCCCGGTCCGCGTCGTGCGGGGACAGCTCCAGGGTGACGGCCCGCGCGCCGCGTTCGGTGAGCGCCCGGGCGACGGCGGCCACCCGCGGGTCGTCCGCGGCGCCCGCGGGCACGGCCAGCAGCCAGGTCCCGTGCGGCGCGGCGGTCGCGGGCTCGGGCAACGGCTTCCAGGTGATCCGGTACCGCCAGCCGTCCACCGTGGACCGCTCACCGGCGGCCCGCCGCCAGGAGGAGAGCACCGGGAGCAGCGCGTCCAGCGACGACCGCTGCGCCGCGTCCTCGATCTGGAGCGTGGCCGCCAGCGCGGCCACGTCGGCACCCTCGACCGCCCGCCAGAACCCGGCCTCCCTGTCGCCCGGCCCGGTCGCCTCCGCGGCGGTGTCCGGCTCCTCCAACAGCCAGAAGCTCTGGCGCTGGAAGGGGTAGGTCGGCAGTGCCGCCGGTTCCACCCGGCCGGGGTGGCCCGCCCCGTACGCCGGGGTCCAGTCGACGGCCAGTCCTTGGGTGTACGCCTCGGCGAGGGAGGTGAGGAAGCGCCGCGCGCCGCCCTCGTCGCGGCGCAGCGAGCCGAGGGCGACGACCGGGCGCTCCGCGGCGTCCGCGGTCTCCTCGATGCCGACCGTCAGCACCGGGTGCGGGCTGCACTCGACGAACGCCCGGTGGCCGCGCTCGACCAGGTCCCGGACGACGGTCTCGAACCGCACCGGCTGGCGCAGATTGCGGTACCAGTACGCGGCGTCCAACTCGGAGGTGTCCAGCAGCCCGCCGGTCACGGTGGAGTAGAAGGGCACGGTGCCGGTGCGCGGGGCGATCTCGGACAGGGCGGAGAGGATCCGCTCCCGGAGGCGCTCGACCTGCACCGAGTGGGAGCCGTAGTCGACCGGGATCACGCGGGCCCGGACGCCCTGCCCGACGAGGTCGGCGGCGAGTCCTTCGACCGCCTCCCGCTCGCCGGCGACCACCGTGGACCGGGGCCCGTTGAGCGCGGCCACCGACAGCCGGCCGTCCCAGCGCGCCAGGTGCGGCTCGACCTCGGCCACGGGCAGCGGCACCGACGCCATCCCACCCAGACCCGCGATCTCCCGCAGCGCCCGGCTGCGCAGGGCGACCACCTTCGCGCCGTCCTCCAGCGACAGCGCGCCCGCCACACAGGCCGCGGCGATCTCCCCCTGCGAATGCCCGATGACGGCGGCCGGTTCGACGCCGTGAGAGCGCCACAGCTCGGCGAGGGAGACCATCACGGCCCACAGCGCGGGCTGCACCACATCCACCCGGTCGTACGAGGGCGCGCCGTCCGCGCCGCGCAGCACCTCCTCCAACGACCAGTCCACATACGGCGCCAGCGCCTCACCGCACGCCGTGATCCGCTCCCGGAACACCGTCGAGGAGTCCAGCAACTCCACCGCCATGCCCGCCCACTGCGAGCCCTGACCGGGGAAGACGAACACCGCGCCACCACGACCCGCCACCCGCCCCGTCACCACACCGGACGAGGCTCCGGTGTCCGCGGCGTCCGAGGTCAGCTCCTCCAGCCCGCGAAGGAGCTCCTCCCGGCCGCCGCCGATGACGACCGCGCGGTGGTCGAAGGAGGCCCGGCCGGTGGCGAGGGACCAGCCCACATCGGCCGGCTGCCACTCCGGATGCGCGACCACCGCCTCCCGCAACCGCTCGGCCTGCGCCCGCAACGCCTCCGCCGACCGCGCCGACACCACCCACGGCACCACACCCGGCGCCCCGACCGACCCGGGCGCCCCGGCCGACTCGGTCGCCGCCTCCTCCGGCGCCTCCTCCAACACCACATGCGCGTTGGTCCCACTCACCCCGAACGACGACACCGCCGACCGCCGCGGACGGCCCGTCTCCGGCCACACCCGCTCCTCCGTCAGCAACTCCACCCCACCGACCGACCAGTCCACATGCGGCGTCGGCTCATCCACATGCAACGTCCGCGGCAGAACCCCATGCCGCATCGCCAACACCATCTTGATCACACCCGCCACACCCGCGGCCGCCTGCGTATGACCCAGGTTCGACTTCACCGACCCCAACCAGAGCGGGCGGTCCGCCGGGCGCTCCCGGCCATAGGTCGCCAACAGCGCCTGGGCCTCGATCGGATCGCCGAGCTTCGTCCCCGTCCCGTGCGCCTCCACGGCGTCGACGTCCGCGGGGGTGAGGCGGGCGCCGTCGAGCGCCTGACGGATGACGCGCTGCTGAGAGGGGCCGTTCGGGGCGGAGAACCCGCTGCTGCCGCCGTCCTGGTTGACCGCGGAGCCGCGGATCACCGCGAGCACCCGGTGGCCGTTGCGGCGGGCCTCCGAGAGCGTCTCCAGGACGAGTGTGCCGACGCCCTCGGACCAGCCGGTGCCGTCGGCCGCCGCCGCGAAGGACTTGCAGCGGCCGTCCGGGGACAGCCCGCGCAGCCGGCTGAACTCGACGAAGCCCGCCGGGCTGGTCATCACGGTGACGCCGCCGGCCAGCGCCAGTGTGCACTCGTCCCGCCGCAGCGCCTGGCAGGCCAGGTGCAGCGCCACCAGCGAGGAGGAGCACGCCGTGTCCACCGTGACGGCGGGGCCCTCAAGTCCCAGGGTGTAGGCGATGCGCCCGGAGACCACGCTGCCGGAGCTGCCGGTCACCGAGAAGCCCTCGATCTCCTCGGGCAGCTTGCGCAGCCGGCTGCTGTAGTCCTGGTGCATCACCCCGGCGAACACCCCGGTGCGGGTGCCGCGCACCGAGGACGGGTCGATGCCGGCCCGCTCCAGCGCCTCCCAACTGGTCTCCAGCAGCAGGCGCTGCTGCGGGTGCATCGCCAGCGCCTCACGCGGGTTGACCCCGAAGAACTCCGCGTCGAAGAGGTCGGCGTCGTAGAGGAATCCGCCCTCCCGGGCGTAGACCTTGCCCGGGGCGTCCGGGTCGGGGTCGTAGAGCGCCTCGACGTCCCAGCCGCGGTCGTCCGGGAAGCGCGACACCGCGTCGCCGCCCGACTGGACCAGCCGCCACAGCTCCTCGGGCGTGGTCACCCCGCCGGGGAACCGGCAGGCCATGCCCACGATGGCCACCGGCTCGGTGTTGGCGGCCGTCAGCTTCCGGTTCTGCTGCCGCAGTTGCTCCGCTTCCTTGAGGGAGGCGCGCAGCGCCCTGACAACTTCGTCCTGGGATGTCGTCATCGATAACTCCGCAGCATCGGATCGGCAGGCTGATTACGGGATGGCGGACCGCTCGTCGTCGAGCGTGGGGGGTCACTCGTCACCGAGCGCCACCCGGACCAGACTTGCCACGTCCATCGTGTCCAGGGAGCTGGCGCCGGCGTCCTCGTCCGCCTCGGGGGACGCGGCCTCGTCCGGGCCGGCGAGCCGCAGCAGCGTCCCCACCAGCCCCGCCTCCTGGAAGCGGGCCAGCGGAATGGCGGCCAGGGCCCTGCGGAACTCCGCCTCGGTGGTCCCGTCCGCCGCGTCGGGGTGGGACCCGGAGCGGGCCGCGGCGTCCGCCGCGCCGCCGGATCCGCCGCTCTCCGCCGAGGAGAGGTGCTCCCGCAGGTGCCGCCCCACCGCGGCCGGGGTCGGGTGATCGAAGATCAGGGTGGGGGGCAGTCGATGTCCGGTGGCGGCGCTGAGCCGGTTGCGGAACTCCAGCGCGGTGAGCGAGTCCAGGCCCAGATCGAGGAATCCGCGCTCCGCGTCGAGGGTCTCCGGGGTGGCGTGGCCCAGCACGGCGCCGACGTGCTGCCGTACGAGTGCGAGGAGCACCCGGTCCTGTTCGGCCCCGGGCAGGCCCACGAGCCGGCGCTTCAGCGCCTCGGCCGACTCCGAGCCGGTGCCGCGCCGCGCCGGGGCGCGCACCAGGCCGCGCAGCAGCGGCGCCACCCCGGCCTGCCCGCGCGACCCCGCGATGTCCAGCCGGGCCGGGACCAGCAGCGCCCGGCCGGCGGCCACCGCGGCGTCGAACAGCTCCAGACCGTGGGCGCTGGAGTGCGGCAGCAGGCCGCTGCGCCCCAGCCGGCGCACATCGCTCTCGTCCAGGTGCCGGGTCATGCCGCTGGACTGCTCCCACAGGCCCCAGGCGAGGGAGACCGCGGGGGCTCCGGCCGCGCGGCGGTGGTGCGCCAGCGCGTCCAGGTAGGTGTTGGCGGCCGCGTAGCTGCCCTGGCCGGCGTTGCCCAGCACCCCGGCGGCCGAGGAGAAGAGCACGAAGGCGGACAACTCCGCGTCACGCGTCAGCTCGTGCAGGTTCCAGGCCGCGTCCACCTTCGGGCGCAGCACCCCGGCCAGCCGCTCGGGCGTCAGCGAGCCGATGACGCCGTCGTCCAGCACACCGGCCGTGTGCACCACCGCGGTGAGCGGATGCTCCGCGGGCACCGTCTCGAGCAGCTCCGCGAGCGCGGTGCGGTCGGCCGCGTCGCACGCCACCACCGTGGCTTCCGCGCCCAGGTGGCCCAGCTCCGCCCGGAGCCGGTCGGCGCCCTCGGCCGCGGGCCCCTGACGGCTGATCAGCAGCAGCCGGCGTACGCCGTGCGCCGCGACCAGGTGACGGGCGAGGAGACCGCCCAGCAGCCCGGTGCCGCCGGTGATGAGGACGGTGCCGTCGCCGCCGAAGGCCGGGGCGCCGGCGGGGGCGGGGGCGCGCTCGGCCCTGGCGAGCCGCGCGGCGCTCACCCGGCCGGCACGCACCGCGAGCTGCGGTTCCCCGGAGGCCAGCGCCACCGGCAGGGCCGCGTAGGACTCGTCGCGGTCGTCGGTGTCCACCAGCACCAGCCGGTCCGGGGTCTCGGACTGCGCGGAGCGCACCAGGCCCCACAGCGCGGCGTGGGCGAGATCCGGCACGTCCTCCTCCGGCCCGGCGGCCACCGCGCCCCGGGTGAGCAGCACCAGCCGGGCGGCGGCGAAGCGCTCGTCGGCGAGCCACGACCGCACCAGGTCGAGGGCGCGGCGGGTCGCGGCGTGGACGACGCCGGGCCCCGTCTCGTCCGCGGGCGGCAGGGGGGCGAGGACGAGGTCGGGGGCCGGCGCCCCGGCGGCGACGGCCTCGGCCAGCGCCGCCAGGTCGGCGTACGCGGGCATGTCGACACCGGTGGCGCGCAGCCGTTCGCCGAGTTGCTCGCCGTGCCGGCCGAGCGCCGCGAGCCGGGTGGCCGACGCGGGTGAGCCACCGCCCGCCCCGGTCGCGGGCGCGGTCCACTCGACGGTGTACAAGGTGTCGTGGGGCAGGCTCACGGCGGCGCTGACCTGCTCGGGGGTGGCCGACCGCAGCGTCAGGGAGGCCACGGACAGCACCGGCCGGCCGGTGTCGTCGGTCGCCGTGACAGCCATCGTGTCCGGTCCGCTCGGCGCCAGCCGGACCCGCAGCGCGGTGGCGGCGGTGGCGTGCGGGGTCACTCCGGTCCAGGAGAACGGCAGCCGCACCGCCTCCACCCCGTCCAGCAGCGCGGCGTGCAGCGCCGCGTCCAACAGGGCCGGATGCAGGCCGAAGTGGGCGGCGTCCTTGTGCTGCTCGGGGTCGAGCCGGACCTCGGCGAAGACCTCGCCGCCGCGGCGCCACACGGCCCGCAGCCCCTGGAACACCGGCCCGTACTCGAAGCCCAGCCCGGCGAGCCGCTCGTAGGCGCCGTCGAGGGCGAGGGGTTCGGCGCCCGGCGGCGGCCAGGGGGCGTCGGCCGGGGGCGCCGGTGCGTCGTCGTTCGCGGTCAGCACGCCGACGGCGTGCCGCACCCACGGCCGCTCCGCGCCCTCCGCCGACGCCTCGGCCTCCGGACCGCCGGTCGCCGGGCCGCCGTCCGGGCGGGAGGAGACGGTGACGGGCCGTCGGCCGGCCTCGTCCGCGCCGCCCGCCCGCACCTGCACCTGCACCGCGCCGCGCTCCGGAAGCACCAACGGCGCCTGGAGCGTCAGCTCCTCCAACCGGTCACAGCCCACCCGGCCACCGGCCGACAGCGCCAGCTCCACGAAGGCCGTCCCCGGCACCAGCACCAGACCCCACACCGCGTGATCCGCCAGCCACGGATACGCCTCCAGCGACAGCCGGCCGGTGAACACCACCCCGTCACCGTCGGCCAGCCCCAACTCCCCGGTCAGCAGCGGGTGGTCGGCCGCGCGCAGGCCCGCCGCGCGCACATCGCCCGCGGCCGCGGTGGTGTCCACCCAGAACCGCTCCCGTTGGAAGGCGTACGTCGGCAGCGCCACCCGCCGCCGCGCCGGCCCGCGGCCACCGGCGGCGCCGGCACCGCCGTCCGCGCCGCGATCCGCGCCGGCGTCCGTGCCCCGATCCGCGCCGGCGTCCGTGCGCCGATCCGTGCCGGGGCCCGCGCCGCGGTCCGCGCCGCGATCCGTGCCATCGGCGCCGCCGCCGAAGGCCGGCGCCCAGTCGACGTCCACCCCCCGGGCGTGCGCCTCCGCCACCGAGGTCAGGAACCGCGGCCCACCGCCCTCGTCACGGCGCAGCGAACCCACGGCCACCGCGGTCCGGCCCGCCTCCTCCGCGGTCTCCTCGACGCCCACCGTCAGCACCGGGTGCGGGCTGCACTCGATGAAGGCGTGGCGCCCCTCGGCCAGCAGGTCGCGCACCACCGGGGCGAAGCGCACCGTGTGGCGCAGATTGCGGACCCAGTACTCCGGGTCCAGCTCGGTGCCGTCGGCGGGCTTTCCGGTGAGGGTCGAGTAGAAGGGCACCGGCGCGCTGCGCGGGGCGATGCCCGCCAACGCCTGGAGGATCTCCGTACGGACCGTCTCCACCTGCGCGGAGTGGGAGGCGTAGTCCACGGGCAGCCGCCGGGCCCGCACCCCCTGGGCCTCGCAGTGGGCGATCAGTTCGTCCAGCGCCTCGGGGACGCCGGAGAGCACGGTCGACAGGGGGCCGTTGACGGCCGCGACCGAGACCCGTTCGCCGTACCGGGCCGCGAGCCCCGTCGCCGCCTCGGCGCCCAGGGACACCGCCAGCATCCCGCCGAGGCCGGAGAGCCGGTCCCGGATCACCCGCGAGCGCAGGGCGACCACCTTCGCGCCGTCCTCCAACGACAGCGCGCCCGCCACACAGGCCGCGGCGATCTCCCCCTGCGAATGCCCGATGACCGCGGCCGGTTCAACGCCGTACGCACGCCACAACTCCGCCAGGGACACCATCACCGCCCACAGCACCGGCTGTACCACATCCACCCGGTCGTACGAGGGCGCGCCGTCCCCGCCGCGCAGCACCCCCTCCAACGACCAGTCCACATACGGCGCCAACGCCTCACCACACGCCGCCATCCGCTCCCGGAACACCACGGAGGAATCCCACAACTCCACCGCCATACCCACCCACTGCGACCCCTGACCGGGGAAGACGAACACCGCCCCACCACGACCCGCCACCTGTCCCGTCACCACGTGGGGGGCGACCGCGCCGCCGGCCAGGGCGCCGAGGCCACTCAGGAACTCCGACCGGTGCCGGCCGATGACCACGCCGCGCTGTTCGAACGCCGCCCGCGTGGTGGCCAGCGACCAGCCGACCTCGGCCGGGTCCCATTCGGGGTGGGCGAGCACCGCGTCCCGCAGCCGCTCGGCCTGCGCCCGCAGCGCCTCGGGAGTCCGGGCGGAGACGGGCCAGGGCACCACCGCCGAATCCGCCGGTCCGGGCGCGGGCGGCTCCTCGGGCGGCGCCTGCTCCAGGATCACATGGGCGTTGGTGCCGCTGATCCCGAATCCGGAGACGCCCGCCCGACGCGGCCGGCCGGTCTCGGGCCAGGGCCGCTCCTCCGTCAGCAGCTCGACGGCGCCGCTGGACCAGTCCACGTGCGGCGAGGGCTCGGTCACGTGCAGGGTGCGCGGCAGTACGCCGTGCCGCATCGCCATCACCGTCTTGATCACGCCCGCCACCCCGGCGGCGGCCTGGGCGTGCCCGATGTTCGACTTCAGCGAACCGAGCCACAGCGGGCGGCCGGCCGGGCGGTCCTGCCCGTAGGCGGCCAGCACGGCCTGGGCCTCGATCGGATCGCCCAGCTTCGTTCCGGTGCCGTGGGCCTCCACCGCGTCGACGTCGGCCGGGGTCAGCCCGGCGTCCGCCAGGGCGCGTCGGATCAGCCGCTGCTGGGAGGGGCCGTTGGGGGCGGTGAGTCCGCTGCTGGCGCCGTCCTGGTTGATGGCCGAACCGCGGACGACCGCGAGCACCGGATGCCCGTTCCGCCGGGCGTCCGAGAGCCGCTCCACCAGGAGCACCCCCACGCCCTCGCTCCAGCCGGTGCCGTCGGCGGTCGCGGAGAACGCCTTGCACCTGCCGTCCGGCGCCAGCCCGCGCTGCCGGCTGAACTCCACGAACATCCCCGGCGAGGCCATCACGGCCGCCCCGCCGGTCAACGCCAGCTCGCACTCCCCGCGCCGCAGCGCCTGGCACGCCAGATGCAACGCCACCAACGAGGAGGAGCACGCCGTGTCGACCGTGACCGCCGGCCCCTCCAGCCCGAAGACATAACTGAGCCGGCCCGACAGCACACTGGCGGTGCCTCCGGTCAGCAGATGCCCCTCGACGCCCGTGGCGGGCTCGTGCAGCCGCGGGCCGTAGTCCTGGCTCATCGCCCCGACGAACACGCCGGTCTGGCTGCCGCGCAGGGTGCCCGGGTCGACACCCGCGCGCTCGAACGCCTCCCACGCGGTCTCCAGCAGCAGCCGTTGCTGCGGCTCCATGGCCAGCGCCTCGCGCGGGCTGATCCCGAAGAAGGCGGCGTCGAACAGGCTCGCGTCGTGCAGGAACCCGCCCTCCCGGGCGTAGGACTTGCCGGACCGCTCGGGGTCCGGGTCGTACAGCTCCTCGTCCCAGCCGCGGTCGGCGGGGAACGCGGAGACCGCGTCACGGCCGTCGGCCACCAGCCGCCACAGGTCCTCGGGGGTGCGGACGTCACCGGGCAGTCGGCAGCCGATGCCGACGATGGCGATCGGCTCGTCCTCGGCAGCCCGGCCGCGCACCGTCGGCGCCTGGTCGGCCGCCGCGTGGTCGAGCCCCAGCAGCTCCGCGCGGACCCGGTCGACCAGGGAGTCGAGGGTGGGGTGGTCGTAGATCGCGGTGGCGGGCAGGGTCGTCCCGGTGGCCTCGTTGAGCCGGTTGCGCAGCTCCACCCCCGTCACGGAGTCGAAGCCCAGCTCCCGGAAGGACCGGTCGGCGTCCCCCGCGTCCCCCGCGGCGCGCCCCAGGAAGAACAGGGCGTGCGTGCGGACCAGCTCCCGCAGCACGCGGCGCTGCTCCCCCTCGGCCAGACCGACCAGCCGGCGCGCCAGCCGCGACCGCGCGGCGCCGGGCTCCCCCGCCGCCGTCGGGACGACGGCCGCGCCACTGTCGGCGATCGTGTCGACGTCCGCGTGGAACGGGTACGTCGGCAGCTCCACCCGCCGGGCGCCGGTGCCCTCGAGGGCCGGGGCCCAGTCGACGTCGACGCCGTGGACGTGGACCTCCGCGAGGGAGGCGTGGAAGCGGTCCAGGCCGCCCTGATCGCGGCGGAGGGAGCCCACGACGACGGTGCTCCGCGCGGGGTCGGCGGCCTCGACGGTCTCCTGCACGCCGACGGTCAGCACCGGGTGCGGGCTCACCTCGACGAAGGCCGTGTGACCGGCCGCCAGCAGGGCGCGCGTGGCGGGCTCGAACCGGATCTCCTGGGCGATGTTGCGGTACCAGTAGCCGGCGTCCAGCTCCGCGGTGTCCAGCCGCTCCCCGGTCACCGAGGAGTAGAAGGGCACGTCCGAGGAGCGGGGGGCGAGGTCGGCGAGGCCGCCGAGGAGCTCGTCGCGGACCAGCTCCAGCTGGGGGGAGTGCGCGGCCAGCCCGTTGCTCATCCTCCGGGCGCGCACGCCGCGCGCGGCCAGCTCGCCGAGGAGTTCGCCCACGGCCTCGCGCTCGCCGGAGGCCAGCGTCCAGCGAGGGCCGTTGACCCCGGCGAGGTGCAGCCGGCCCGGCCAGCGCGCCAGCAGCGGGGCCAACTCGTCCCGCGGGAGCAGCACGGAGGCGAGGTCACCACGGCCGGTCAGCCGCGACTGGGCCAGGCTCCAGCGCGCGGCCGTCCTGGCGGCCTCGTCCAGCGAGAGCGCGCCGGCCACATGGGCGGCGGCGATCTCGCCCAGGCTGGTGCCCACCACGGCGGCCGGCTCCACCCCGTAGGACCGCCACAGGGCCGCAAGCGACACCATCACCGCGAAGAGCGCGGGCTGGACGACCTCGACGGCCTCCAGCGGCGGCGCTCCCCCGGTGCCGCGCAGCACGTCCAGCAGCGCGTGGTCGGTGTGGGGTGCGAGGGCGTCGGCGCAGGCCAGCAGGTGGTCCCGGAAGACCGGGGAGGCGTCGAGGAGTTCCAGGGCCATGCCCTGCCACTGCGACCCCTGGCCCGGGAAGACGAACGCCACCCGGTGGCCCTCGGCGGCCGCGCCGCGCACGAGGTTCCGGGCCGCCTCGCCGCGGGCCAGGGCGCCGAGCCCGTCGAGCGCGTCCGCGCGGCCCTCGGCGAGCAGCACCGCGCGATGGTCGAAGAGGGTGCGGGTGGTGGCCAGGGAGAGGGCGATGTCCGCCGGCCGCGGGTCGGGACGGGTGCCGATGTGCTCCCGCAGCCGCTCGGCCTGGGCGCGCAGCGCCGCCTCGCTCCGGGCGGAGAGGATCCACGGGAACGCGGCGGTCGCCGGCCGGCCGGACGCCGCCTCGTCCGCGCGATCCGGCTCGGTCGGCCGGTCCCCCTCGGTGGGCCGGTCCGCCTCGGTGGGCCGGTCCGCCTCGGTGGGCCGGTCCGTCCCGGCCGGAAGGAGCGCTCCCGTCGGGAGGCCCGCCTCGTACCCGATGAGGGTGAGGCCCGCCACGGCCCGCTCCGGGGTGCCGCCCCGCGCCAGCAGCGCGACGGCGTCGAGCAGCGCGGCGACGGCGGTGTCGGCACCGCCCTCGGTGGCTCCGCCGGTGGCGCTCTCGCCGAGACCCGTGCCGCTGTCGGTGTCGGCGTCGAGCTCCGTACCGGTAACGGTGTCGGCTGCGAGCTCCGTGCCGCTGTCGGCGTCGGCGGCGAGCTCCGTGTCGGTATCGGCGGGCGGTGCGGCATCGATCAGACAGTGGATCCGGTCCGCGTCCGCCACGGCCCGTGACAATCGCTTCAGAATGACGAATCCGCCGCCCGGAATGACGCCGGGACGGAGTGCCCCGGCGAGCGCGATATCCGAATCCCCGTGGCGCAGGCTCGCCACCGCGCGGGTCACCGCGGAAGCGATCGCGGAGTGCGTGGAGTGGGTGGTGGGGGCAACGGACGAACACGCGCCCCGGGCGCCCCACACGGCAGAGAGCAGACTCGCCACCGAATCCCCGCCGGGGCCGCCGATAAACACGCCCACAGCCGCGCCCCCGAGCGTTTCGGGCACGATTCCCGCGTTTTCCAGAGCGGCCCAGCCGAGCCGCGTCATGAGCCGCTCCTCCGGCCCCGCGGCCGCGCCTGCCTCGGCCGACAGCCCGAAGAAGGCGGCGTCGAAGGGCTCGGGCCGCGCCGTTCCGGGCAGTTCGCCGTACGCCCCGACGACCACTATCGGGTCCCCCGCTAATTCGCTCATCTCAGACGCCACGCCTTTCGATGTACGCATCGAATCGGTTCCTCGCCGTCACTCGACCGCCCCTGCGAGGGAAGTGCTCAGCGTCGGATTCTGGGCACGCTCTTCCGCATGTTTCCCGATGTCATGGAAGTGATTTCAGACGAGATCCCCCACCCGGCATCCGGAACCTTACCTCCGGGTTCTTGGCGCCGACTTGGAGCCGTCTTGGAGCCGTCTTGAACGCGCCCCGCGACGACGTCGACCACCAACGAGAAACAAAAACCGGGGAAAACGGTGGTCATGAGAAGCGGAAGGGAATTGAGGTGCCTCCCCCGGGAAGCGCCCCGGCCCTCGGCGGCGGCCGGACGATCGACGCCGAGGTCGGCTGGACGAGCGGCCGCGACGTCGGCCGGACGCCACCCGGCGGTGATCGCCTCCACGATGTGGCATCGAACTGGAGTGTCGTTACTCACGTTTAGCCCGCCCACGCCGTTACAGCCCGACGGAACGACCGTCGGCCGCGATCGATTCCCGGCGAAAGCCGACCCATCCGGCATATCCAAGGCACACTGGCGGTCTTGGATATGCCACAAACGTGCGCTTTGATCGTCGTGCGAGGCAGCCGTGCAAGCGATGGTCCAGCGCCAGCTCGGAGCGGTACGTCATGTCGTCGCGCACTACGACCGTTGTTCAGTCGCGACTGGAGCGGGGGTACTTGGTGGCTTCAGCCTTAACGTTGGATGTCCGCGTTCTCGGCCCACTACAGGTGTGGTCTCGGGAGCGTCCGGTGGAGCTCGGACCGGCCCGGCAGCGTGCGGTGCTGTCGGCTTTGCTGCTGGCTCCGGGGCAGGTGGTCGCGCCGGAGCGGCTCAAGGAGGCCGTCTGGCCGCAGAATCCGCCCCGCGCGGCGATGGCGAACCTGCACAGTTACGTCTCCAACCTCCGGCGCAAGCTGGAGCCGAACAGCCCGCCCAGGAGCCGGAACCAGATCCTGCGGCGCGAGCCCTCCGGCTATGTGCTGGACGTGGACACCGATCTCATCGACGCCTGCCGCTTCGAACAGTTGCTGCGGGACGGGCGACGGCTGCTGCTGACGGGGCAGCTCCAGCGGGCCGGCGCCACGCTCGAAACATGCCTGGCGCTGTGGCGCGGCTCCCCCTACGCGGAGATGCGCGACTACGAACCGGCCGCGCACGCCGCCGCCCGGCTGGAGGAGCTGCGACTGCTGGCCCTGGAGAGCCGCTGGGAGGCTGAGCTGCTGCACGGCCGGGACCCCTCGGTGATCGCCGCCGATCTGGCCACGGTCAGCCAGAAGTTCCCCACCCGGGAGCGGCTGAGCTGGCTCCACATGCAGGCCCTCTACCGCGCCGGCCGGCAGGCCGAGGCGCTCAAGGTGTACCACCAGACCAGGACCCTGCTCGCGGACGAGTACGGCGTCGACCCGGGACCCGAGCTCCAGGAGCTGTTCGGCACCATCCTCCGCGGCGCCTCGGCGGCCAGCCCGGTCTCCCCGGGGCCGGTCGGCTGATCCCCACACCGTGCTCCCCGCGGACCGCGCGGGGAGAACCACCGTGCACGGCGACGCTGTTCGCCTGGCGTACGGCCGCTCGCCATGTCCGCGACACCACCGCTTCCTTGGAACTCGCTGCGCTGGGAACGCTCCAGCTGACCCCCGTCCCCGCACACCACGAGGTCCCCGTCTCATGTCCGATCACAATCGGCGGCGCTTCCTCCAGATCGCCGGCGCGACCGCGGGCTTCTCGGCCCTGTCGAGCAGCATCGACCGCGCCGCCGCCATTCCCGCCACGCGCCGCTCCGGCACCATCGAGGACGTCGAGCACATCGTCGTCCTGATGCAGGAGAACCGTTCCTTCGATCACTACTTCGGCGCGCTCAAGGGCGTGCGGGGCTTCGGCGACCCGCGCCCGGTGACGACGCCGAACGGCAAGTCCATCTGGCACCAGTCGGAC
The DNA here is from genome assembly GCF_029541745.1 of Streptomyces sp. LX-29. Taxonomy (NCBI): domain Bacteria; kingdom Bacillati; phylum Actinomycetota; class Actinomycetes; order Kitasatosporales; family Streptomycetaceae; genus Streptomyces; species Streptomyces sp. LX-29. Next base: position 7,000,646 of record NZ_CP089746.1, on the reverse strand, counting down.
GGCACCAAGGACCTGCTGCCGTTCCACCCGGACGCCGACGACCTGGGCATGCGGTTCCTGGAGGGTCTGCCGCACGGCTGGACCGACGGCCAGGCCGCCTACAACGGGGGCGCGTACGACAGGTGGGTGCCCGCCAAGGGCACCACGACCATGGCGTATCTGACCCGTGAGGACATCCCCTTCCACTACGCGCTCGCCGACGCCTTCACCGTCTGCGACGCCTACCACTGCTCGTTCATCGGCTCCACCGACCCGAACCGCTACTACATGCTGACGGGCCACACCGGCAACGACGGCAAGGGCGGCGGCCCGGTCCTCGGCAACGACGAGCTGGGGTACGGCTGGACGACCTACGCCGAGCGTCTGGAGAAGGCCGGCATCTCCTGGAAGGTCTACCAGGACATCGGCGACGGCCTGGACGCCAAGGGCTCCTGGGGGTGGATCGAGGACGCCTACCGCGGCAACTACGGCGACAACTCGCTGCTCTACTTCACCACCTTCCGCGACGCCAAGCCGGGCGACCCGCTGTACGAGAAGGCCCGCACCGGCACCGACGTCAAGAACGGCGACGGCTACTTCGACCGACTGAAGGCGGACGTCAAGGCCGGCAAGCTGCCGCGGGTCTCCTGGATCGCGGCCCCCGAGGCGTTCAGCGAGCACTCCAACTGGCCCTCGAACTACGGCGCCTGGTACATCGCCCAGGTCCTGGACGCGCTCACCTCCAACCCGGCGGTGTGGGCGAAGACGGCCCTGTTCATCACGTACGACGAGAACGACGGCTTCTTCGACCACGTGGTGCCGCCGCTCCCGCCGAAGGACGCGTCCCGGGGCAAGTCCACGGTCGACGTCTCCCTCGACCTCTACCCGGGCGACAGCAAGCGACCGGCCGGTCCGTACGGCCTCGGCCCGCGGGTGCCGATGCTGGTCGTCTCGCCGTGGAGCAAGGGCGGCTACGTCTGCTCGGAGACCTTCGACCACACCTCCGTCATCCGGTTCATGGAGCGCCGCTTCGGCGTGGTCGAGCCGCACATCTCGCCCTGGCGCCGCGCCATCTGCGGGGACCTGACCTCGGCCTTCGACTTCGAGCACCCGCGGACCCGGCCGGCCGAGCTCCCCGACACCGACGCGTACGAGCCGATCGACGACAAGCGGCACCCCGACTACTCGCCCACGCCGCCGGCCAACCCCTCGATGCCCAAGCAGGAGAAGGGCTCCCGGCGCACCCGCCCGCTGACGTACGCCCCGCTGACCGACGGCTCCGCGACCCCGTCGACCGGCCGCTTCACGCTGACCTTCAGCGGAGGCGAGAAGGCGGGCGCCTGCTTCACCGTCACCTCCGGCAACCGCACCGACGGCCCGTGGACCTACACCACCGAGGCCGGCAAGAAGATCTCCGACACCTGGAACACCGCCTACTCCCGGGGCGTCTACGACCTGACGGTGCACGGCCCGAACGGCTTCCTGCGCACCTTCAGGGGCGACGGCTCGGCGACCGACCCCGAGGTCACCGCCCGTCACGACGCCCGCGGCGGCCGGCTCAGGCTCACCATGACCAACCCGGGCACGGTCGACGCCCATCTCACCCTCACCGACGCCTACACCGGCCGGAGCGAGACCTTCCGGGTGCGCGCGGGCCGCACCGTGACCCACACGGTGGAGCCGCGCCGCGGCAGGCGCTGGTACGACCTGTCCATCGCCTCCGACACGGACGAGAAGTTCCTGCGGCGCTTCGCCGGACACGTGGAGACGGGTGAGCCGGGCGTGAGCGACCCGGCGATCATCACCGGGTGACGGCCGTGGGCTGATCGCGAACCGTTCAGGGGCCAGGGGGCCGCTCCCGCGCGTACGCGGGGGCGGCCCCCGCGCTCCGTACCGCCGCCCCGGCCCCGTGCGGATGCGGAGCGCCATCGAGGGAGCGAAGGAGGCCGTTATGTGCGTAAATCTCATTATCGACATTCCTGTCCGCATCCAAAGGCGGCGTGCCCCGTGCCCCACTCCCTCCGCCACCGAACCGCGCCGGCGGCCGCCGCGCTCCTGCTCGGCATAGCCCTGGCCTGCGAAGCCGGATCCGTACACCAGCGCGCGCAGGAGCGGGCCGCGCCGGCCGGCCGGGACTTCACCCTGCTCGCCACCGGCGACCTCCTGGTCCACGCCTCGGTGATCCGTCAGGCGCGGGCCGACGCGGGCGGCGAGGGGTATGACTTCCGGCGCATGCTCGCCGGGGCCCAGCCCCTGGTCAGCGAGGCTGACCTGGCGATATGCCATATGGAGACGGTCTACGGCGCCGACGGCGGCCCGTTCACCGGCTATCCCGCCTTCAAGACCCCGCCGCAGCTCGCCCAGTCGGTGCGGGACACCGGCTACGACTCCTGTTCCACCGCCTCCAACCACACGTTGGACGCCGGCGCCGAGGGGGTGCGGCGCACCCTCGACGCCATGGACCGGGCCGGCCTCCGGCACGCCGGCACCGCCCGCTCCGCCGGCGAGCGCGACTGGACGCTGCTGAAGGCGGGAGACGCCGAGATCGCCCATCTGGCGTACACCTACGGCACCAACGGCATACCCGTTCCCGAGGGCCGACCCTGGCTGGTCAACCTCATCGATCCGGAGCGGATCGTCCGGGACGCCCGGGCGGCCCGCCGGGCCGGAGCCGACGTGGTGGTGGTGAGCCTGCACTGGGGCACCGAGTGGCAGCGCGCCCCCGACGAGCTCCAACTCTCGGTGGCCCGGGAGCTCACCGCCTCGACCGACCGGGGCCACCGCGACATCGACCTCATCATCGGCACCCACGCCCATGTGCCCCAGGCGTACGAGAAGGTCAACGGCGTCTGGGTGGTCTACGGGATGGGCGACCAGATCGCCGGTGTGATGGGCGACCCCCGCGGCCAGATGGGCTCCGCCGCCCGCTTCACCTTCGCCCCGGCCACGGCGCGGGGCGCCGGATGGACGGTGCGGAAGGCGGAGTTCATCCCGTACGTGGTCGACAACGACCCCATCAGGGTGGTCAACCTTCCCCAGGCCCTGGCCGAGCACCCGGACGACGTGCGCTACTCCACCGCTCTGAAGACCGTCCGCGACGCCGTCCTCGACCGCGGCGCCGACCGGGACGGCCTCACCATGGGCCGCTGACCCACTCCGACCCACACCGTCCCCCTTCCACGCCCCTCGGGGCCACGCGCCCTCGGGCCCACGCGTGCGCCCCCGCCGACCGCCGCCGGGGTGCGCGCCACAGGCTCCGCGACGTCGCTCCGCAGGCCGTGACCGGTGTGGGAGGCCGGGCGATGCCGGCGCGGAGCCCGGGCGCGGGCGGCGGCCCGGGGCGGCGGGCTGCGCGGCCGTACGGCACGGGGGTAGTACGGCGCACCAGGCGTCACGACCCGCCATCCGGGTGACAGGGCCGCACGACTATTGCCCCGCGTAACAGCCGAATGGATTACTTGTCACATCCAATCCGGTGGGTCGCCCATCCTTTCCGGGGAGTGGCGTTCGGCTTGCCCTCGCCTTTGCTTCGCATCGGGCGGCGGCCTCGCCGAAAGTCACCTGGGCGTCCCCGGAAAAGGATTGGGAGGCGCCAGCCGGCACCTTAGCGGGTCGCCGGCTGGCGCGCACCACACGCCGCGTCCGGGGAGCTTCGGGCCCATGGCCGTGGCGGCGTCGGCACACCGTCGGCGGCGGAGAGTCCTTTCACCTCGACGTGCGCGCACGATGCCAGCCGGGCGGATTTCGCCCCGTTCCAACGCGCCTCCATCGCGCGGGATTCCCCCATCGCACCGAAACCAAAGAAGGAGTGGCCATGCCCATTTCTCCCAATCAGGGATCGACCGGCGGCGGAACGACGGTCACCATCACCGGCACCAACCTCGGCGGCGCGCTGTCGGTGAAGTTCGGCACCAAGCTGGCGACCATCACCGCGAACACCGCCACCTCGGTCACCGTCATCTCGCCCTCCGGCACCGGAGTCGTCGACGTCACCGTCGTCACGCTCGGCGGCGTCAGCAATCCGCTGCCCTTCTACTATGTGGGCGCCCCGTTCAAGTCGGGGCTGAGCGACCTGTCCGGGCCCACGGCAGGCGGTAACACCGTCACCCTCACCGGTGTGGGCCTGTCCACCGCCTCCGCGGTGAACTTCGGCGCCAACGCGGTGACCCCGGTGGTGCTCAGCGACAGCCAGCTCAGCGTCACGGTGCCGGCGGGCGCCGCGGCCGGACCGGTGGCGGTCAGCGTCACCACGCTCGGCGGCACCAACAACGGGCTGTCCTACACCTATGTGGACATCCCCACGATCGGCACCCCGCTTCCGGGTACCGGGCCGACGTCCGGCGGTACCGCGGTGACCATCCCCGGCACGGGGCTCGGCACCGCCCAGTCGGTCACCTTCGGCGGGACCGCGGCGCCGTTCGCGGTGGTCTCCGACACCAGCGTGACCGCCGTCACCCCGCCGGGGACGGCGGGTGCCGTGGACGTGGTGGTGACCACCACCGGCGGCACCGCCACCGGCGTCGGCGCCTTCACCTACGTCGCCGGACCGGGCATCTGACCCAAGGCCCGCCCACGGCCCCGCAAAGCGAGCCCCGGCCGGTCAACCCCCCTCCGGCCGGGGCTCTCCCCGGAAAGGGATTCCATGCGTGAGCTCCACGATCCATCAGGCCGTCAGAGCGCCCAGCAGGCAGGGCCCGTCGTCGGTTCCGTCTCCCCGTCGTCGGGCCCCGCCGCGGGCGGCGCGCTCGTCACGCTGACCGGCTCGGGCTTCAGCGCGGTCACCGCGGTGTGGTTCGGCCAGATGCCCGCCATCCGCTTCACCGTCGAGTCCACCTCACGGATCACCGCGGTGACGCCGCCCGGCACCGGCACCGTCCGGGTCAGCGTGAGCACGCTGTTCGGCGGCACGAGCACCCAGAACGTCACCTACACCTACCTCACCGTGGCCGCCCCCCGGCTGACCGCGATCACCCCCGACTCGGGCCCGGTATCCGGGGGGAACGTCGTCGCGCTGACGGGGACGGGTCTGACCGGGGCCACGGCCGTCCACTTCGGAGCCGCCCCGGCGACCTCCTTCACCGTGGTCTCCGCGACCCGCATCAGCGCCGTCGTGCCGCCCGGCGTGGTCGGCCCGGTCGCGGTCACCGTCACCACCCCGGGCGGTGTCAGCGACGGCCTGCCCTACTACTACCTGGGCGCGCCGACGCTCACCGGTGTCAGTCCCGACATGGGCCCCGTCGGCGGCGGGAACACCGTGACGCTCACCGGCCACCACCTCTCCACGGCCACCGCGGTGCGCTTCGGGAGCGTGCCGGCCCCGTCCTTCACCGTCGTGTCCGACACCTCGATCACCGCGGTCGCCCCGCCGGGGATCGGCACCGCGCAGATCACCGTCGAGACGACCGCCGGCGTCAGCAACGGGGTCCGCTACGGCTATCTCGCGGCCCCGGTGCTCGTCTCCGTCAGCCCGGGCGGCGGCCCGCAGTCCGGCGGCGACAGCGTCACCCTCGTCGGCACCGGCCTCACCTGGGCCTCCGCGGTGCGGTTCGGCTCCGCCTCGGCGTCCTTCACCGTGCTCTCCGACACCCGGCTCACCGCGGTGGTCCCGCCCGGGAGCGGCACCGCGCCGATCACCGTCACCACCCCTGGAGGCGTCGGTTCCGGGATTTCCTATACGTATCTTCCGGCGCCCGCCATCTGAGGGCCGGCCGGCTCCGACATCGCCCTGGTGCCCTTCCCCACGGGAAGGGCACCTTTCCCTGCTTTCTCCACCTTCTCTTCACCGTCCTCTCCGGCCTTTGCCAGAACCTCTTTCGCCGCACCCGTGAATACCTTCTCGTACCACCCCTACGCATCATTCACTCCCTTCCTCACCTCATCCACCGAAGTTAAAGTCAAACGCCCAGCGACAAGCCGTACTTCGGTGAAGTCGCATCCCCGCAGGAGGGAATCCATGCGTAATTCCCCCACGCCCGGAGGCACTCCATGAATACACAAGAGGCCGGCCGACACGCCGGAAACGCCAGAGATGTCATGGTCACCGGAATGGGCTTCTGCCTGCCTGGCATCCACGAACCGGTCCGTACCGCGGCCGAGTTGTGGGACATCGCCTCCCGGGGCGCCACGTGTCTCGCCCGGGACGAAGTCTACTTCGGCTCCGTGAACCTCACTCCCGCGATGTTCGAGGAACGACTCCCCGATATTCCGGAATTCTTCTCCCGGCATTACACCGCCGCCCATCGATTCGGCCTGATGGCCATGGCGGAAGCCTGCGCGGACGGGCAACTCAACTACCGCGCCGGCGATCTCCAGGAAGCCGCCATCCTGGTCGGGCGCGGCAGTGTGGACACCAACATCGACAGCTACCTGTCGGTGCTCGGCGCCGATCCCGACGCGGTGGGCGGGCTGGCGGCCATGGATCTGTTCGTCTCCGCCGAACAGGCCATGACCCCGTCCGACGTCGCCCTCGTCCAGTCCGCCCTGGCCCGGTCCACGGGGCCGTGCTTCACGGTCTCCTGCGGCTGCGCCTCCTCCGCCGTCCAGATCGGCAACGCCCGTCGGATGATCGCCCACGGCGAGGTCGACCTCGCGATCGTCACCGGGGTGGACGTCTTCAACCTGCGGCTGCTGCAGAACATCCAGCGTCTGCTGCGCGACACCCAGGCGGCGTACGACACGGTGCGAGCCGACGTGGCACGGGCCGACGTGGTGCCCGACGCCGAGGGCATGCCCGACCTGGTGCCCTCGTTCGAGTCGCTGATGCGTCCGTACGACCGCCGCGCGAGCAGCATCAACCACGGCGAGGGGGCGGCGACCGTGATCCTGGAGAGCCGCGAGCACGCGGAGCGCCGCGGTGCCTACACCTACGGCCAGGTCCTGGCCACCGCCCTGACCCGGGACGGGCTGGGGAACCCGCTCGCCGCCGACGAGTCCGGCGCCGAACTGGTGACGGCCGTGCGCAGGTGCCTGGGCGACCGGTGGCGCATCGAGCAGATCCCGTACATCCACGGCGGCAGTGACGGCAATGTCGTGGTGACCGCCTTCGAGTCGAACGCGGTGCGCGAGCTGTACGGCGAGGGCGTCGAGCCGCTGATGTCCTCGCAGGAGGGCTGCTTCGGTCACAACGGGGCACCGGCCGGCTGCCTGGGCGTCGCCCTGACGACGCTGATGCTGGAACGCGGCGAGGTCTGCCCGACCGCCAACTGCGAACAACCCGTCGAGGGGCTGCCCTTCGACCCGGTGCCGGGCGTCCACCCGCGGCGGCTCGACTTCGATTACGCGCTCAACTTCAACTACCAGGTCGGCGGGGCGAAGCACGTCGTCCTGCTGGGTCGCCCGGATGCTGCCTGACCGCGGCGGCGGGGCGGCCCCTCCCTCAGTGGCCGGCCGCCCCGCGAGGAACCGAGAACGAGGAAAGAGGACGCGATGGACCACCACACGCGAGGGTCCGGCGATGCGATGACGGATGTCGCCGTGGTCGGCATGGGGTGCCGGCTCCCCGGCGGAGCGGACACCCCCGCCGCCTTCTGGCAGTTGCTGCGGGACGGACGGGACGCCGTGGGGGAGCCGCCACCCGGCCGGCCCGAGCTGCTGCCGGACCCGGCCCCGGAACCCGACCGCCGGGGCGCCGACGCGGTCGCCCAGGGCGGCTATCTGAGCGACGTGTCCGGCTTCGACGCCGGCTTCTTCGGCGTGTCCGGTCGCGAGGCGGATGTGCTCGACCCACAGCACCGGCTGCTGCTGGAGGTGGCGTGGGAAGCCCTGGAGCACGGAGGATTCGCCCCGGACCGGCTGAAGGGCACCCGGACGGGGGTCTTCGTCGGGCTCAGCTACGGCGACTACATGGAGCGGCTCGCCGAGCTCCCCCAGTCCCTCGAGGGCTCCGTGCTGACCAACGGCCACTGTGTGGCCCCGGGCCGGATCTCCTACCTGCTGGGGCTGCACGGCCCGTGCCTGGCGCTCGACACGGCCTGCTCGTCGTCGCTGGTGGCGCTCCACCTCGCCGGCCAGGCGCTGCGCTCCGGCGAGTGCGACCTCGCCCTGGTCGGGGGCGTCTCGCTCGCCCTGGGGACGCGGGTCACCGGCTCCTTCGCCAGGATGGGCATGCTCTCGCCGACCGGGCGCTGCCACAGCTTCGACGCGGCGGCCGACGGCTTCGTGCGCGGCGAGGGGTGCGGGATCGTCGTACTGAAGCGCCTCGGCGAGGCGCTGCGGGACGACGACCGGGTGCTGGCCGTGGTGCGCGGCACGGCGGTGAACCAGGACGGCGCCTCGGACGGCCTCGCCGCCCCCTCGGCCGCCGCCCAACAGGCCCTGTACGAGGAGGCGCTGGCCCGCGCCGGGGTCGATCCCGGCGAGGTCGGGATGGTGGAGGCCCACGGCACCGGCACCCCGTTGGGCGACCCGACGGAGTTCGCCGGACTGACCGCGGTGTACGGGCAGGGGCGTGATCGCTGCGCGCTCACCTCGGTCAAGACCAACCTCGGCCACCTCGAACCGGCCGCCGGGGTGACCGGACTGATCAAGGCGATCCTCTGTCTGGGAAACGGCCTCATCCCGCCCAATCTGCACTTCACCCGGTGGAATCCGGCCCTCTCGCCGGAGCGCACCCGGTTCTTCGTGCCCACGGCGCTCACCCCCTGGCCGACGCCCGCGGAGCCGCGCCTGGCGGCCGTCTCCTCCTTCGGGTTCTCCGGGACCAACGCGCACGCCGTGCTGGCGCAGGCGCCGCCGGCCCGCCGGCCGCTCCCCCGCGCGGTGCGCCCCGACCGCCCCGACAGCGCCGACCGCCACGACCGCGCCGACCGCAACGACAGCTCGGACGGCCCCGACCGCCCCGACCATCACGACCGCCCCGACCACCGCGAGGCCGCGCCGCGGCCCGAGGTCTTCCTGGTTCCCGCAGGTTCGCCGGACGCGCTGCCGACCGCGGCCCGGCGACTGGCGGACTGGCTGGAGGACGACGGGGCCGAGGCGCCGCTGCGGGACGTCGCCCACACCCTCGCGCTGCGGCGCTGCCCCGGCCGGGGGAGACTCGGCGTGGTGGCCGCCACGCGCGGCGAACTGGTCGCCGAGCTGCGAGGGTTCGCCGCGGGACAAGCGGGTCCCCGTACCGTGTCCGGCGGGGTGGGACCGGATGTCGTCCGGCGCCCGGTGTGGGTGTTCTCCGGGCACGGATCGCAGTGGCCGGGCATGGGGCGCGCGCTGCTGGCAGAGGAGCCGGCCTTCGCCGAGGCGCTGACGGAGGTCGACGCGCTGATCCGCGCCGAGAGCGGTCTGCGCGTCCTCGACGCGATCCGCCGCGGCGCCCCGCTCGACGGGTGCGGGCGGGTGCAGCCCGCGCTGTTCGCCCTCCAGGTGGCGCTCGCCGCGCTGTGGCGGGCCCATGGGGTCGAACCGGCCGCGGTCATCGGCCACTCCCTCGGCGAGGTCGCCGCCGCCGTGGTGGCCGGCGGGCTCTCCCTGGCGGACGGGGTGCGGGTGGTCTGCCGCCGCTCCGCGCTGCTGGAGCGGATCGCCGGCAGTGGGGCCATGGCGACCGTGGGGCTGGGGGCGCGGGAGGTGGCGGAGGAACTCACGGCCGCGGGCGCCGACGGGGTCTCGGTCGCGGTGCTGGCCGCCCCCGGATCCACGGTGATCGCGGGGGACACCACTCAGGTCGAGCGGCTGGTCGCCGTCTGGGAGGCCCGCTCGCTTCCGGCCGCGATGATCGCCGTCGACGTCGCCTCCCACTCCCCCCAGGTGGACCCGCTGCTCCCGGAACTGGCCGCGGCCCTCGCGGAAGTGGAGCCCCGCCGGCCCGGGCTGCCCTTCTACTCGACCGTGTTGGACGAGCCGACGGAACCGGCCGGCTTCGACGCCGCCTACTGGTGCGCGAACCTGCGCCGGCCGGTCCGGTTCACCGCCGCGCTGGCCGCCGCCGCGGCCGATCGCCATCGGGTGTACGTGGAGGTCTCCCCGCACCCGGTGGTGGCCCACTCCCTCGCGCGGAGCCTGCCCGGGCCGCCGGACGCGGCCGTGGTGGTGCCCACGCTGCGTCGCGGCGAGCCCGAACGTGCCACCTTCCGCACCCAGTTGGCCGCGCTGCACTGCGCCGGTGTGCCGGTGGACTGGACCGTCCTCTACGGCGACGGCCGACTGGCCGAGGTGCCGCCCATCGTCTTCGACCGGCAGCGCCACTGGGTGCCGCCCGCCCCGCTGGCGGCGGGCCCGGCGACGGAACCGGCGGCGGGACCTGCGGCGACGCCGACGGCGGCACCAGCCGCGAGTCCGGCGGCGGAGGGCGGGACGGGAGCGCCGCTGCCGGGCGTCCGCCGGGAGGCTCCCGGCGACCCGGCGGTGCACTACTGGCGCGGCGAGGCCGGGACCGGAGCACTGCCGTGGTTGGCGGACCACACGGTGCACGGCTCCACCGTCCTGCCCGGGGCGGCCCACCACGCCCTCGCGCTGACCTGCGGCTGCGCGGTCTTCGACGCGCCACCGGAGGAGATCGACGTGATCGACCTCCGGTTCCTGGAGTTGCTGCGGCTGGCGGAGCTCACCCCCGTCGCCACGACGGTGACGCCCACCGGGCCGGACCGCGCCCGGTGTGAGATCTTCGGCCGCGACCCGGAGGGCGGATGGGTCCGGCAGGCCACCGCCGAGCTACACCGTCGCACCGTGCCGCGGCAGCCCCGGCCGGAGTCGGTGGACAGCCTGGCGCAGCGTCACCCCCTGTCGCTCGACCCGGCCGCCCTGTACGCGAGCATGCGGGCCTGCGGCCTGGTGCACGGTCCGGCGTTCCAGGGCGTCACCGAGCTGTACGCCTCGCGCCGCGGTGACGGCTTCTGGGCGCGGCTCGAACTGCCCGCGGCCGCCTGGGCGCCCGAGCACGGGCTGGCCGTGCACCCCGTGCTCGTCGACCTCTGCGCCCAACTCCCCATGGCCTGTCTGATCCCGGAGACCGAGCCGTCCCTGATCCTGCCGGTGGGGATGCGGGCGGTGCGGGTCCTCGGCGATCCGTCGACCGCGGTCTACGGGCAGGTGCGTCTCGTCGACCCCGCGGCCGACTCCGTGACGGGGCATGTGCGCCTGCTGGACGAGGCGGGCCGGCCGGTGCTGGCCGTCGACGGCCTGCGCTTCGCCCGGCGTACCGAGCCGGCTCCCGACCGGACCGAGGACTGGTTCCTCCAGGCCGGCTGGCAGCCCGCCGCTCTCGGGGAGTCGACGCCGGGCACCGCGCCCAAGGACGTGGTGATCACCGGCGGCAACGGCAGTTCGGTGCGCACGCTGGAACAGTCCCTGCAGGCGACCGGGGCACAGGTGGAGGTATGGACCGGCCCGGACGGGGACGAGCCGGTGGAGTCCCTCCGGGAGACCCTCGCCTGGCGGCTGTCCACCCGCTCGGTGCCGCCGCGCTCCGTGGCCCTGCTGTGCGAGGCGCGCCCCGGCGAGGATCCGACCGTGGCCGGGCTGCGGCACGCGCGGTTCCTGGTCGCCCTCGCCCAGGTGGCCGCCGACGTGCCCGGCACCCCGCCACGGCTCTACGCGGTCACCCGCGGGGCGCGCGCGGTGCTCCCGGGCGAGGAGACCGACCTGGGGCCGAGCGCCCTGCGCGGACTGGTGCGCGTACTCGCGCTCGAGCACCCCGAGCTCCGGGCGACGCTGGTGGACGCCGACCCGGCCGACGCCGAGCTGCGCGGCGTGGCCGCGGAACTCGCCGGTGACGGGGTGGCGGACGAGGTCGGGCTGCGCGGCACGGAGCGCTACGTCTCCCGGCTCGGCCGCGTCTCCCCGGCGGAGTGGGAGCGGACCGGGGCGGCCGCCCGGACCGTGCGGTACGGGTTGGACGGGTTCCGGCTGCGGGCGGCCCACCTCGGCGACCTGGGGAGTCTGGAGCTGGCCGCCGTCGGGCGCCGGGTGCCGGGCCAGGGCGAGGTGGAGCTGCGCGTCCAGGCCGCCGGGCTCAACTTCCGCGACGTGCTCACCGCCATGGGGCTGCTCCCCGGCGACCGGGACGTCCAGTACCGGATCGGCTTCGAGTGCGCGGGCGTCGTCACCGCGACCGGTCCCGGGGTGACCGAGGTCCGCCCCGGTGACCAGGTGTTGGCGGTCGACCTGCGGGGCGGGGCCTTCGGCTCCTTCCTCACGGTGTCCAGCGCGGCCGTCGCGCCGCTGCCGGCCGGTCTCGACCCCGTCGTGGCGGCGCGGCTGCCGGTGGCGTACCTCACCGCCTGGTACGCGCTGCGCGAGGTCGCTCGGCTCACGGCGGGCGAGCGGGTGCTGATCCACTCGGCGACCGGCGGCACCGGGCTGGCCGCGATCGAGGTGGCCCGTACGCTGGGCGCCGAGGTGCTGGCCACCGCGGGCAGCGAGGAGAAGCGGCGCTGTCTGCGCGCCATGGGCGTCGCGGAGGTGATGGACTCCCGATCGCTGGACTTCCGCGACCAGGTGTGGGAGGCGACCGGCGGCGAGGGCGTCGACGTGGTCCTCAACTCCCTGTCGGGGGCGGCGATCCGAGCCGGTCTGGAGACGCTCCGCCCGTTCGGCCGCTTCGTCGAGCTGGGCGTGCGCGACATCCTCGCGGACAGCCCGCTGGGGCTCGCGCCGCTGCGCCACAACATCACCCTCAGCACCGTGGACCTGATCGAGCTGCAGCGGGCCCGCCCGGACGCCTTCGCCGCCCTGCTGCGGGAGGTGCTGGGCGAGGTGGCGGCGGGTCGGCTGAAGTCGCTGCCGGGCATCGCGTTCCCGCTCTCCGCGGCCACCGACGCCTTCCGGCACATGGCGCAGGCCCGTCATATCGGCAAGGTGGTGCTGACCGTCCCGGAGCGCGGCGAGGCGACCGCGGTGCTGCCGGAGGGGGCGCCGACGGTCCGGCCGGGCGGCGCCTATCTGGTCACCGGCGGGCTGCGCGGCCTGGGGCTGGCCACCGCGCGCTGGCTCGCCGACCGGGGGGCCGGGCACCTCGTGCTCAACGGGCGCAGTCGCCCCTCCCCGGTCGTCGCGGAACTCCTGGACGAACTCACCGCGGGCGGAACCCGGATCACCGTCGTCCTCGGCGACATCGCCGACGCGCGCACCGGCGAACGGCTCATGGCCGCGGTCGAGGCCGAGGGAGCCCCGCTGTACGGGGTCGTGCACTGCGCCATGGCGCTGGAGGACGCCGCGGTGGTCAACATCCGGGACGACCAGCTGCGTCGGGTCTGGGCGCCCAAGGCGGTCGGCGCGTGGCGGCTGCACCAGGTGACGGCCGACCGCCAACTGGACTGGTTCGTGGTGTTCTCCTCGATGGCCTCGCTGCTGGGCAACCCGGGGCAGGGCGCCTACGCCGCCGCCAACTCCTGGCTGGACGGCTTCGCCGCGTGGCGTTCCGCGCGCGGACTGCCGACGCTGGCGGTGAACTGGGGTCCGTGGGGCGAGACCGGTGTCGCCACCGACTTCGCCGCCCGCGGCTATCGGACCCTCTCCACCGAGGAGGGCCTGACGGCGCTGGAGTTGCTGCTGCGCCATCGGCGGACGCAGACCGGCGTCATCCCCGGCGAGCCGGACACCTGGGTGCCCGCCGCGGGGCGGCGTTCGGACTTCTTCGGTCTGTTCACCCGGGACGATCGACCGGACGGCGACGGGCGGCCGGCCGACGCCGAACGGACGGGTGACGGCGGGCCGCCGCGTGACGACGGGATTCGCGCCCGGCTGCAGGATCTCCCCGTCGGTCTGGGCCGCCGGGCCGCCCTGGAAATCTATCTGGCGGACCATATCCGTGCCGTGTTGCGGTTGCGGGCCACCTCCCTCGATCCACAGATTCCGTTGAAGGCGCTCGGATTCGATTCGCTGCTGGCGATGGAGCTGAGGTCGATCCTGGAAAGGAACCTGGAAATCCAATTGCCGGGGAATTTCGTGTGGCGGCATTCCACGGTGGCGGCGCTCGCCGAGGGGCTCGCCGAGCGCATGGGGCTGGAACTCACCCCGCCCTGACCGGCTCCCGGTCCGGCACGGCCCCGCTGGTCCGCGCCTCGACCACGGCGGCACGGCCCGCTTCCCCTTGTGGGACGGGCCGTGCCGTCGCGCGCGCGGCACCCCGCGCACCCGCCTTCGGCCGTCCGCCCGTTATCGTCGCGGCGGCCGTCGGCTATCGGCGGCCGGGCAGCCCCTCCGCGCTTTTGCGGTCATCACACATGCCTCCACCGGACTCTTCCCGCTTCCTTCACGGCCGCACGCGCCTACCGATTCACACATCCTCGTGGATTCAATGAGATAACGCGAGAACGAAGGCTCATAGGAGCCTCGCGCCGCGATATGACGGGACATCGCCCGGTGACCCTGAATTCGGGGCGAGAGTCTCGCTCGAATTCGCGCACGTCCCATGCGCTAGGAGGAAGAAATGAATCTGCGGAAGAACCTTCCGTCGATCGGCCTCGGCGTCGCCGGCGCCCTCGCCGTGACGCTGGCGACGACGATGCCGGCCGCCGCCCAGCCGAAGGCATACGTCTCGTGTGCGGTCTCGGACCTGATCGACGCCATCGACCAGGCCAACGCGGGCGGAGGCGGCAGCCTTCTGCTGACACCCGGCTGCACCTACCAGCTGACCGCCGCGGAGAACGCGGACGACGGTCTGCCGGAGATCACCACCCCGATCAACATCCTGGGCGCCGGCGCCACCATCACGCGTGCCGCCTCCGCACCCGACTTCCGGATCTTCCACGTCACGGGATCGGGCAACCTCAACCTCACCGCCCTCACCGTTTCGGGAGGTTCGGTCACCGGGTCCGGGGGCGGCATCCTCAACGAGGGGCAGCTCACCCTGAACGCGTCGTTCATCGGCCGTAACGCCGCGTCCGACGTGGGCGGGGGCCTCGCCAACACCGGAACCGCGAACGTCAACGCCGGCACCCGTCTCGCCTCGAACACCGCCGTGGCCGGCGGGGGCGGTCTGCACAACGCCGCCGACGCCCTCACGCGGGTGAGCGCCTCCAGCGTGGACCACAACACCGTGACCGGGGAGGGGGCCCAGGGCGGCGGCGTGCTGAACGCGGGTGGCACCCTCCAGGGCGCCTCAAGCGCCTTCGGCAGCAACTCCGCCCTCGCCGAGGGCGCGACGGGCGGCGGGATCGCCACCCTGGGCGGCTCGGTGACGCTGACCCTCGGCACTGTGGAGAGCAACCGCTCCGACACCGCTCCCGGCGGGATCTACAACGACAACTCCACGGTCACCCTGACCCTGGTGCCGGTCTTCAACAACAACCCGACCAACTGCTCCGGCAGCCCCGATCCCGTCCCGGGATGCCTGGGTTGATGTGACGGGCACCGCTCCCCGGGGCGGGCCCCTGCCCGGGCGATCCCACCGCCCGGGCAGGGTGTCCGGCGACCGCCGGGGCAGCGGCGCCCCGACGGAAAGGCTTGCCATGCGCGGGAAATCATCGTCAGCCACCGCGACCGCGGTGGACGTCACCCTGACACTGCAGCAGATCGAGGAGTGGTCGGGCGGCGCAACGCCGCCGCTGGACACTCCCTGGCGCTCGGGCCACCCCGTCGCGTTCTCCCTCCCGTCGACGGAGCGAGGAGTTCCGGCCTGCCGCCGCCTGGCACGGTCGTGGCTGGACTCCGAACAGGTCAACGGGGAGGGCGTGCGGTACGCGTTCCTCCTGGTGCTGTCGGAGCTGGTCACCAACGCGGTGCGCCACTCCCGGTCCGCCCTCATCACCGGCCGGTTCTGGAGGGCGAGCGGCCTGCTCTTCGTGGAGGTCCGGGACCAGGGCGGAACGCCCTCCAGGCCACGGGTGGTCGCTGCCCGCCGGAGCGACGCCCACGGGCGGGGGCTGGCGTTGATCGCCGCGACCGCCTACGCCTGGGGACGGCGCCGGAGCGGCGACGGCGGCTGCGCCGTGTGGGCGGCGGTCCCGCTCACACCGGTGCCGTAGGAGAGCAGCGGATCCGGAAAACCGTGCGCCGGGCATCGCACCCCGGCGCACGCATGACGTACGGGGGGCACTGGCGCCGACGCAAGCGCCCCTCGGGATGCACCAGTTGCACCCGGCATGCACCCAGTGATCCCGATTCATGTTTTTTAGCCACAAAGACACCATCAGTTGCGGAAGAATGCTTATGCCAAGGGAAGATGCACCTCCGTTACGAAACGCCATGGTTTTCGACACGTGATGAGCAGATAGTCACTGGGAGGGAAGCGGATGGCTGCCCGATCACTTGCGGCACGCGAGCCCAACGACCGGCTCGAAGCGTTGATCCACGAGGCGGCGGTTTCCCATGCGGGCCTGGCTCGTCGGGTCAACATGCGCGGAAGCAGATACGGACTCGATCTGCGGTACGACAAGACCTCCGTGAGCCGATGGGTCCGAGGACAGCGACCACGCGGCCGGACCACGGCCATCATCGCCGAGGTCCTGGGCGAGAAGCTGGGCCGCACGGTGTCCCTCGAAGAGATCGGCATGACCGACCGCGCGGACCTGGCGGCGGGAGCCGGGCTCAACTTCGCCCGGGACGTGGCGGGTGCGGTGGAGCACGCCTGCGCGCTGTGGCGCAGCGACGCCGGCCAGGGAAGGAGACCTTTCGGCGCCACGGTGTCGGCCTCGGCGCTGGTCAGCCCCAGCCGCGACTGGCTGATCACCGGCCTGGACGCGTCGGTCTCGCGCTCCGGAGGGCATCGGGTGGCCGATGCCGATCCGGACGCGGTCGAGGCGACCCTGCTGTCGCTGGCCACGCTCGACCACCGGTTCGGCGGCGGCCATGTGCGGCCCACGCTGGTGCACTATCTCGACAGCGTGGTGTCCGGGCTGCTGACCGGCTCCTACGGCGACTCCCTCGGCCGGCGGCTGTTCGCGGCCGCCGCCCGGCTCACCGAGCTGGCCGGCTATCTGGCGGAGGACGTCGGCCAGCCGAGCCTCGCCCAGCGCTACTACATCCAGGCGCTCCGGCTCTCCCAGGCGGCCGGCGACCGCGGCTTCGGCGGCTATGTGCTCGCCGCGGGCATGAGCAGGCTGGCGCCGCAGTTGGGGTACCCCAGGGAGGTCACCCAGCTGGCGCGGGCAGCCCGGGAGGGCTCGGTGGGCCGCGCGCCGTTCACGGTCCAGTCGCTGTGCCACGCCGCGGAGGCGCGCGGCTACGCCCTGCTCGGCGAGAAGCGGCTGTTCACCGCGACGATGGGGCAGGCGCTGGAGGTGCTGACGCGCGCCGACCCCGCCACCGAGGCGGAGTGGGTCTCGCGCTTCAACCAGGCGTATCTGGCGGTGGAGCTGGCGCACGGTTACCAGGACCTGGAGAATCCGGCGCTCGCCGCGCGCTGGGCGGAGAAGGCGCTGACCGAGCTGCCCGAGGCCAGGGTGCGACGGCGCGCCATCGCGCTGCTGCTGCTCGCCACCGCGCGGGTGCTGGACGGGGAGGTGGAGGAGGGGTGCCGCTCGGCCGAGAAGGCGCTGGACCTGATGCGGGGCCTGCGGTCGCACCTCGCCACCCAGCGGCTCAGCGAGTTCCGGCGCCGGCTGCGCGCCTTCCACCAGGTGGAGGCGGCGCGCTGCTTCTACAGCCGGCTGACGGATTCGGTGACCTCGTAGCCCGCGCGCTCGGTCGCGGGCTACGCCCCGTCACCGCCAGACGCGGTCCGGGAAGTCGGCGATGAGCGGGGCGATGTCGGCGAGGCACTCCTCCGGCGCGAAGTGGCCGGTGTCGAAGAGATGGAGTTCGGCGCCCCCGGGCCGACCGGCTCAGCCCTCCCGCAGCGCGGTGCCCCCGGCCTCGCCCAGCCGGCGCGCCGCCGCGGCGGCCGCGCGGGCCGTCTGGAGGAACTCGCTCTGGAGCACGGCGGGACGGTAGACGGTGAGCGCACCGGGGCGCTTGGCGATGAGCAGGGCATCGGGGGCCGGGGCGACCTCGCCGTCGTGGGCGAGCCTGGCCGTGTCGCCCAGTCCGGTGAGCCGCAGCCGGCGGACACTGGCCTTCATATAGATGTGCGAGTGCTCCAGCGCGCCGAACACGGCCGCCAGGATGACGCGCGTACGGGCCAGCCGCGGGTTGCCGTCGATCAGCCGGACGTCGAGCAGGCCGTCGTCCAGCCGCTCGCGGTAGGCGGGGGCGAAGCCCTCGGGCGCGTAGTGGCCGTTGCCGACGAACAGCAGCCACACCCGGTGGGGGCGCCCGTTGATCTCCATCTCGGTCGGGGATCCGGTGCGCAGCACCCGGGCCAGCGCGACGGCGGTCGCGGGCCACTTTCCCAGCCGGCCCTGGAGCCGCTCGCGCAGGTGCACCAGCTCGGGGTAGAGGCCGACGCTGAAGGTGTTGACGAACGGGATGGTCCGAGCCGCCCCGTCGCCCGTCGTGGCCGGTCCCTCCCCCACGGCCGATCCGCCGCCCGTCCCGGAGCCGGCGGCGGGGCCGAAGGACGCGCCCGCGACCGACGCCGCGTCAGGACCCGCGCCCCCGCCCCGTGCGGCGTTCGCCGCGTCGCCCTCGGCCGGCGCCGCGTACGCGAGGTCGACCGCGACCGCGTCCCCCTCCTCCACCGCGTAGGCGGTGTCGTCGAAGGCCGGGACGCCGACGTCGAGCGCGAAGTGGTTGAGGGTGCCGCCGGGGAAGACGGCCAGCGGCAGCCGGCGTTCCACGGCCAGGGCCGCGGCGGCGTTGACGCTGCCGTCGCCGCCGCAGATCCCGAGCGCGCCACCGCGCTCCGCGGCCCGGCGGGCGGCGCGGTCCAGCAGCGCGCCGAAGTCGTCGTCGGGGCCGCACTCCATGATCTCCGCGGCGGGGAGCAGATCGCGCAGCTGCTCGGCGTACGACCGCACCGGTCCGAAGCCGGCGCCGGGCCCCGCCCCCCGGTTGACGACGACGCACAGCCCGGCGCCGCCGGGCAGCGCGGGGGCGGAGACCCGCGGTCGGGCCTGGGCCGGCGTCTCCGGGCGCGGCGGCCACCAGCGGCAGGTGAGGGCGGCCGCCGTCGCGCCCACGGCGACGCCGGCCAGCACATCGCTGGGGTAGTGCACCCCGACGTACACCCGGGAGACGGCCAC